>CAMLMI010000096.1 GCA_946480965.1 uncultured Verrucomicrobiales bacterium | reverse complement strand
GCCCTTCTCCGACCACTCATCCCCGCAGCCCGTTCATCCGTTTTGCAGAGGTCTCCATTTATCGTATTGGCGCCGGCGGAATTCCCTATCTGGCCTTCGCATTGACCAATGCTTCCTCGGAGTATCGTTCCAACGCCCGCCACCTTCTGGACGGCTGGGGATCGGAAGCCGAATCAGCCGGAGCCATGATCTGGCCACAGCTCGATCCCAACGACGAATCCGAGGAACAAGACGAACTGCTCGCGACGCTGGCTGCGATTCGGCATCGCCCGGCGGAGACCGTTGCGGCCATCCGTTCAAGAATACAGCGTTACCCGGACAAGAAAGGACTCTGGTCAATTTTCTATGGGGCGCTTTGGAATGCTGGGCCGCACGGCATGGAGGAGTTCGCGCTCGGCTTGGCTGCAACGAATTCTTTCCAACGAAGTGCTGCGATCGAGACGCTGTTTGACCGGTCTAGCCTCCTGTCGGAAGAACCAAGTCCGTCATTGAACTTGGACAAGTCCACCCGCTCGCTTCTGGCCCAAACAAGCTCCACCGGAAAATTGAACCTTCTTCTGTTTGCGAAGGAGTTGCTGAGCGGGAACCCTAGCACGTTCACAAGACAACGGCGACGGGCATTGATCAGCACCTTCTTCCTCGACGAGTTGGCGAACGACGCTGATTCAACGGTCTCCACGATGGCCAAAGGCTTGAAGAACGAGTTTAAGACGATGCTTGATACTCATCGAAACCATGCGGCCTCCAAGAGGGGGCTTCTGAAACTTCGGGCATTGTCCTACTAGCTCGAAAGGCTATCGGTTCCGGACAAACAGCTTCCCCGGCAGTTGCTTCACCAGCCGCTTCATCTCCAAGCCCAGCAGCGTCACGGACACGGTGGGGCTGGGGAGGCCGCTGCGTTGGATGAGGTCGTCGATGCCGGTTTCGGTGTCGCTGAGCAGATCGTAGAGGCGTTGCTCGGTGTCGTTCAGGGCGATGGTGGGGAGTTCGCCGGTCTCGGCGGCGCTGGCGGGACGGTTGCTGGAGGGGAAGAGGTATTCGAACTCGCTGAGGATGTCCTCCGCGCCTTCGCAGAGCTTCGCGCCCTTCTTGATCAATTCGTGGCAGCCCTTGCTGCGCGGGGAATCGATGCGCCCGGGCACGGCGAAGACCTGGCGGCCGTAGTCGGTGGCCATGTTGGCGGTGATGAGCGCGCCGCTGGTCAGGTTGGCCTCCACCACCACGGTGCCGAGGGTCATGCCGGCGACGATGCGGTTGCGGATGGGGAAGGTTTGCTTGTCGGCCTTGCGGTTGAAGGGGAACTGGCTGATGAGCGCGCCGCCGCTCTCGACGATGCGGTGGAAGAGGTCCCGGTTCTCCGCCGGGAAGACGAGGTTGATGCCGGTGCCGAGCACCGCAAGGGTCCGGCCTTTGGCTTGGAGCGCGCCCTGGTGCGCGGCGGTGTCGATGCCGCGCGCGCCTCCGCTGACGACGGTGACGCCGATGTGGGCGAGCTGGTAGGCGAGCTTGCGCGCGACGTCGGTGCCGTAGGGCGTGACCATGCGGGAACCGACGAGCGCGATGCCGAGCCTGTCCTTGGTCGAGAGTTCGCCCTTCACGTAGAGGACGATGGGCGGGTCGTAGATCTCCTTGAGCGAGGGCGGATACAGTTCGTCGTCCTGGGTGAGAATGGTGCAACGGAACTCCTCGATGCGCTTCATCTCGCCGGCGAGATCGACGTCCTTTTCCCAGGAGCAAATGGCTTCGGCCACTTCCTCGCCGATGCCGTGGACGAGCTGGAGCTGTTGGCGGGAGGCGGCGAGGATGGACGGGGCATCGCCGAAATGTTCGAGCAGCTTGCGCAGGCGGACGGGGCCGACGTGCTCGATCATGTTGAGGGCGACGAGCGCTTCCTTGGGGTCCATGCGCCGGATATGTCGGGCGGCGGGCGGTCTGTCAAAGGTTGGTTTGCGCGTGGCAGCAGATCATCCACACCCGCCCCCTCCCGGCTGGGCCGATGATTTTCCTTTCTGCCCCGCAGCGGGCTTCGTTTGAATCGCCGGACCATGAGCGATACGCACGCGATGACCACGACGGCCTTTGAACTGCCGGGGCACCGCATTGTCCGTTCGATGGGCGTCGTGCGCGGCATCGTGGTGCGGTCGCGGTCGGTGATCGGCAATCTGGGCGCGTCGCTCCAGACGATCTTCGGCGGCAACATCTCGATCTACACCGAGCTGTGCGAACGGGCGCGGGACGACGCGTTCCAGCAGATGCTGGCGCACGCGGCGCAACTGGGCGCGAACGCGGTCGTCGGCGTGCGCTACGACGCGAACGAGATCGCGGCCGGCGTCACGGAAGTCCTGTGCTACGGCACGGCGGTGTTCGTGGAGCGGGCTTGAGCGTAGGATCGAGCGGAAGATTACGATCAAGATTCAGAGTGCGATTGAGAGAGCGGGACGTGGTTCCCGAGGCAAAGAACCGTTCAACGACATGGCCAGACATTCCAAATGGGCGAAGGTGAAGACCTTCAAGGGCGCCATCGACGCCAAGCGCGGCAAGATGTTCGCCAAGCTGTCCAAGGAGATCTTCGTCGCCGCCAAGATCGGCGGGGCGGACCCGGACTTGAACCCGCGCCTGCGGGCCGCCGTGCTGAAGGCGCGGCAATCCTCCGTGCCGGCCGACAACATCGACCGCGCGATCAAGCGCGCCACGGGCGAGGGCGACACCACGGTCTATGAGGACCTGGTCTATGAGATCTACGGGCCGGGCGGAGTGGCGCTGCTGGTGGAGCTGAGCACGGACAACCGCAACCGCACGGCCGCCGAACTGCGCAGCATCTGCGCGAAGAACGGCGGCACCATCGCCGCCGCCGGCGCGGTCAGCCGGCTCTTCCACAAGAAGGGCCAGATCGTCGTGGCGCGCGAGTCGGCCCAAGAGGACACCCTGATGGAGATCGCGCTGGAGGCGGGGGCGGAGGACTTCAAGG
Organism: uncultured Verrucomicrobiales bacterium; assembly: GCA_946480965.1. Next base: position 11,024 of record CAMLMI010000096.1, on the reverse strand, counting down.
CGGACGAACACGGCTACGAGATCCTGACCGAACCCGCGCAGTTCGAACCCGTCCACAAGGCGATCGAAGCGAAAGGCATCCATTGCGAAGTGGCGGAAGTGGCTTCCATTGCCACGTTGACCGCTCCGTTGAACGACCCGGCGCAGATCGCCGCCTACCAGACGCTGCACGACCTCCTGGAAGAACACGACGACGTGAAGGAGATCTATTCCAACGCGGAGCTGCCCGAGCCGGCCTGAACCGGACCCGGTTCCCGCAACGCGCCACGCTGACGATGAATCTCCCCCCCGAGAAAGCCGCATCCTTCGATTCGCCGGTGGCGCGCGGGCTGGGGTGGCTGGCGGACCACGTGTTCCGGCACCGGGCACCCTGGATCTGGGGCCAGGTGCTGCTCTTCGGGCTCTGCGTGTGGTTCACGGTGGCGAAGCTGGGGTTCCAGACCGACCGCTCGGACCTGGTGGGGGCGGACAAGCACTACCACCGGATCTATCTCGACTTCAAAAAGGAGTTCCCCGCGCAGAACGACATGGTGGTGGTGGTGGAGAGCGAGTCGCTCTCGCGGAACCGCCAGTTCGTCGAGCGGCTGGGCGCGCGGCTGGAATCGGAGACGAACCTCTTCGCCGACGTGTTCTACAAGGGCGACCTGCGGATGATGGGGCGCAAGGCCCTGCTCTTCGCCCCGGAGGAGAACCTGGACGGACTGAAGAAGCAGCTGGAGGCCTTCCGTCCGTTCATCGGCCATTTCCTCCAGACCTCGAACCTGGTCTCGCTCTTCGAGATGGTGAACCGGCAGTTCGGCTCGGCCGCGCGGGAGGCGAACGCGGAGAACGAGGCGCTGATCGGCGCGTTGCCCGCGCTGCGGCGCATCCTGGAGGAGTCGCGGGAGGCCCTGGAGCGTCCCGGCGTGCCGCCTTCGCCCGGCGTGCAGGCGCTCTTCGGCGGCGGCAAGGAGGCGGAGAAGGCCTCGTATATCACCTTCGCCGACGGACAGCTCTACCTCGTCAGCGCCCGCGCGCACAGCGCCAGGCTGAACCGCCCGGCCGTGCTGCGGATGCGGCAGCTCATCGCCGAGACGCAGGTGGAGGTGCCGGGGGTGAACGTCGGCTTCACCGGCGAACCGGTGCTGGAGGTGGACGAGATGGCGCAGTCGCAGAAGGACTCGACCCAGGCGTCGGTGCTGTCGTTCGTGGGCTGCGCGCTGATCTTCATCCTCGGCTACCGGGAAACGGGCCGTCCGCTCAAGACGGTGGCGGCGCTCGTCGTGGGCGTGGGCTACACGATGGGGTTCACCACGCTGGTGGTGGGGCACCTGAACATCCTGACGATCGTCTTCGTGCCGATCCTCATCGGCTTGGCCATCGACTTCGGCGTTCACCTGGTGACGCGCTACGAAGAGGAATTGCGCGGGGGCCGGGACGAGGAGGAAGCCATGCGCCTGGCGGTGGTGAACACGGGGATGGGCGTCTTCACCGGGGCGCTGACCACGGCGGCGGCGTTCCTCGCCATGGGCTTCACCGACTTCAAGGGCATCCAGGAGATGGGCATCATCTGCGGCGGCGGCCTGCTGCTGTCGCTGGTGCCGATGATGACGATGCTGCCCGCCATGCTGCTGCGCGGCCGGCAGAACGTGATCGACCACGAGCGTCCGCCTGCGGACCACCGGGCCCGGGTGGAGCGGCTGTGGCTGGAACGCCCCTGGCTGACGGCGGGCCTGGCGTTGGCCCTGACGGTCTTGGCGGTCGCGGGGGCGCGCCACGTGACCTTCGACTACAACCTGCTGAACATGCAGTCGGCCGGGCTCCCGGCGGTGGTGTTCCAGAAGAAGCTGATCCATTCGGCCGACAAGTCGGTGATCTTCGGCGTGATGGCGGCCGACACGCTGGAGGAGGCGCGCGAGTTCGAGGCCCGGTTCAAGCGTCTGCCCAGCGTGCTCGGCGTGGAGTCGATGTCCGCCTACCTCGGCGTGGACCAAGAGGCCAAGCTGGCCCGCGTGCGGGAGATCAAGTCGCTGGTGCGGGATCTCCACTTCGCCCCGCCGGACCCCGCCCCGGTCAACCTGCACGACCTCAGCCGCACGCTCTGGTCCTTCCGCGGCTATCTCGGGCTGGTGGCCGAGGAGGTTCGGACCCGGAAGCCGGAACTCCTCGCCGAGGTCGAGGCGCTGATCCGCGCGGTGGAGGATCTCCGCGTGCGCCTGAACGACGAGCGCACCCCGGACGCCGCGCTGAAGATCTCCGAGCTCCAGACGGCGCTTTTCGCCGATCTCCGCAACACCTTCGCCGCCCTGCGGGACCAGGACGCGGACTCCCCGCTGACCGCCGCCGACCTGCCCAGATCCCTGCGCGACCGTTTCGTGGGCCGCACCGGCAAACACCTGCTGATGGTCTATCCGAAGAAGAACGTGTGGGAACGGGAGCCGCAGAAGGAGTTCGTGGACGAGCTGCGCACGGTGAACCCGTCGATCACGGGCACGCCGGTCCAGCTGCTCGAATACACCTCGCTGCTGCGGGAGAGCTACGAAAAGGCGGCCTGGTATTCTCTCGCGGCCATTTCCGCGATGGTGCTTGTCCACTTCCGCTCCCTGTCCTGCCTGGCGCTGGCGCTCGTTCCCGTGGGGATGGGTTTCCTGTGGATGGTGGGCCTGATGGGGTGGCGCGGGCTCCACTTCAACCCGGCCAACGTGATGACCCTCCCGCTGGTCGTGGGCATCGGCGTGACCAACGGCATCCACATCCTCAACCGCTACGCGGAGGAACGGAACCCGGCCCTCTTGGCCAAGAGCACGGGCAAGGCGGTGCTGGTCTCGGGACTGACAACGGTGGCGGGTTTCGGCAGCCTGCTGGTGGCGGATCACCAGGGCATTTCCAGCCTCGGCTTTGTCATGTCGGTGGGTGTGACCACCTGCATGGTTGTGGCGCTGACCTTTTTGCCCGCGCTGCTGAAGCTGTTTCCTTGGGCGGGACCAAAAAAAACCGACGCCAAGCCGAAAACTTGACGCCGGTCTGAGGAGGAACCGAGGTAAAAACCTCTTGTTGCGGGCAAACGCTAAATCGACGGCAAATCGCCCGTCAACCTTCCTTCTCCATGATTTTTCCCGTTATCCTGCACCAACGAGTCTCAAATTATCGTTAACGAAATCGGAAGCGTTTTAGCTGCGCCCCGCCGCCGCAATGAACGGCTTCAGTTCGTCCATCAGCTTGGCGAAGCCTTCCAGCGAGACCTGTTGGGCGCCGTCGCTCCAGGCTTCGGCCGGATTCGGATGCACTTCGATGAGCAAGGCGTCCGCGCCCATCGCCACCGCGCCTTTGCAGAGCGAGAAGACAAGATCGCTGCGGCCCGCGCCCTGGCTGGGATCGATCACGATCGGGCAGTGCGACTCCTTCTTGATGATGGGAATCGTGGACAGGTCGAGCGTGTTGCGGGTGTAGGTCTCGAAGGTGCGGATGCCGCGCTCGCAGAAGAGGAGATTGGGATTCTCGTTCGCCAGCACGTATTCGCCGGCCAAGAGCCATTCCTCGATCTTCATGGAGAGGCCGCGCTTGAGCAGGACGGGTTTGCCGGTCTTGGCGGCGGCGATGAGGAGCTGGAAATTCTGCGCGTTGCGGGCGCCGATCTGGAGGATATCGGCGTATTCCGCGACCATCTCGGCCTGCTGTTCGGAGAGGAGTTCCGTGATGACGGCCAAACCGGTCTCCTTGCGGGCCTTGGCCAGGAGCTTGAGGCCCTTTTCGCCCAAGCCCTGGAACTCATAGGGCGACGTGCGGGGCTTGAACGCGCCGCCGCGAAGCACGGTGGCTCCGGCTTTGGCCACGGCATGGGCAGTGGTGAGAAGCTGCTTCTCGCTCTCGACCGAGCATGGCCCGGCCATGATGACGACCTTGTCGCCACCGATCACGACGCCGTTGGGCAAAGCGATGGTGGCGTTGGAGGGATGGGCTTCGCGGCTAACGAGTTTGAAGCGCTTCTGCACGGGCATGACGCTCTCGACCTGCGGGAAGGTCGTCAGGGTCTCCAGGCTCTGGTTTTTCCGCTCGTCGCCGATGGCGCCGATGACGGTGCGGGCGACGCCCCGCATGACGTGGGGTTTGTAGCCGAGGCGTTTGATTTCCTTGAGGACGGCGAGTTCGTCCTTGCGGCTGATTTTGGGTTTGAGAACGACGATCATGGGATTCTTTCCTGCCGCCGAAACTCCCCACAAAAAAACCGCAGGAGGAGTTCCTGCGGCATCGGAGTCTTTGGAGTGCGGATCAAGTGCTCACGAAACGGCGCAGGCGGCCGGGCTGGAAAAGCCCGCCCAATACCAGGCGCTAAATCGAAAGCTGCGGTTCACGGCGGCGAAGCTACCAGTCGCCCCCGGCCGGTCAAGAAACGGTTCCGGACGGGTCGTTCGCGGGCAGCGCGAGGAAGTCGTCCAGCAACCGCGCCATCGCCTCGCCGTCGAAGTCGTTCTCGTCCTTCAGCGTGAAGACGCCCAGGCAGGTGCCGTCCTTGCGCCGGGCGGCGTGCAGCACGGCGTTCTCGTAGGTAATGCGGGTCTTTTCCCCGGGCAGCTTCTGGGCCTGGAGCAGGCGGAAGATGTCCACGAGCACGCGCAGCGCGTTGTCGCACGCGGGCTGGGGCAGCGCCGTGGAAAAAGTCTGGGAAAAGGCCCGGCCGTCGGCGTAGCGCAGCCCGCCCGCGAGCACGCCGTGGATGCCGAGGTTCTGGGAGAGCCAGAGATTCAACGTCGCCTTCATCCCCTCGTTTCCGGATGCGGAACGGCCGCGTAGCCCATCCGCAGGAACAGCCCTCGATCCGCCTCGGCCTGCACCAGCACCCGTGACTTGCGCTCGGTGCAGTCCATCCGCTCGAACGCCCCCAGCGGCAGCCCATGCGCCAGTTGTTTGGCCTTCTGCGAAACCATTTCCAGGAAGTCGATCCGCCCGTTGCTGTTCGGACACTGCCATTCATGGAGCACGTCGCCCTGGTTCGAGCACACGATGAACTCCTCCACTGTCGGTTTCAGTCGCGTGCCCTCGGTCAAGGCCGGGGCGGCGCCTTCCCTGCGGAAGAATTCGGTCTGGCCCGTTTCCGCCTCGGCCGCCTGGAGCGCCGCGAGCATCTCGTTGTCCAGTCCGCCATCCGCCGGGGCAGTGACCACCGGCTCCGGCGCCTTCTCGTCGCGCTGCTGCGCCGCCTCCATCAGCAACGATTCCCAGCTGCCGCCGACGGTGCGTTCCTCCGGCTCGACGAAAGGCTGGAGGCTGAACTCGCCGCCGGACAGCGCCATCAGCCGGTTGAAGGCCGGTTCGCCCACCAGTTCGCCGACGTGCGCGTGGATGATCTGGCCGACCTCGATGTAGATCCTGCCCTTGGCTCCGCCGGTGCTGATCTCCAACACGGAGGAATTGCGGGCCAGGCACTCCATCTGGAGCACGTCGCCCAGGCCCACCTTGCGGAGCACTCCGCGAAACCCTTCTTCGGGTCGCAGTTTCGCCAGCTCACCGAGCGTGGCGAAGATGCTGCGCCAACCGCCGGGATCGCGCGGTTTTTCCAGGAACAGCTCCGCGCCACCATCCAGGCAGGCGTCGCGATACGCGCCGGTGTAGTCGCCGGTCAGGACGACCTTTTGCAGATCGGGGAATTTCCGGCCGAGGAGCTTGAGGAATTGCAGGCCGTCCACCACCGGCATGTGGATGTCGATCACCAGCAGATCGACCGACTGCTGCTGGAGCAGCGCCAAGGCGGCGCTGGAACCGGGCGCGCCCAGCACCTGCCACGACGCCCCCATCATCTCCGCCGCCAACTGGGGCACCAGTTGCAGAAAGTCGGGGTCGTCATCGACGAACAACACGCGTGTCGGGCGGCCGGACATAGTTTCGCGCGAACTGTGCAGCAAGCCCCGGACCCGGCAAAGAAAATGATCCTCCGCGCCGCGCCGCCCGTTTCGGCCGGATGCCGCGAGGTTTTCCGTTTCCCGTCCGGCTCGCTTCGTTACCGTCGCCCGCGATGATTCATCCGACCGCTGTCGTCGATCCGCGTGCCCAGATTGATCCGTCTGCCCGGATCGGCCCACATGCCGTGATTGACGGCGACGTGGTGCTCGGGGCCGGTTGTCGCGTCGGTCCCGGCGCGTATTTGACCGGCCATACGACCATCGGCACGGGCAACGTCTTTCACGCGGGCTGCGTGATCGGCGATGCTCCGCAGGATCTGAAATACCACGGCGAACCCACGCGCCTGCGCATCGGCGACGCCAATGTCTTCCGCGAACACGTCACCATCCATCGCTCCAACCGGCTGGATGAAGACACCGTGATCGGCTCGAACAACCTCTTCATGGCCGGCAGCCACGTGGGCCACAACAGCAGCGTCGGGAACCATGTGATCCTCGCCAACGGCGCGCTCCTCGGCGGCCACGTCACCGTGGCGGACCGGGCTTTCATCTCCGGCACCTGCATGGTCCACCAGTTCGTCCGCATCGGCACGCTGGCCCTGATGCAGGGCGGTTCCGGCCTCAGCAAGGATCTGCCGCCCTTCTGCATCGCGAAGGGGAACAACGGCATCGCCGGGCTCAACATCATCGGGCTGCGGCGCGCGGGTTTCACGGCGGCGCAACGCCTCGCCTTGAAGACCGCCTATCATCGCGTGTTCCGCTCCGGCCGCCGCTGGGGCGAAGCCGTCGCCGCCGCGCGGGCAGAGGTCGGGCACGAGCCCGTCGTCGCCCAATTGCTCGATTTCGTCGCCGCCTCCAAGCGCGGTGTCTGCGCCGACACCGGTTCCCGCAAAGGCGCGGCTTCCGATGCGGATGAATAGCGCGCGCCAACGACCGTCCACCCAGCTCCACTTCCATGAACCAGACTCGACGCGGATTCCTCGGAACCCTGGCCGCCACCGCCTTTGTCGGTTCCGTTTCCCGTCCGCTTCTCGCGGCGGAAACGGCCACACCGGCTTCGTCGTCCCAGGAGCTGAACGTGATGACCTACAACCTCCGCTACGCCAGCGCGACGGGCCCGAATGCCTGGCCGACGCGGCGGCCGTTGATGAAGGCTCTGATCGACCAGACCGCGCCGGATTTGATCGGCACCCAGGAAGGACTCTATCCCCAGCTCCGTGACTTCGCGGCCGATCAGCCGCACTTCGATTGGATCGGCGTGGGCCGCGATGGCGGCAGCCGGGGCGAATTCATGGCGGTCTTCTATCGGCGCGAACGTTTGGAGCCGCTGGAATTCGAACACTTCTGGCTGAGCGACACGCCGGAAGTCATCGGCTCCTCCACCTGGGGCAACAGCAACCGCCGGATGGTGACGTGGGTGCGGTTCCGCGACCGTCGCAGCGGACGCGAGTTCCATGCGTGGAACACGCATTTCGACCACGCGCTGCCCGTCGCCCGCGAAAAGAGCGCGCGCCTGATCCGCGAACGCATCGCCAAGTTGAAACCCGAAATCCCTCTGCTGCTGATCGGCGACTTCAACGCCGCGGGCGGCGACAGCTTGCCCTACGATCTGCTGCTCGAAGGCACCGGCCTGGCCGACACCTGGAAGCTGGCCGGTGAGCGACGGAATGAGGACTTCGACACCTTCAACGGCTTTGCGACCCCGAAGCGTAGCGGCGAGAGGATCGATTGGATCTTGGGACGCCATCTCGCGTCCGTCCGCGCCACCGAGATCGTCGTTGGTTCGGGACAGCCGCCGTTCCCGAGCGACCACTTCCCGCTCCAAGCCTGGCTGACGCTGAAATGAAAAAGCGCCGGAACGGATTCGTTCCGGCGCTCGTTCTGTTTGGAGCCTCGTCGCAGCGGCAGATCACTCCGCCACGCTGACCGTCTCCAAATCCTCGATCTTCCGGCGCAGCTTGTTCAACGCGACGTTCTGCACCTGGCGGATGCGTTCGCGGGTCAGGCCGTATTGTTCGCCGACTTCTTCGAGGGTCTTCTCGTTGTCGCCATCCAGGCCGAAGCGCTGGCGGAGAATGTCCTGCTCGCGCGGCGGCAACGTGGCGACCAGCTCGCGGATCATCGAGGTGTTGGTCTTCTCCTCGAGCTCCTCATAGGGCGTGTCGGCGTTGGCATCCGCCACCACGTCGGCCACGCGGTTCGAGTCGTCGTCGTTGCCCAGCGGAGCTTCAAGCGACGTCGGAGTGACCGAGGCTTCGCGTAAGCGGGCAACCTTGCGCGGCGGGAGATTCAGCTCCTCGCCCAGCTCTTCGTTGCTCGGTTCGCGCCCCAGGATCTCCTGGAGCTTGGCCGAGGCCTTGCGCAGGTGGAACAGCTTGTCCACGACGTGGACCGGCAAGCGGATGGTCTTGGACTGGTTGGCCAAGGCGCGCTTGATCGACTGCTTGATCCACCAGGCGGCGTAGGTCGAGAGCTTGGCGCCCTTGCGGGGATCGAAGCGCTCCACGCCCTTCATCAGGCCCATGTTGCCTTCGTTGATGAGGTCGAGCAGCGGCAGGCCATAGTTCTCATAGTCGCGGGCGATCTTCACGACGAGGCGGAGGTTCGCCTTGATCATGTGTTCGCGGGCGGCCTTGTCGCCCTTGCGGATGCGCTTGGCCAGTTTGATCTCCTCTTCCGGAGTCAACAGCGGCGTGCGGCCGATTTCGCGCAGGTAAAGGTTGAACGCGGTGTTGCCGTCATAGGCCTCCCGCACCGTCGGCACGGGTTCGGTCGGGACCACGGCCACCAGTTCCGCCGGAGCGGTCGTGGCTTCCGCCAGCGGTGCTGGAGCGGTCTTTTTGTCGGCGGTGCGGCGTCGTCTTGCTACCGCCGGGTTCCGGCGACAACGAGCCCGGGGAGCTGGAGCAGTGCGAGTTTTCATAGCCTTGTATCTCTTTGGACCGCTGGGGGCAAAAACTGTTTCAAGTTTCTTTCCGGGAACTTCCCACTCGGGACGCTCTTCCGCTGCGCACTTCCCATCAGCCTGAACCATGCCGTCTCGGCTCCAAGGCGAAGCAACACCCGATTTTCGCCGCCGTCCGTCTCAATCCACTTGTGGGAAGCGGGTTAGGTGACGGCACGGATCTCTTGCCCCAGATGACGAAGGCGACACCCTGGCCTTTGCCGGGTGTGACACGGGACAAAGTTGCACGGCGCAAGAGCCAATCTTGCGAAGCGCATGGAGATGGAAGGGGGCAACCCGAACTGCGGACTACTTCTTCGGGCGAAAGCCTGGAGGCAGGTTGCTTTTCGCCTGTTCGGGGGCGGGAGCCTCTTTGGAATCGTCGGAGACGGCTTCTGGGGCGGAAGGCAACGGAGCGAGCGAGGCGAGGAAGTCCGGATCGACCTGCTCCAGTCGCTTCCTGGCCTTGGCGGCGGCGGGGGTCTGGGCGTATTCGACGGCGACGCGGCGCAGGAGCGCGATGGCTTTGTCGGACTTGTCGAGCTTCGAGTAGAGGTTGCAGAGACGCAGTGCGCTCCAGCCCCAGCGGTCGGGCGGCAGCTTCTTCTTCAGGACTTCTTCGATCTCCAGCGCGGCGGCGAGGTAGTTGCCAAGGTCCTGTTCGTAGATTTCGGCGATGCGTAGGGAGACGAAGACCTCGCGGGGATTGCGCTCGTAGTAGTCGCGCATGAGGCGGATGGCTTCCAGGCGATCGCCGGAGGCCCAGACGGCTTCGGCCGCTTCCAGTTCCGGGTTCTTCACGCCCTTGCCGTCGTCGTTGAAGAGAAATTCCAGGCTCTTGTTCGCGAAGAAGGCGGAGAAGTCCCGCGCGCCAAGCAGCCCCAGGGCGGCCACGCTCAGCACGAAGCCGCCGAGATACGCGACCATCAGGCTGCCGCCGTCCTTCTTCTTTTTCTCCGCCCGCGAAGGTGTGGGCGCGGCTCCCGCTGTTTCCGCCGGGGCGTTGGTGGTGTTCTCGGCGAGGGCCGCTGTGTTGGTGGCACCTGCTTCTGCGGCGACGGGCCCGCCGTTCGTGGTGGCTGAGGCGACGACGTTCGTGGCTTCGGACAACCGGTTGGTCCCGGCGGCCGCAGTTGGAGCGGCATTGGTGTCGGGCGCGGGGTTCTCCGACGCCGCGCTGCGCGGGGTTTCGGTCGAGAGAAGGGCGTCTTCCGTCAAATCCCTCGCTCCGGTGCCGCTGCGGAAACTGTCGATGAACCCGCGTCCGGTCCAAACGGCCAGAACGACCAGCAAGAGATAGATCAGCACTCGGACCGCGATTTTCATGACGTCTCGGCGGATTGAGGCAGAGATGCCGAACCCGCAAAAGGATTTTCCCAATCGCCACCGGACAGGCTCACAGGATGAGCCCGACGAGCGCCGCCGTCTGGTAGCAGGCCAGCAGCCCGCCCACCATCGCCCGCAATCCCAGCTTCGCCAAGTCGCCCCGCCGCGACGGCTCCAGCGCGCCGATGCCGCCGATCTGGATGGCGATGCTGGAGAAGTTCGCGAACCCGCAGAGCGCATAGGTCGAGAGGATGAACGCGCGGTCCGAAACGATGGTTTCCGGGGAAGTGAGCGTGAGATAGCCGACGAATTCATTGAGCACGATCCGTTGACCGAGAACTCCGCCGACCGTCTGGCAATCGCCCCATGGCACGCCCATGAGCCAGGCGAAGGGCGCGTTGATCCAGCCGAAGAGCATTTCCAGGGTGACCGGATGGGCCACCCCGCACCAAAGCTGGACCGCGCCAAGCAGCCAGTTCACCAGCGCCACCACGGCCACGAACGCGATCAACATGGCCAGCACGTTGATCGACAGCTTGATGCCGTCGCCCGCCCCGTGGCACAGAGCGTCGATGCTGTTCAACGCGGTCTTCTGCACCGGCACCTTGGCCCCGGCCCCCGTCTCGCTGACCTCCGTCTCGGGCAGCATCACCTTGGCGAAGAGCATCGCGGCCGGGGCGCTGATGACCGAGGCGGTGAGGAGATGGCCGGCCAGTTCCGGGTGGCCCGCCGCCTGGCCGAAGCCCGCATAGACCGCCGCCACGCCGCCGGCGATCGTCGCCATGCCACCTGTCATCATGCACATCAGCTCGCTGCGGGTCATGCGGGCCAGGTAGGGCTTGATGACCAAGGGCGCCTCCGTCTGGCCCATGAAGATGT
>CAMLMI010000095.1 GCA_946480965.1 uncultured Verrucomicrobiales bacterium | reverse complement strand
GGGTTGAGCAGGAGGTTCTTGGCCCGCTCGATGCGGACGCGGGAGACGTAGTCGGTGAAGTTGATGCCCGTGTGCTTGCGGAACATCTTGCAGAAGTAGAACTGGCTGCAGTTGACCGCCTTGGCCACCTGCCCGAGCGAAAGCTCCTCCTCCTGGTGCTCGTGGATGTAGGCCTTGGCGCGGGTGATCATCGGGGGTTCCGCGTTTTCCTGCTGCACGGTGAGCTGGTTGCTCACGAGCGAGAGGTGCTCGGCGAAGATGGCGAGGAGCTTCACGGCCGCGTCGTATTCCTTGCCGGTGACGACGCGGGTGTTGAAGAAGGCCTCGCGGAGCTTCTCCTCCGGTTCGGCCAGGCCCCATTGGCGGACGAGCGCAAGGGTCTTGGCGAACATCTCCTCGGTGGGCGGCTTGGTGAAGATCTGGCCGGTGTGGAGGTAGCCGACGACCCGTTCGCCCAGCTTCACGGGGACGGCCGTGTCGGTCATGCCGGCGGGGCAGGTGACGGAGGCGGCGCAATCCTTGGCGCACTCGGCCAGCTCCTGCTGGACCTGGAGGCAGGCGGAGCACGAGCGGCTGCGGGAGGCCATCATCGCGCAGAAGGGGTTTTCGGATTTCTGGCCGTGGTGGGGCAACTGCCAGGTCTCCACCGGCCGAAGCGCCAGCGGCTGGCCGGTGGCCTGGTTGAAGGCGGTCTCGTAATCGCGGTAGATCGGCGACTTGGCGAGAGCATCGGCGAGCTGGTTTTCGGTCATCATGTTCTTGGCCCTTTCTTGCTGGTCCCGTGTTGTTCGACGGGAGCCAAAATAGGGCCTGCAAGCGCCCGCCAACAATTGGGCCGAACCCTAGTCGTTTTTTGCCGGTGCCCCTTATTTGGCTAAGGGATACCCTTAGACCGGGAAGAATCCTCGTCCTTCTCTTCCTCTTCGCCCCGTTGCCGGGACGAAGAGGCGGACGAAGAGGAAGATGGGAAAAGCTCCAACCCCGCCCCACACACGACTGGTGGACGGGCATTGACCCCGGGTGGCCGATTCCGGCTATGTTCCGCGCGCCGTTTTCGGCGCCCGATGGCGGGTTGCCCAAAGGGCGACGGTGACACACCGTTCCCAACACACTTTATGCGCTTGAAGAACCAGATCTTGTCCGTCGCCATCGCGGCGGTTTCTTTGGCCGGAAGTTCGCCCGTGTTCGCCGCCGACGGCGGCGCGGTCCACGGCGTGACCGTGACCTACACGGCGGGCGACCGCTCGGACACCGCCACCGCGCCCAACGTCTGGCTCTACGTGGCGAAGGGCGGCACCCCCAGCCCGTTCCTCCCGGCCGGTCCGTTCACCGCCACCTTCGAGGGCCACATCACCGTTGATCTGCGCGGCAACTACGCCTTCCAGGCCGACCTGAACGGCGCGCTCAAGTTGGAGATCAACGGCGCGACCGCGCTCGACGTGACCGGCACCGGCGGCGCGTCCGCCACCGGCGAGATGATCCGCCTGAACAAGGGCGAAAACGCCTTCAAGGCCACCTTCACCCCTCCCGCCGAAGGGGACGCGTTCCTGCGCCTGAACTGGCAGCCCAAGGATTCCTTCATCCAGCCCATCCCGCTGAACCAGCTCGGCTTCGCCGCCAACGACGCGTTGGCCTCGGGCAACAAGCTCCGTCTCGGCCGCGAGCTGGTGGCCGAGCACCATTGCGTCGCCTGCCATACCGTGCCGGGCGACACCATGCCGGAACTGAAGACCAAGGGACCGTCGCTCGATGGCATCGGCGGACGCCGTCAGTTCGACTGGCTGGCCAAGTGGATCGCCGATCCCAAGAGCCTCCGGGCGAACGCGCACATGCCCAAGCTGCTGCACGGCGAGACCACCGAGGCCGATTCCCGGGCCATCGCCGCCTACCTCGTTTCGCTCGGCTCCGGTGCCGTGTCCGCGCCGAAGGAACCCGCCGCCGAGGCGGTCGAAGCCGGCGGCAAGCTCTTCCAGGGCCTCCATTGCACCGCGTGCCACGTGACCGGCGCGCCGGGACCGAACGACCTGCACAAGATCACGCTCGCCCACACCGCGCAGAAGTTCTCCGACGAGTCGCTCCTGGCCTTCCTCAAGAAGCCGTCCGAGCACTACCCGTGGATCAAGATGCCGGAGTTCAAGCTGAAGGACGACCAGCTCGCCCAGCTCGCGGCCTACGTGCTCTCCGTCTCCGCCAAGCCCGCCGCCACCGCCGCGCCGACTTCGGCCGACGTGCTCGCGCGCGGCAAGGAACTCGTCCAGTCCACCGGCTGCTTGAACTGCCATTCGCTCAAGGAGGAGAACAAGTTCTCCGCCAAGGCGCTGGCCGAAGTGGCCGACTTCACCAAGGGCTGCGTGGCCGAGGCGCCTTCGGGCAAGGCCCCGTTCTTCGCCTTCAACGCCGACCAGCGCGCCGCCCTCCAGGCCTTCGCCGCCACCGACCGCGCCTCCCTCTCGCGGCACGTGCCGACGGAGTTCGCCGCCCGCCAGACCAAGTCCCTCAACTGCGCCCAGTGCCACGGCGTTTATGAGGAGTTCCCCGCGCTCACCTGGTTCGGCGAGAAGCTCAAGCCCGACTTCATGACCAAGTTCATCGCCGGTCAGGTCGAGTGGAAGCCCCGCGACTGGATCACGGGACAGATGCCCGGCTTCGGCGAGGAACGCGCCAAGCTCCTCACCGAGGGCATGGCCCACCAGCACGGCGTCTCCGCCAAGCAGGAGCCGACCGGCGCGGTGGACGAAGAGCTCGCCAAGATCGGCCACATCCTGGTCGGCCCCATGGGCGGCTTCTCCTGCACCGCCTGCCATTCGGTGAACGGCTACCACGCCCAGGCCTTCGAGGCCCCGGGCATCAACCTCGGCCATGTGGGCGAACGCCTGCGCGCCGACTACTTCCGCCGCTGGCTGCGCAATCCCGTCACGGTCGATCCGAACACGAAGATGCCCGTGTATTTCGACGAGGAGGGCAAGAGCCCCTACACCGACATCCTCGAAGGCGACGCCTTCAAGCAGATCGACGCCATGTGGCACTACATCAAGCAGGGCGAGAAGATGGCCCCGCCCAAGCTCGAATGAGCCTCCGCGCCACTCCCTGAAAACCGCCGCCCCGCAACCGAGAGGTTCCGGGGCGGTTCCGTTTCCGCCGCGCTACGTTTTCCGGTCCAGCGTGCGCAGGCCGAGGATGAGCACCGCGATGCCGCCGGCGATCACCCACGGGATGGCCGCGAGCGCCTGGGCGGCGAGCAGGCCGGTGGCGGCGGGCAGCAGCGCGGCTCCCACGTAGGCCGCGCCGGATTGGCGGCCGATGACCACCTGGGCGGCTTCGGGCGCGAAGCGGTTCGGCACCTCGTGCATCAGCCCCGGATAGATCGGAGCGAAACCGAGGCCGATCAACAACAGGGCCCCGAGCGCGCCTGCCGCTGAATCAACCAGCGCGAAGAGCCCGCCGCCGATCAGGGCGACGCTGGCTCCGGCGGAGATCAACCGGCGATTGCCCCAGCGGTCCGCGACGAAGCCGATGCCCACGCGCCCAACCGTGATCGCGCCGTAGTAGGCCGCGGTCGCGAGCGCGGCGGATGCCGGAGACAGGCCGCGTCCCGCCACCAGAATGGTTCCGGCCCAGACACCCACGGTCAGCTCGATGGCCGCGTAGAGGGCGAACAACGCGGGCGAGAGCCATCCGGCGAAGGAGTTGGCCGACAAGGTGGGGATGCGCGTCGCCGTGGAAGCGTGCGCCGGTGCGGAGGCACGTTCCGGCACGGCGTTCCAAAGACGCAGAGACAGCAGAAAAACGAAAACCAGCCCGAGCTGCGTGGCCCCGAGCCAGCGGTAGCCTTCGCGCCAGCCGTCCGAGCGCGCGAGCGCGGCTCCGAGCAGCAGCGGGCCGCAGGTCGCCCCCACGCCCCAGCAGGCGTGCAGCCAGTTCATGTGGCGGGCGCGGTAGTGGCGGGCCACGTAGCCGTTGAGCCCGGCATCGACCGCTCCCGCCCCGAGGCCCAGCGGAATGGCGGCAAAGAACAGCCAAGCGGCGGTTTGCGCGCCGAAGATGATCCACAAGCCCAGCGAGGTCAGCCCGCAGCTCAACAGCACGACCGGACCGGTGCGGAACCGCGCGATGATCGCGCCGCTGGCGAAACCCGAGAGCGCGGAGAGCAGCGTGACGGTCGTGGTGATGGTGCCCGCGAGACCGATGGGCAGGTCCAGCGCCGGATACATCGCGGGCCAGGCCACGCCGAACGAGCCGTCGGGCAACCCCAGGCTGAAGAAGCCCACATAGATGACCGCGAGCAGCAACAGGGTCGAGCGACGTTGATCCACGGAGGGAAAGCTGCTCGGTGGCCGTGCGGCGCAGAAGCGGGAAATGGGCGGAGCGGGGATTCCCCTGTCGTGGAATCCTGTTCTCCGGTCCCGCGTCGGCTTTGGCTTCCAGCATTGACGCCAACCCCTCTTCCGGAGAACCAAGACCCATGAAGCCCCTTCTGCCCGCCCTGCTCGGCGTGTGCGCCCTTGTGGCCGCGCCCGCCGTTTTCGCCGCCGACGACTATGTGCCCGGTCCGGATTCCAAACCGCAGGACGGCGTGCCCAAGGGCGTGGTCACGAAATACGAGTTCACCAACAGCACGGTCTTCCCCGGCACGTTCCGCGAATACTGGGTCTACGTGCCCGCCGGCCACGATCCCGCGAAGCCAGCGCCGGTGATGGTCTTCCAGGACGGCATCCAGTATCAGGCGCCGACGGTCTTCGACAATCTGATCGCCAAGAAGGAGATCCCGCCGCTGGTCGGCATCTTCGTGATGCACGGCCGTGTGCTCGCGCCCCACACCAACGCGCTGGACCGCTTCAACCGCAGCTACGAATACGACGGCCTGGGCGACAACTATGCTCGCTTCCTCCTCGACGAACTGCTCCCGCACATCGGCCGCACCACGGGGCTGAACCTCACCACCAACGGCAACGACCGCGCCATCGCCGGCGCCAGCAGCGGCGGCATCTGCGCCTTCAACGCGGCATGGGAACGGCCCGATGCCTTCCGCCGCGTCTTCGCGAGCATCGGCACCTACGTGGGACTGAGGGGCGGCGATCAGTTGGCCACGCTCGTGCGCAAGACGGAGGCCAAGCCCATCCGCTTCTTCCTCCAGGACGGCTCCAACGACCTCAACATCTACGCGGGCGATTGGTGGATGGAGAACCAGACGATGGAACGGGCGTTGACCTTCTCCGGCTATGACGTGAACCACGCCTGGGGCGACGGCGCTCACAATTCCAAGCACGCCACAGCCGTCTTCCCCGACGCACTGCGTTGGCTCTGGCGCGATTACCCGGCGGAGATCCGGGCGAATCCGGAGGGCAAATCCAAGCAGCCCGTCGCCAAGCTCGTGGGCGACAGCCCGTGGGAATTGGTCAGCTCCGGCCATCGCTTCACCGAAGGTCCGGCGGCGAACGCGCAGGGCGAGGTGTTCTTCACCGACATCCCGAACAATCGCATCCACAAGATCGCCCTCGACGGCAAGGTCAGCCTCTTCGCCGAGGACACCGGCGGGGCCAACGGCTTGATGTTCGGGCCCGACGGTCGGCTCTACGCCTGCGCCGCAGGCAAGAAGCAGATCGTGGCCTATGACGCCGCCGGGAAGGCGACGGTCGTGGCCGAAGGCATCGCGGGCAACGACCTCGCCATCACCGCCGCCGGTGATCTCTACGTGACCGAACCGCCGACCCGGCAGGTTTGGCTCGTACGGAAAGACGGCTCCAAGCAGGTGGTGGACAATGGCCTCTCCTTCCCGAACGGCGTGTTGCTCTCCCCCGATCAGACGTTGCTCTACGTGGCGGACTACAACGGCCGCTTCGTCCACAGCTACCAGATCCAGCCCGACGGCTCCCTCGCCTACGGCCAGCGCTACTATTACCTGCACCTCGTGGACGGCTCGAACGGCAGCAAGGCCGACGGCATGACGGTGGACACGAACGGCAACCTCTACGTGACGACGGAAATGGGCATCCAGTTCTGCGATCAGCCCGGACGCGTGAACGGCATCCTCTCCAAGCCCCAGCCCGGCCCGGTGGCCAACGTCTGCTTCGGCGGGCCGAACTTCGACGTCCTCTACGCCACCTGCGGCGACAAGGTCTTCAAACGGAAACTGAACGCGAAAGGCGTCCGCAGCGCCGAAGCCCCGATCAAGCCGCCCCGGCCGGGGTTGTGAGCCGGAGAGGCGTCAACGGTCTCTCACTTCACCATACAAGCGCGCGGCTTCTTCCCGAGAAATTCCTTCAGCAACGAGCAGTTCGATCTGCCGAGCCGCGAACTCCGGCCATTTGCTCAATGGAACGTATTCGCGGTGGCCGTCGTTGAAGAGGACTTCTCGGACCAGCGGCGCGAAGAACCGGCGAGGCCCGTGGGTGTGGTCGCCGGGGGAAGCCAGCTTGTCGAAGAGAACCACGACCTCGAGATCGGCGTCGTATCTGAGCCCTTGGACATAGACACGGCCGCATTCGGCTTCGGGCACATCGGAGCCATCCGCCAGACATCGCTTGAAGACTTCGTCCGAATAGCCGGGGCCCACCACCGACGACCAATCTCCATTCAATTCGCGCGCCATGAGCAACAACGCATCCCCATATCCACGGGGATGGGAAGGCTGGGTGAATTGATTGCCATGTGCGAAGAGCCGTTGGCCCGATCCAAATTGGACGATGCAGTGCTCGTGACCCCAGAAGCTTTCCCAATAGACGTCGGGACCGAGCTTGAGCCCATGCGCCAGCATCAGCAACGCGATGGCCGCAAACGGAGCGATCACCAAACCGAGCAGCGCTTTTCGCAGCCTGCTTTGTCGGCGCGGCACACTGGTGAGATTGGAAACCGGTGTTGGGTTGGCCGGGTCCATGTCAGTCATGAGAAGCAAACGCTCTCGCAGCCGCTAGTGGATGGACTCACCACACCTGCACGCTGTCCGCTTGGAAAACCTTTTCCACCAGGGCGCGGTAGTCGGCTTCGGTGGAGGTTTCGGTCAGGCGGATGGTTTCCACCGTGGTCTCGGGCTGAGTGGCTTGGGCGGCGGCGAGTTGGTCGGCTAGGGCGTCGTTGGGGCGGGTCTGGATGTGGAGGATGGTTTTCATGGGGTCACATCCGCAGGACGGTGGTGTGTTGGGCAGCGAGAGCGGCCAAGGCGGTGTCGTCGATCTCCTCGAACTTCAGCGGCGAGTCCTCGATCTCGGCCAACTCCGGCGCGCCTTGCTGGGCGTAGATCGGGCGGCCGAATCCGGCGACAATGGGGAAGTAGCGGGTGTAGTTGTCCTCTTCCACGAAGTCGTCCACCCACTCGCTCAGCGCGAGCACGGCGGGGCCGCGCAGATAGACGGTGACATCGGCCTTCTTCCAGGTGCCGACGCCGGCGGCAATGCGGATGGCCTCGGCGGGGCGGTGGCTGGAACGCGGATCGCCGGTGATGATGAATAGCACTTTGGGGTTCATGGCGGCGATCAGTTGAAGCTCAGGAACCGGTCTGTGCCGGAGATCAGGTCGCTGACGACGGTGAGCCCGGCAAAGGTGGCCTTGTCGTTCAACGGGTAGTTCCGTTTGTGCGCGCCATAGGCGCAGGCGTAAAGCTTGAGGCCTCGTTCCTTCAGGGCCTGGAGACGCGGGTCGTCCACGCCGGGCACCGCGTCATCGATGCAGTAGAGATAGACATCCACCCCGAGATCCAGCGCCGCGCCCACGGTGCGGAGGGCATGGGAGAAGGCGGGTTCGGAGGGTTGGCAGGAGACGAGCATCCCGAGCTTTTTGCCGCGCAAGGTCACGGGAGGAGGCTAGGTGCGGGGTTGGCGGAGTGTCAAACGCGGCCCCGTTTGGGGCGTTCCGGGAAATGCTGTTGCCTGCCCCGTGCCTTTCAATTAGAAGCCTCGCACCATGAAGTTCCACAGACCGCTGCTCGTCGCCGGGCTTGCCTCCGTTGGTTCCGTGCTCTTCGTCGCGCACGCCCAGAACAACGAGGCGCAGAACAAGGCCCTCGAAGCCCTCCGCAAGGTCCAGTCCGGTCAGGCTTCCACCCCCGCTCCCACGCCCTCGGCCGTCCGCGCTTCCGACAATTCGGCCCAGCAGAAGGCGCTGCAAGCGCTGCGTGAACAGCAGGCCGGTGGACGCGCTCCGGCCCAGGCGGCGGTTACCGCTCCTACGGCCACCCCCTCGAACAACCCGGCCCAGCAGAAGGCCTTGGAAGCCCTGCGTGGCGGCCCGGTCGCCACTCCGACGCCCCCGTCCTCTCCGGCCGTCGTGACCGCCACCCCCGCCCAGCTCAAGGCGATGGAGGCGCTTCATAAGCACCAGACCGCGAATCCCGTCGCCATCCCGGCCGAACCTTCCCCCAAGCAGATCCAGGCGCAGCAGGCTTTGAGCGACAAATGGAACGCCGCCGCGGGCGTGACCTCGACCGCCGCCCCGGTGATCGCCGCGGAACCCGAGAAGCCCAAGGGTCCGATGACCAAGATGGAGCGCCTCGCCGAGCTAACCCGCCGCTACAAGGCCGACGAGCTCACGCCGCAGGAATACCACACCCAGCGCGCGAAGATCGTCGCCGAACCCTGAGCGATCCCCCTTTCCCCGAACGGCCGACCGGAACCCCGGTCGGCCGTTCGCGTTTCCGGTGTCCTCCGGACGGGCGTCTTGTTTTGAAGCCGTTTCGACGCTAGAACGTCATTCCTGTCACTCATGTCCGAAGCCGTCCAACGCATCGAGCGCCCCATCGAAGTCCGGTTCCGCCACCAGGTCTTCTTCACCGACCATGTCTTCGATCCGGCCAACGCCATCCTGCGCGACACGCTGGTGGACGGCCGTCCGGCCCGCCGGGTGAAGGCCCTCGTGGTCATCGACGAATCGCTCGCCACCGCCCGGCCCGGGTTGCTGGCCGACATCCAACGCTACTTCGCCGCCTTCCCGCTCGATCTCGACCTCGTCTGCCCACCGCTCGTCATCGAGGGCGGCGAACGGGTGAAGAACGGCTACTTCCACATCACCGAGATCCAGAGCCACATCGACAAGCACCACATCGACCGCCACAACTACGTCCTGGCCATCGGCGGCGGCGCGTTGCTCGACATGGCCGGACTGGCCGCCGCCACCGCCCATCGCGGCGTGCGCCATGTCCGCATCCCCACCACCACGCTGTCGCAGGACGATTCCGGCGTGGGCGTGAAGAACGGGATCAACGCCTTCGGGAAAAAGAACTTCATCGGCACCTTCTGCCCGCCCTTTGCCGTCATCAACGACTTCCAGCTCCTCGCCTCGTTGCCCGACCGCGACAAGCGCGCCGGCTACGTGGAAGCGGTGAAGGTCGCCTGCATCCGCGACGCCGCGTTCTTCGAGGAGATCGAGCGCAACGCCGCGGCGCTGGCCCGCTTCGAGGCCGGTCCGATGAAGCGGCTCATCTTCCGCTCGGCCGAGCTTCACCTGAACCACATCGCCACCAGCGGCGATCCCTTCGAGTTCGGCTCCGCCCGGCCGCTGGATTTCGGCCACTGGGCCGCGCACAAGCTGGAGCAGCTCTCCGACTACCAGCTCCGCCACGGCGAAGCCGTCGCCATCGGCATCGCGCTCGATGTCGTCTATGGCCGCAGCCGGGGCATGCTCGACGCCGCTTCGGCCGAACGCATCCTGGGCCTTCTGGAAACGCTGGGCTTCGAGCTCTTCGCCAACGAACTGCTCAACGCCGGCCAAGACGGGCAGCTCGTCGTGCTCAAGGGCCTGGAGGAATTCCGCGAACACCTCGGCGGCGAGCTGACCATCACGCTGCTCGAATCCATTGGCCGGGGCGTCGAGGTCCACGAGATGTGCCTGCCCAAGGTCCGCGACGCCATCCACGAGCTGCGCGACCGCCATCAGGCCCGCGCCGGTGGGCGGATCGTGGTGCTCGGATAAAAAGTCCGGGCACGCGGGTGGCATCCGTGCTTCGTTGCAGGGAAGCTTGGCACAGCCACCCATGAGCCCACGACCTCCATCCCGTTTCACCCTGGGACTGCTCCTGCTGGCGACGGCGCTGGGAACCGGTTGCGCCGGGTTTGGTCCCGCCCTCTCCTACAACGCGGACGAAGGCTGGTCTTGGAACGTCAAGCTCTACGACAAGACCCGCGCGCAGGAGCTGTGGGACGAGAGCAACCCCTTGGGCGAGTGAGCTTCGCTGAGTTTTCGGGATAGTCTCTTGCCGATCGCTTTGGCCTTTGGCCTTCGCGCTTCGTTTTTCCCCCGCGCTCCTTTCCCCGCACGGACTTGCGGACTGGCTGTTTCGGCTGTCACCTTGGCCGAACGCCCGGGCCCTTGACAGGTTTGGGCAAGATACCGCCATGCGTCGAATCCAGTTCATCGCCCTCGCCCTCTGCGCCCTGGTCGCAGGCGGGCTCATCGCCTGCAAGCCCAAGGCCGAGCCGCGCACGCGCCCCTTGGTCGTGGCCAGTTTCTATCCGCTCCACGATTTCGCCCGCACCTTGGCCGGGACCGAATTCGAGGTGCGGTGCCTCGTCCCGCCCGGCGAAGACCCGCACGGCATCGAGGCCAGTCCCGCCGCCGCCAAGCTCATCGCCGACGCCGATCTCGTGCTGGTGCTCGGACTCGGCTTCGACACCTGGGTCGAACGCCTGGCCAAGGCGGAGAAGCGCCGCCTCGTGGCGGTGAACGACGGCTTGCAGACGCGCAAACCCAGCGCCGTGCAGCTCGGGGAATTCGCCAAGGACGACGCTCATGCCGGTCACGACCACGATCATGACCATGCCCACGGGCACAGCCATGCCCACCACGACCACGGAGCCTCGGACGTCGATCCGCACGTCTGGCTGGACCCGATCCTGGCCAAGGAACTGGTCAAACACATCGCGCGCGAACTGGTCGCCCTTTCGCCGACGAACCAGCCCGTCGTCCAGCAGCGCGCCGACGCGTTGCTCGCGGACCTGGATGCCCTGGACAAGGACTTCGCCGCCGCCGCCGCCGGTTTCCAGACCAAGGACGTCGTCACCTTCCACAGCGCCTTCGGCTATCTCTTTGCCCGCTACGGCCTGAACGAACGCGCCGTCATCCAGATGTTCCCCGGCGACGAGCCCTCCGCCGCCTACCTGCGCAAGCTGGTCGATCTCTCCCGCGAAACCGGCGTGAAGACCGTCTTCGCCGAACCCGACGTGCAGGACCGCGCAGCCCAGATCATCGCCCGCGAGATCGGCGGCTCGGTCGAGCGGCTGGACCCGCTGGAGCGCATTCCGGCCGACGCGCCGGAGCGCGGCTACGTGGCCCGCCAGCGTGAGAACCTCGCGACGCTGCAACGCGTCCTCGGGGCCAAGCCATGAGCAGCGCCAACAACGTTTTGCAGGTCGCCGGGATGTCGCTGGACCTCGGCGGCCGCGCCATCCTGCGCAACATCTCGCTCGATCTGGAGCGCGGCGAATTCCTCGGCATCATCGGGCCGAACGGCGGCGGCAAGACCTCTTTCCTCCGCCTGCTCGTCGGGTTGCTCCAGCCCACCTCGGGCAGGCTCCAATGGACCTCGGTCGCTTCTCCGACGCCGCGCATCGGCTACGTGCCGCAGAAGACGCTGATCGAGCCTCACTATCCGCTCAGCAGCATCGAGGTGGTGCGGCAAGGCGGCGAAGGCGGTTGGCCGGTCTTTGGCGCGCGGCGCAAACGGCTCTTCCAACGCGCCGAGGAGCTGCTCGCCCGCGTGGGCCTGACCGAACAGGCCCAGACCCGCGTCGTGGATCTCTCCGGTGGACAACAGCGCCGTCTGCTCCTGGCCCGGGCGCTGATGAACGATCCGGAAATCCTCCTGCTCGACGAGCCGACCGCCGGCGTGGACACGCGCGGCCAGGAACAGTTCTGCGAGATCGTCCACGAGCTTTCCCGCCAGGGCATCACCGTCGTTCTCGTCAGCCACGACATCCCGCTCATCACGAAATACGCCGACCGCATCGCCTGCATCAGCCGGGGCGTGCATTGGCACGGCGCCGCCTGTGACCTGAACGACAAGATCGTCCACGCCGCCTACAGCTGCGAACTCGAGCGCTACCAGACCCGGCGCGAAGTCGAGCCGCCGCACAGCCATGACCACGGGCACCCGCACGACCACGGGCATGGCCACCACCACCATCACTGACCCTCCGCCGGTTCCATGTTCGAGAGCATCACTTCCATCGCCGAATATCCGTTCCTGCTGCGCGCGCTGCTGGCGGGTGTTTTTCTGGCGCTGACCTGCGGACTGTTGTCGCCCTTCGTCGTGCTGCGGCGCCTTTCCTTCTCCGCCGACGGCTTGGCCCACGCCAGCCTGGGCGGCCTTGCCCTCGGCATTTTCCTGCTGAACACCGGACCAAATCCCTCCCTGCCCGCCTACATCATCAGCTTCGTCTTCACCTGCGTGGTGGCGGCGGCGATGGCCTACGTGGGCGGACACCGCCGCGTTTCCTCCGACACGGCGGTGGGCGTCTGCTACCTCGCCGCCTTCTCGCTCGGCGTGGTGCTCCTGTCGTTGAAGAAACGGGCCTCCGGCAATCTCGAGCACTTTTTCTTCGGCAGCATCCTCGCGGTGAATCCGCTCGAATGCTGGCTGCTCGCGGGCGTCGCGCTGCTGGCGACGCTCTTCGTCCTGCGCTCCTGGCGCTGGCTCGGCTCGTGGACCTTCGACGAAGACCTCGCCCGCGTGACCGGCGTGCCGACCTTCTTCCTGCGCTACGGGCTGATCCTGCTCATTGCCGCGACCGTGGTCCTCTCCACGCGCGTGGTCGGCGTCCTGATCGTGACCGCGCTGCTCATTTTCCCCGGCGTCATCGGAATGCTCTGGGGCCGGACGATGGCCAAGATCCTCGCGATCTCGCTGGCCACGGCGATCGCCTCCGTCGTCACCGGGCTGGTGGTCTCGAATTCGCCGATGGATGTGCAACCGGGCCCGATCATCGTGCTCGTCGGCTTCCTCCTCTTCGCCGCGTCTCTCACCATCACCCGCCTCCAGGAACGTCGCCAAGCCACCGCCTCGAACCTTCCCGCGCCTCCGCCCGAACCCGAAGCCGTGCCCATCGCGCTGAAGCGTTGAGCGGATCATTTCGGAGCAACTGCGGAAGAAGGTTTGCAAACTGGAGCAAGCCGCTCACCCCCGGCCGACACATCGAAAACGCCTGAGTTGGAAACAAGAGGTAGGGCAAAGGCTCCGGCCGAGCCGCCGGAGGACAATCAACAAGAATGAACGCTCCACTGGCGACTCCGAGGCGTTCCGGAGTCGCCAGTGGAGCCGCGAGGGCAAGGCCCTTCGCCCCAAAGCGGCTCGGCGGGAGCCTTCGCCCTACCTTGTGAACCCGTCTTCATCCGCACTTCGATTTGGTCTTGGGTCCAAAGCTCGACCAACGGCACGCTCCATCGCATGAAACGTTGCCTCCCGATCCTCCCGCTGGTCGCAGCCGTCTTGCTGTTCGCCGTCGGTTGTTCCACGCCAGCTCCCAAGCCGCTCACGGCCATCCCCGAGGGCAACAAGTGGGCCAAGGAGCTGCTGGCCTTCGAAGCCGCAGACGCCACCAACCCTCCGCCCGAGCGCCCCATCGTCTTCACCGGCAGCTCGTCGATTCGGTTGTGGAAGGACCTCGCCACGGATTTCGCCGACTATCCGGTGATCAACCGCGGCTTCGGCGGCTCGGAGCTGAGCGATGTGAACCAGTTCTTCGACCGGCTCATCGGCCAATACCAGCCCAAGCAGATCGTCATCTACTGCGGCGGCAACGACCTCAACAGCGGCAAGTCCGTCGAACAGGTGGTCGCCGACTTCAAGGCCTTCCACGCCCGGGTCCGGACCGAACTGCCCAAGACCCGGTTGGCCTACATCTCCATCGCGTTGAACCCGGCCCGCTGGACCCAGCGCGACCGCGTGATCCAGGCCAACGCCGCCATCGCCGCCGTGCTGGCCGAAGATCCCCGCAGCGTGTTCCTCAACGTCGTGCCCGACATGCTCGGACCCGACGGCCAACCCAAGCCCGACATCTTCGTGGCCGACAAGCTCCACATGAACCGCAAGGGCTACGAGCTGTGGAAGCCCCGGGTGGAAGCGGTGTTGGTGAAGTGATT
>CAMLMI010000094.1 GCA_946480965.1 uncultured Verrucomicrobiales bacterium | reverse complement strand
ATCACCCCATGGAAAGGCACTGGCGGTTGGCTTGGCAACAACGGCATCGGCAAGGGCATCTATCCATACGGTGGCCAAGGCCTGCTGGATGTGTTCTCCTATTCGCAGAATGCGGAGGGTTGGCAGAAGATCGGCAAGCTAGAGGCGCACACCGTATATCATGCCTATATGGACCAAATGGTGCACGTCTATACGGCGGACGTAAGCTTCAAGGGAAAGATCTATTTTGCAGTGGGTGCTTCTCGGATACCTGTCGGCATGGTTTGGGAAAAGACGCTGACCAGTCCGCAACAGCCTGCCATCAGCGGCATGAATCTGAACTACCGGTCGCCTGCTCCAGGCGATCCGCTTGTCGGTCAGGACCTCTATCTGGTGATCCGCGCGGAAGGAACTGGCAACGGAATGACTCCTTACCAGTCAGGTCCGAAAGCCCGCGTCATCATCGACAATGTGGTGGCTACCAAGACAGCCGCGACCTCGGCCGGAGCCGACACGGATGCCGATGGGCTGGGCAACGCCGATGAACTCGATCTGGGAATGGACCCCTTCCAGAAAGATACGGACTACGACGGCGTGAACGACGGAGTTGAATTGCTCATGGACGAGACAGATCCGAAAAATCCAGCCAGTGTCGAGAAACGGCTGCTCGCCAGCTTCGATTTCAACGACTCCAACTTTCTGGGGCAGCAAAGCCAGGTTCCTACCTACAAGGTCGGCGCGCAATTGCTTTCTGGTGTCGTGGGCAATGGCTATGGCATCGGTCCGGATTTGGAAGGTGGTTGGAAAGGGTTGGCCTATCGCGCTGTCGAAGCCAGCGGTTCGGCCAATCTAAACTGCCGACAGGGAACGATATCGTTCTGGTTCAAGCCCAATTGGAGCAGCGTGGGGTTGCCGGGTGGAACTGGGGCACAGAACAACACGCATTTGATCGAACTGGGGGCCTACTCCGCAGACTCGCGATACGGTCAATGGTGCCTCGGACTCAACCCGCAGGGAACGTCTATCATGCTTTCTGCGCAAGCTGAAGGAGTCGGCCAGACCTTGCTTTCGCGAAGCGTGCAGTTTGCCGCCGGGCAGTGGCATCACATCGCCGTCACCTATGGACCGACCGCCTCAGCCATCTACCTGAACGGTCTGAAGCTGGGCGCGGACGGTGCCGGCATCGCCCGCTGGCCCAGCCCGTCCATCCGCGAAAACGGGTTCAAGATCGGCTGGGACGGTCACGGCGGACAAAAGGCCAACGGGGCCTTCGACTTGCTCGAAATTTGGAACCATCCTCTGAGCTCCCTCGAGGTGGCCGC
This sequence comes from uncultured Verrucomicrobiales bacterium, assembly GCA_946480965.1. The sequence continues at coordinate 12,786 of CAMLMI010000094.1, read as the reverse complement.
CTATTATGACGATGTGGTGAACGGGGATTGGGACGGGGACGGAATATCGAATTTCCAAGATGCTGACCCAAAGAACGCCTCGGCAGTGGGGATAAATCTGAACATTATTTTACCAGCCGACGAGGCGTCGCAATAATCATTTTCAGAATATGGAAAAGCATTTTCTACGTCACTTTTCGAGTGTGGCTGTGGCGCTATGTCTCGTTCTTCTCAGTCAAGTTACCACCACAGGTAATCCGACCTTTGACAACGTTAATTTAGAAGTGGTTGAAGGCGGGATCATCAGAGGGCAGATATCCAGAAGAATTCACACTTCATTTAGTAATTTTGAGCAACGAGTGTGGATAGGCTTGTTCAAAAATAGCCAGATGATTGCCGGAATTGATGATCCAAGCTTTAAGTTTCCAGTTCATTCTGGAAGCTATGGAAGCGTCCAACAGTGGCGGGATTTTGAGTTGGCAGTGCCGAATAACGCTACGCTGGATGGAGATATGACCCTCCAGCTAAAGATGGAGGGCGGATGGGATGTGATCTTTGGATATAATGAAGACAAGGAGAATATTCGTGTTCTTGATGACGAGCTGGCTGTGTCATACTTGGTGGGTCTCGAGGTCGAGAAAACGGCTGTCGACGATAATGAAAAGCCCAGATTCTTCATCCGATACCTGGAATCGCAGCCAGATCCGGCCATGAAGGTCGAAAGGACCGTTCGCTGTTCGGTTTCGGACATCGGCTTTGACGGAAGCGAAAAGCACTTGGGCTACTTGACGGTCCAGATCGGAAAGAATGAATCAAGGGTCGAGATTGCATTGCCGGACAGCTATATTCAGAACCGGAGCAATTCGAGAGGCGTCTTGGTCAGCCTGGTGGACAATGTCGGCCAATATAGGGTCTCCCCGAATCACAGACAAGCTTGGGCGACCTATGTGAAGACGGATCCTGGAGTCTCGATCGAAAGTTTTGTCAACGTGATATCACGGCAAGATCCGGATGACTTGGGCATATTCCTTGTTCGTAGGGGAGGGGACTTGGCGGCACCTTTGACCGTTGATCTTTCCATAGTTCCCGGGTTGAGCACCGCTGTGGAAGGCTTGGATTATACGCCTTTCGAAACTTCTGTGACAATTCATGAGAATTTGTCCGTGGGGGGGGCGTTTGTTTGGCCCCCGGAAGCGGCCGCCCTGAGAGGGGTCAAACAATTGGTCGTCTCCATTGTTCCGAAGCCTTCGGACTACTTGGTGAGCAGCCCGTCCACCGCCGCCATTGCCATTGTCGATGAGCTGAGTCCTCCGGGCAGGGGACGCAGCGGAACGCTGTTCCCGGTTCGCGGTGGTGGTAGTGACCTCGACAGGCAGACGTTTCTGGTCCCGATGCATGGCCTTCAGGGAGAGAGGCTCGAAGAGTTCGACCCAAGCCTCGGAAGCGCCGTCGTCTACCATTATCTGGATGGTCAACCGGACCAATCCAACGTGGCCAACAGATGGAAGTGCAACAACCCAATCATGGCGTTCGGCGGCCGTGGTCGAGATCCGATTTGGTATGGGCGGGAATACGTGATTGGAGTGGGACTCGCCAACTATGGAATCGGTCAGGAAGATCCGACACGCGCCACTTCCGTTGCCATTAAAGCCTACCGAAAGTCCGACGGCGCCCTGGTAGGCGTGCAGCATCTCAAGGTGCCACATTTGGACGACCCGGACGACTGGAACACCTATCTGCTCGATCAAGGCCTGAAGCGGACAGTCGTTGGAAACGGGCTCGAGACGAGCGTCGTGGTGACGAGGCAGCCGGGTTTTGTCGGCGCGGATCTTCGCGGATTCGTCCTGTCTCATCGAGCCGACCCGACCGCCGGGCAGTTTACCTACGTGATCGAGGCAAACGGCACGGTTGAAATCGACGGTGGCGGGGCGTTTCCACTGTCAATCGACGCTGCCGGAAATCCTGCCGACCAACAGCTCTACTCCCTCGAGTTTTCGGCCCGTCCTCCTTGGACAAGCAAGCTTATTGCCCAACCTCGCTTCGATTCGGAACCGATGCCGTCGGTCTATGGTGGAAAATCACCTGATGAATTGCAGACCTATGGATCGGAGGTGAACGTCGGCATATCTAGGCTTCCAAACAGCAGTAAGACCCTGGGTGTTAGCCCGGAGCTTTGGGGCCATCCCGCGCTGGACAAATTGGTCGAGGACTTGAACGGAGACCCGCTCGCCTTGGCCAACTATGTGTTCAATGAGATCGAGCTGTCGGACGCCGTCGACGTGGGGATTCTTGAAGACATTGACGATTGGCAATCCGGGCCGGCTCCCGGGGGGGCTTTCTCGGCCATCAACTGCGGGGGAGTGAATCGCGGTGCATTGGGGGTATACCTTGAGGGGCAGGGTTCACCCATAGAGCAGTGCAGCCTATTGGTCTATTTGCTCAGAAAGGCTGGGCATGACGCGCTATACGTGTTTCCGGAAAGCGGGAAGATCAAAATGGCCGAAGGCCGAATGAGCCGAATACTGCGGATGCAGCTGAACGGGGCCAGGAATTCCCAGTTGGGATTCGACTATCAAGGCACGGGCTTGGTCACGGTGAACTATCCATGGGTCGCCGTGCGTATTGGAGACGAGTGGAAACACCTGTTTCCGTGGATAAAAGACACCAAAGTGGAAGAAGGCTTCGACGTTTCCGATTTTCTGCCGAGCAGGTTCAGGAGCGGCATTTCCGTCGTTGACGACTATCTTCACAATCTATTGAACGACTATTCGACCGACGACGACGACACCTTGGGAGTCATCTTTCCTCGATACCTGCTTGATCGCTTGGCGACGACGGCGCCGGGTGTATCGATTGACGATATCGGCATGCGGTTTGTAAATCGCCGCCATCACTATTCCGACTGGTCCGAGTTTCCGACCCCTACATTGGTTGAGGCCGATGCAAATGTGGGTGTCTTTGAGGTGGAGAGCCTAGGAGCCGAAGCAGACATCGCCGCAGTGTCGGATAGTCTCTCCGATGGAAAGATATTCAATACTTTGGAGATCGACGTGTTTAGCCAAGCGGATCCGGAAAGGCGAGTGGCGACAGGGTCTTTGCGATTGGCAAACATTCATAATCGTAAACTCTTCATAACTCATTCGGTCGTGGATGGCGAAAGCGTCAGATCATCCCTAGTAATGGGGCCGTTTGACCAAGGAGCTATGGGGCCGACAGTGTCGTTCGAGGAGGCCGACACCGTCGCCGAGCAGCGTGGCCGTTTGGAATCGAGCACCGTATTGGGAACCGGGGACGATGAGCTGATCGTGAGGATGAAGGTGAAGCGAAACCGATATGGCAACTCCGCTGCCGGACTTCTAAGTCCCGACAGGTATCTTGGCGTATCCTCTCAGAGCGAGTTCAGCTCTGATCGTCCGATTCGCAAGGGCGACTTGGCGGCCGTCTGTGTCAATATCGGAAGAGTCACGCCTCGAATGCTTCAGATCCACGCAAAGGAAGTAGCCGATATGCAGCGTTTGATTGCTGAAGGAAGTGCGACGGCAGCATCGGACGTCTACCACGGCACCATCGCATACAGCCTCGGGATGAACTACTATGCTAGGTGTGATCGTTTCGGCGCAGTGTTCGCCGATCTGTATAAGGTGCAAACCGTCCGCAATTTCGGAATCGGGTTGGCCAAATTGAGTCCCCGGCGAATTGGCGGTGCGTTCGCCGAAGGGGCGATCGATCTTGTTTGGCCGAGTGTGGACATGTTCCTGCAGGAGACCGTGAGTGTTGGTAACAAATCAGTCCATCTTGAGTCTGGAGAACCAGCATGGATGGCCACGAGGGACCATAACGCCTTGGATTTCGCGACTAGATCCGCTCAAGAACACGCTATTTTGAACCAGTTCTTCGGGAGATCGGATTCTGTGTCGAGCGTAAAGGTCCTTCAACTGGCCGATATGTCGGCCGACAACTCCAAGAACATCGTCGAGTTGACGCGCGACAACTATGAGGTCGAGGGAAACAAGGTCTATGGCGGATTGCCCTTGAAGAATCATCGCCCTTCGATTTGGGACGACATGGTTGAAGTTCTTGAATCTGCGGAAGGACATGGTGTCGCATGGATGCCGAAGCAGCCGATCTCGACCGCGACAGGTTCATTTTCAGGGATGGCCGGACTTGCCCTTTCCTACGCTGTAAGCTCCGCCCCCATCGGCGACATGCAGTATGGAGGTTTCGGAGCAAAAGTGGGGAACGGAACATTCACAGAAGCGAATGTCGTGAACATCGGGCTCTTGCAGAATGTCGATGGAGACCTCCGCGTGGTCTACGAGGCCCCGACGATATCCAACCCTGAAATCGTCGAATCGACCCCAATCAACAATGTATCCGAGACGATCAGCCGATTGGACAATGATACGGCGGTTTCTCCCGGGTTGTTCCATGATAAAGCCGCTATAGAAAACTTTTTGCGCTACGACGGCATGTCCGGGCCTTCCATGAATCCGGGAGACTGGTTGGAGTTGACCACGGATCGGGGAAGCATCGGGAACGTCGATGACCGGGGCGGGTTCTTCAACAAGATCGCTGATCCGGTCAATCTTATGTCGGGCGAGTTCTACCTCGACGGCGTGGATTTGACTTTGCCCGGACCGTTTCCTTTGGAGATTCGGAGAAACTATGGCAGCCAGAGTCTCGCCCAGGGCGCGTTCGGGTTCGGCTGGAAGATGGGGTTTGTCGACTACCTTTCCTACTCCGACACAGCCCTGCCGGTGGCGGATACTCTTTATGCAACGGATCTGGACGGTTCGACTCTTGCCTATGAAGCGTATGAGTTTGGGGGCGACGGAAAGCCGACCGCATGGAAGCCGACCCAGGGCAAGAATCCCAACCTGAGCAACCACACGGACGATGGAATCGGAGCGGTGGCGAACAAGTTCAACAACCGGATCAACAAACGAATCGAAGGCGCCACGACCGTCTATGAGTTGACCGGAGGGGATGGCTCCAGGCGCCGCTACGAGGTCAGGAGCTATCCAATTCCCGGGTCGAGCATCACGCGCCAACGGCCGTATTTGGTCAAGTGGACCGACCATCGGGGGAACTATCTCGAATTCAAACGAGGAGGGGATTTGCCCGGGGAAAACAATACGGCGGAGGACTGGGGCCTGCTCCGTAGAATCCAAAGCAGCAATGGCCAGATGGTGCGCTTCCTCTACGATGTCTACGGACGGATCGTCGAGGCGTTGACCCTGGACGGTCGCCGAATCCGCTACGAGTATGACCGGCACGGAGACCTGGTCCGGGTCGTCAAGGCCGACGGCTCGGAAATCGAATACGAATATCGCCACGACGCCGAGACGATCCAAACGGGAGCGACTCCGGTGGCTGCCGTGGTTTCCAGCCATCTCCTGGAGAAGGAAATCAAGCCCGACGGACGGGTTTTGAAGAACGTCTATGACGACAAGCGCCGTGTCACGGAACAATGGGCGACGGTGGGCGAGGACTTGGCGTTGATCAAGAACGCGGTGTTCGACTACGATAATGATCTCGATGCCGCAGGTGTTACGGAATCCACCTTGGCCAATCCTTTCCTCGCCCTGTCCGGAACCACCACCGTTCGGGACTATCTGGGGCGGCCGCTGGTCTACGAGTATTCCGATGGGTTGATCACCCGGATCACGGACCCCAGGTTGGCACAGATCACCCAGGAGTGGTATTCCGAATCCGACGTGGTGAACGGTGTGGTGGGTGCCTATGGCCGGTCGTTGAAGAAGACGACCGACAAACGGGGGCTGGTCACCGAGTTCATGTATGATGCCAGAGGCAACGCCACCAACATCACCGTCCGGGGAGACCTTACGGGCTCGGGAACGGCGGCATCGGCCACCACGACGGCGCACTTTCTGAACGACCCGCAACCCGGGGCGGCAGGGGTGGTTCGCAACCTGCCGTGGATGAGGATCGATCCTTCCGGCAACACGAACTTCTTCCGCTACGGCAACGATTGGTTGGTTGACGAGATCGAGCATCATCCAAAGGGCTGGTATCCGCACACCGACCGGATCATCAAGGCGACCCACGAGTATCAAGATTTCCACGATGCCACAGCCGGGCGGCACGCCTACGGGATGAAGACCAAGGTGGTTCAGGCCAAGGCGAGCGAGGACGAGGCGACGACGATTTGGGAATACGACGCAAGGGGATATGTGACCGCCATTCGCCGCCCAACGGGGACGGGCGATCCCGAGGTGGTCGTCCGGCAGCGCCACAACGACAGGGGTGAATTGGTGGAACAGTGGGACTCGGACCGGAGAACCGTCCGTTATGCCTATGATGCCTATGGACGGACCACCGCCAAGGAGGTCTTCGATGCCGTGGCCGGCGTGGTTGCATCCGTCCCCTCCGCTTGGAACTACTACTACTACAATGAAAACGGCGAGCTGACCTGGGAGGATGGTCCGCGGTTCGATCCTGAAGACTATTCGTGGCGCGACTACGACGGCGCCGGCCGGAAGACGGAGGAAACGGTTTGGCGCAGCCGGGCCATGGCCGACGGATCCGGGGTCGAGGCGGAGACCGGGGACGATCTCTACGCGACGATGTCCTATCAGTATGATCCGTTCAGCAATCTTCGCCGCATCACCGATCCCTATGGGCGCTACGTGATGAAGGACTACGACGCGACGGGCAATCTGCTCTCGGAGTCGCGATTCGACACCGACGGCACCCTTCTGGACACGGCCGGTTTCGAATATTATCCCTCCGGGGATTTGAGCCGTATCCGAAATGCGGCGAACGCCGGATCCGAGATCAAAGGGTTGACGCAGTTTGGCTATAACCAGACCGGTAAGAAGATCCTCGAGCTGCGGGCGGACGCGGGGGAGGTCTTGGAGTGGCGGTATTATCCGGATGGCCGGGTGAACCGGACCACCTTCCGCAACGGCGCTTACCAGGTCGCTGAATACGCCGATGCGGACCGGGCCGTGACCAACGTCTACTACAGCGCCTCGGGCGTGCCGCTGTCCACCAACGCCGTCGTCAGGGACAGACGTGGCAACGTGGTCGTCTCCAGCGATGCGACCCACCGGGTCACTCTGACGGCCTACGACGATCTCGACCGGGTTACGCAGGTCCAGGGGCCGCCCGGGGATGCCGCCAGCGCCCGTCAGACCACGACACATGTCTATGACGCCAGCGGACGGAAGCATGTCGTCAAGAACGGCCTTCTGGAGACCATTGAAACTGAGACGGATGCCCTGGGGCGGACGAAGAAGACGACAGTCCGGGGCGCGCCACCTTCGGCGAACGTAGCGGCGGTCACCGAAGTCAGCTACGGGAATGACCATCATTCCGTCACCACGACCTCGGGATCCGGGGCTGCCGCCTTGGAGGTGACCGTCTTCACGGACAACGCCGGCCGCACGGTGCTGTCAAGAACAAGGCCCGGAGAAAACGTCGTCCTGCATACCCGGTCGGCCTATGACAAGGTCGGAAACCTCACGTTCAGCTGGGATGAACGCGGGGTAGTCACCGAACGGCAATACGACGGCAGGAACCGTTTGGCCCGGGAAATCCTTCCGGGTGGACTCGAAGGAAACCGGGAAATTTCCTACGGCTACGACGTCCTTGGCAATCTGACCCGACGGACCATGCCCGGGGGACTCAAATGGAAGGCCGAGTATGACGAAGCGGGACGGATCAAATACGAAAAATCCTACGCCCTGAGCGAAAGCGACCCGGCAACCCATGTGGATTATTTCTACTCGACCAGCGGTGCGTCGATCGGTCTGCTTGGCCTCTCCATTGACCAAAAGCGGTCCACGGCCAAAGAATACGAATACGATCATTGGCTCAGGCCCTCGCGGGTCCATGCTTTCGGGTTTGGTTCGGTCCCTTCGGCGGATGTCCTGACGGAGTATTCCTACGATGTCCGCGGGCTCCTCACGAACGCATTGGAGACCACCGAAAGGACTTACCCCTCGACTCCCCCCTATCCCGCACTCAATGGATTGCCGGTGGTAGGTGCCACCCGTGTTGCCCGCGCATTCGACCAATATGGCCAGTTGCGCGAAGAGACGGTCTCGATCCAGGAATTTGGCGACTGGTTCGAGAACAGCCGGTTCCTTCAGGAATGGGATGCTGCGGGGCGGCGCTCTCGCTTGGTGGCCGGGGAATGGAATGGGGACGGCTTCGCCCAAGACGGCGGTCGCTTTGACCAGACGCAACTCTATGATGCGGCCGGACGCCTCCGGCAGATTCTGCAGGGCGGGCAGACCTTCACCTTCAACTACGCCGACAACGGCCTCTTGACCGCTCGCCAGAATCCTTGGCGCACGATGGCGGTCTCGGCGCGGGACGGCCTGGGCCGGAGAAAAACAACCTCCACGACAGTCGGTGGAGTGTCTGTTTTGGGTGAAACCATGACATGGCGGACGGACTCCAGACTTGAGTCCTATGCGGCTGTTCGGTCCGGGAAGGACGCTTGGAACGAGACCCATGCCTTCGGCTACAACGGCCGCCATCAGCTGGTTTCGGAGGCGCGCTCCGGAACGGGCGGTGCGTTGACCCTCACGCACAGCCACGACCAGGCGGGCTTGGGCGTGAGGGTCGCCATGATCGAGTCCGGCAGCTTGGACAACGGATGGGTCGCAGCGCCTCAGTCCACGCAGATTCCCACACTGGACCAGTTCGGCCGTGTGGCGGACGAGAGGATCGCCGCATCCATTTTCAAGCTCCGGGCCCACGGCACCGCTTCGGGCGTTTCGGGCCTGACCGCGAAACTCGACAACACGGTCGTGTCCGGGCTCGCCTACGACGTGGTGGGAACCGAATCGACCTGGTGGGTGGACCTTTCGCTGGACCCGGGAACCCATGTCCTGAAAGTCGAAGGCAAGGACCGCTTGAACCGGCCCGTGACCAAACAAAGCTCGTTTACTTTGGCCGGTGACCGTTCGATCCACACGGATTTCCTGGGAGGCCATGTTTCCCAGCGCACGGAAACCGGCGGGAACGGGGAACGCCAGGAGTTCATCTGGGATGCCCGGGGACGGCTGCTCTCCGTCATGACCCACACCGCCGATCCCCAGGAACCGGTTCGGGGCTTTCATGCCGTTTATGACGCCATGGGGCGCCGCCTGAGGACCATCGATGCCGACCACATCTACGGCATCCGCAGTTCGCTCGCCTTTGACACCCATGTCTATGATCCCCAGACGGAGTTCCTGGAGATCGGCTTGGTCCGGGGCTTCTTGGACCTGGCCTCGTCCCAGCCCCAGGGCTACAACCGCCACCGCGCCAATAGCTGGCATTGGATGGTCTACGGGCCTGACGACGCGGGACGCCAAGGTGGCATGCAGGGCTTGGGCGGGTTGGAGGCGTCGTTCGAGGTTTCGGCGGCGGGACTGAGCCTGACCCCGCCCCAAAGCCCCGTTTGGACCGCTGTCGTCACCGATCATTTCGGCCACACGCTCGCCACGGTTAAGGGCGGACAGACCGCCTGGAACCCGACCCGGGTGGACGGATACGGTGCGGTGCAGGGATACCGGGCACCCGTTTCGATCGAGGCGTCGTATTTGAGCTTCTTCCCGAAGCCCGACCGTGTCTCCCCCTTGGAGGCGACCCTCTGGCGCGGCAAACGCATCGATCCCACCGGCTACTACTGGATCGGCGCCCGCTACTACGATCCCGTGGGCGGCCGCTTCCTCTCGCCCGATCCCATGGGCCACGCGGCCACTTGGGACCTCTACAGCTTCGCCAACGGCGATCCTATCAACTACTACGACCCGGATGGGCGTCTAGCTGCAGGATTCTATCAAGGATGGAACTCTGGATCTTCGCCGGCCGGCAGCAGTGGCGCGTTTGACGCTGCCTATTGGCTGGGTGGAGTGCTGGGCGGGTTTAATGAGGGCTATGAAGGCGGGCGCCAGATCACCGCGAATACCCTGACCTTTGGCGCCACCGATTCCTTGGGTATGACCCATTCCTACGACTACCAAGGCTGGGAGTATGACGGAACTCGCGTCTTGGCTACGGGAGGCCGGGAACTGCTGATCACGGCTGCAACGATGGGATCTGCCCAGGCGTTCCGGGCGACCGGCCAGCTGGGCTACGGCGCTTTAGCGGCCGGAGGCGAAGTCTACAGCACCTATCAGAACGCCAGCGCCATCGTCGACGGCTACCAAAACGTCCAGAATGGCAACAACTGGGGCTTCCTCCAAGCGGGCCTTGGTTCATTGGGCCTGCGCGGGAACGTTTCAGCCTTCGGCGACTTAGCGGATGGTTTCGGTTCGATAGCTGCGAATAGCGGAAGGATCTACAGCGAAATTGGCGGGAATGGAATGGACCCCGCCATGTTTGATCGTATTCAAACCGCATTTCAGAAGCAGCCAGGCCGAGTCATGGCAAGTAATGCTGGGTCAGAGTTGCATTTAGGACCTAACCTCAAGATCGAAGGCGAAACTTTGAGTCAAAATGTAATAATGCTTCGTATGAATCCTTCGACCTCATCGGTATATGAAGAATTAATTCATACTGCTCAGCTACGTAGGGGAATGGATCCTAAGACTCAATTGGTGGAGATGGAGATACAAGCAGCTCAGAAGCTGCTAAAGTTCGCTGACAAATACAAAATTCCGGCAGCAGAATCCGCCGAAACCGCTCGACGACTTCTAAAGCTGCAAGGAGGGTCGCGGTGAATACGCTTGCAACCGTCAATGAAGTCATGCTGCTGCCAGATGGCTCAGCCGCAATACGCGTTACTATCACAAAAGGACCACAAGTTGAAATCGGACAAGTTGGCCAATCGACGCTGGGTGCTCCTAAGGTAACGGCTAGAGTTATTGGGGTTGGCGCAGTCGATCCCAATCTTGATTCTGCTGGTCGCCAAGGCCTTCTAGTGAGGGTCGTCGAGGGCGACGCATCAAGTCTGAAGGGAGCAACTTTGGGGTTTGAAGCTGCGATCTGAATGATAACTTGCTTTTATGAACCCATTGCTGATCGCGATGTTTTTGCTCCTTTCCGTAATGGGAGCCCAGTCTCAACTGCATGTGTTCCAATCATCGCCCAAGCTCACCGGCCAAAAAGCCTTGGTGAAGCTGGCGTTGAAGAACGATCTGCCGAATACGGTCCAGTCCGCTCGGGCCGCCGTTTTCGTGCTCAACCAGAAAGGGGAAATGCTGGGCGAGGGCGCCCGCTGGGTCATCGGCGGCGATGGCAAAACCAACGGCTTGGCCCCCGGCGCCACCAACCAGTTCTTCTTCGTGGTCAACCTGGTCAAACCCGTAACCGACACGAACGTGACCGCCCGGATCCACTTCAACAAACTCCTGCTGGAAGGCGGCAAACAGGGCGACGTCAAAAAAGACGTCGTCATCACCCCCGCCACGAAATGAGGCGTGAGCTTCCGGTGCCGAAGACTCGACGGACGAGCAGGTCGATCTTCTGCCGCAGGAGCGCGTTCTCCTGTTGCAGCGCCTTCACCACCGACAAGGCCGCCTCCAACTGGCGGGTGAGTTCGGCTTCGCGCGGCGTCATGCGGTTCGCCCTCAACGGATCGAACCGGACGGCGTTTTATTCATCTCCGTCCCGTTGATACCACGGCCGCAGCTTCGGCCCCCGCAGGTCCACCCCGTCGGTCAACAGCGAGAGCGCCTCCGGCGTCAGCTCGAGCTTCGCCGCGTTGCTGTCGGTCGAGTGCGGCCACGAGAACGTCCCTTCCTCCAGCCGTTTCGTGCAGACCCAGAGCCCCGTCCGGTCGCAGAACAAAATCTTCAGCCGGTTGCACCGACGGTCGGTGAACACGAAGAGCGCGCCCGTCCTCGGGTCTTCGCCCAACTTTTCGGTCACGAGGGCATGGAGCCCGTTGAAGCCCTTCTGTAAGCTTTCCCTCTTGTGAGACAGGGTAGAAGTAGAGTTATTGGGTGGGGAGAACCGACCCGAGAACATGAAGAAGAGCCGATTCACCGAGACGCAGATCGTGGCGATCGTGAAGGAAGCCGATGCGGGGTTGAAGGTGGCCGAAGTCTGACGCAAGCACGGCATCAGCCAGCCGACCTTCTACAACTGGAAGAGCAAGTATGGGGCCTTGGGGTGGCGTAACTGCGCCGGATCAAGGAACTGGAAGCCGACCACACGAAGCTCAAGCGGATGTATGCCGACCTGGCGATGGAGAACCACGCTCTCAAGGAGCTGATCGAAAAAAAGCTCTGAAACCGGTGGAGCGAGCCGAGGCGCTCCACTGGCTGGTTGAGGAACAGAAGCTGCCGGTCAGCCGGGCTTGCCGGGCCATGGGCTGCGTGCGGGCGGCGTGGTATCGCCCCGCCAATGATCGCCACAGCGGAGACGAGGAGGTGGTCGAAAAGCTCAATGCCGTGGTCGAACGCCACGGGCGTTGGGGCTTTTGGAAGTGCTTCCACTACCTGCGCCAGCGCGGTGTGCGCTGGAACCACAAGCGGGTGCTGCGGGTCTACCGTGCCCTGCGCCTGAACCTGCCCCGGCGGGCCAAGCGCCGGCTGCCCGCCCGGGTGAAAGCGCCCCTCGACACTCCACCGCAAGCCGATCTGGTCTGGTCGCTGGACTTCATGCACGACACGCTCTGGTGCGGGAAGCGCTTCCGCACCCTCAACGTTTTCGACGAAGGCGTGCGGGAAGTGCTGGCCATCGAGGTGGACAGTTCGCTGCCCGCCGCCCGCGTCGTCCGTGTGCTCGACCAGCTCAAGGAAAGCCAGCCGCTCCCACGCCAGCTCCGCGTCGACAACGGCCCGGAACTGGTCTCCGCCAGGCTCGTCGCCTGGTGCGAGGCGAACCAGGTGGCGCTCCACC
>CAMLMI010000093.1 GCA_946480965.1 uncultured Verrucomicrobiales bacterium | reverse complement strand
TAGGTCCGTTCCGTCGCGGCCGCCGAGTAGAGCCGTTTCCTCGCGACGGGGCCGGCGCGCTCGTGGAGGGGAAATCCGGCCATCTCCTTGCGGATGCGGTCGGAGGAACGCGCTTCCCAGCCGAGTTCCGCGCCCAGGCCGTGGGCCAGCGTGCTCTTGCCGGAGGCGATGCGGCCCATCACGACGAGCGCGACGGGCCGCGAACCGGTGACCGCGTATTGCAACGCGAGCCGGAAGTAGCGCCGGGCGCGTTCGGCGCAGGCCGCGCGCTCTTCCTCCGGGGCGGCGGGGGCGACGCTGTGCAGGCTTTCGACCTTCCCCCGGACAAAGGCCCGGTAGCATTTGTAGAAGTCCATCAGATGCGGCATGCCCTCGTCGTGGAGCGCGGAGGCCATCTGGCGCACGAAGCGCTGCGCGAGGTCGGGCCGGCCCTCGTGGTCGAGATCCATGGCCAGGAAGGCCACGTCGTTGGCCACGTCCACGTAGCGGAAGCGGTCGTTGAATTCGATGCAGTCGTAGATGTGCAACGCTCGGGACGTGATGTGGATGTGCTCCAGGCGCAGGTCGCCGTGGCAATCCCGGATCCATTTTCCGCGGACCCGCGAGGCGAACAGCGCGGCGTGCCGTTTGAAGAACCGGTCGGTGTAGAACCGGATGGTCTCGAACGCCGCGCGGGAGAGCGTCTTTCCGATGAAGTCCTGCGCCTGGCGGAAGTTCTCGTCGGTGCTGATGCGCAGGCGATCGACGCGGCCCCAGGCCTCGATCTCCTCGGTCGGATGCTGGGCCAGGTAGAACCGCTTGAGGACATGCACCAGCCGGTTGAGATCGCCGGGCGCCACCTCGTTCCGTCTGACAAGACGGTCGAGAAAATGGCGTTCGGAAAGCCGCCGCATCTTCACGGCGTATTCCACCACCTCGTCTCCCGCGCCGAACGTGTGGCGTCCATCCTTCATCGAGATGGGCGCGACGCCCAGGTAGATGCCCGGCGACAGGCGCCGGTTGAGCGCGACCTCGCGCTCACAGAAGCGCCGCCGCTTCTCCAGGGTGGAAAAGTCGAGGAAGCCGAAGCTGACCGGCTTCTTCACCTTGAAGACGAACGGAGGCGCGATGAACACCAGGGACGCATGCGTCTGCACCAGCCGGACGGAGCGCGGCCGGTGTGGGTAGGACGCGGGATCCATCAGGAATCTCGTGAGCTGTTCCCTTGTCTCCATGTCTGAAGCGGTCGGCCTGTTTTTCACCGTGACCAAGCCCGCCGTCCCTTGGCGCAAGAACGAGATTCGATCCGCGACAGGCCGTTGAAGCCACGAGGCCGGCGACCACCCGGGAAATGTCGCCGAGAGATCATCGGTCGGGATGAAGCCGCCAAATCGGCGCCGGCCTTGGCCGGGACGGATCATTGCGTGAGGCCGACGCAGGCGAGGATGCGGGCGCGTTGGCATTGTTCGTCGGGGCAAATCCCGGCCGGACGAGTTCGTGGCTCGCCGGAGCCACGGGTGCGCTGCGGGCAAAGGCCGCGCGCGCCGCACCAAAAGAGCGGCACATGGACCTGGCGGCGGCTTGGGAGGAAGACATCGGGAACGGACGGTCCAACATCGTCACATGCCCGCCGCCGCAGCGGGTCCGATCCGACGTGGTGGCTCCATCGGTCATAGGCCGGTCGGAAACGTCTCCTCGACTTCGTCCGCCCTCCACACGCCGGAGGATTCGAGCGGCTCGACTCCTCGCGTGTGGTCGAAGTGCAGCACGGCGTCGAATTGGTCGGGCAGGCGCGCGGAGTAGTAATGGCTCACCATCTCCGTTTCCGGTCGGTAGATGACGCCGATGGCCCTCTCCAACCGCTGGCAGCGCAGGTTGAACGCGACTTCCGGATGTTTGCCGAACTCCAGCCAGAACCGGGCATAGCCGGCGTCGTGGAACAGAGCCTCGTAGCTCCCCGTCGCCGCGGGGCGAACCCGTCGGCGCAGCGCGGGCGCGTCCCATTCCCTCGCCGCCGTCACGGTGCCGCTGTGCGTCGTGAAACCGACCGCCACGGCATCGTGGCCGAACTTCTCCCGGACCAGCTGGCCCAGGTTCAGCTCGCCCCGCTCCGACATCTGCGTCGCGCGGGCGTCCCCGAGATGCGTGTTGTGCGCCCAGACGGCGACCTTGACCGGTTTGAGGAACTGCTCCAGATGCGCCACAAGGCCTTCGAGCGTCTGCATCATGTGCCGGTCTCGCAGATTCCAGGACGACACCTCGCCGCGGAACATCGTCCGGTAGTATCGTTCCGCGTTCCGGACCACGGAGGCGTTCTGCTCAGCGCAGAAGAACTCGTCGGCCGCGACGCGTCCGTCGCGCCGCAGATACTCGGTTTCGCGCCTGCGAAGCTCGACCAGTTCCGCCACCACGTCTTTCTCGCAGCCCGGTTGGAGCCCCAGTCCGGTGGCGAGGCCATAGGTTTGCGTGTTCCGGTCGAAATGGTCGAAGCAGGCGTAGCGCTGGCGGGCGAGCCGCGCCGCCGCCGGGTCCATCTTTTCCAGATACGCCAGCACGGCGTCGATGGACGCGTGCAGGCTGTAGAGATCGAGACCGTAGAAGCCCGCCTTGCGTTCGTCGTCCGGTTGTTGGTCGTTGTGTTCCCGGAGCCAGCCCACGAAATCCAGCACGTCGGCGTTGCGCCACATCCATTGTGGAAACCGTTTGAAGCCGCCGAGCGCCTCGGCGGCGTCCGCGTCCTGGCCCACGCCCCGGACATGGCGGTTGACCCGATAGGCGTCGGGCCAGTCCGCCTCCGCGACGATGGCGCAAAATCCCTTCTCGCGGACCAGCCGCTTCGTGATCTCCGCCCGCGCCCGGTAAAACTCGTGGGTTCCGTGCGTCGCCTCGCCCAGAAGCACGAAGCGTGCGTCTCCCACGAGATCCAGCAGCGGATCGTAGTCGCCGGCGGATCCGTTCAAGGAGACGGCCGCTTCACGGACGAGCTTTGCCAGCGGATTCATCGTCCCGGCGGGTGGCGGGTTGGAGGGACTTTCCCAGCAGTTCGCGAACCTCCTCGTCCTCGGTCTGCGAGAAATCGACATACCATTGGCCGACTCCGACGAAGTCGGCGGGCGTCATCACCGCGACCAGTTCATCCGCGACCGGCCGCAACTCGCCCGCGGTGGACAAGGCCACCGTGGGGGCCGCCATGACGATGCGGGAGGCCTTGAGCCGCCGCAGGGCTTCAACCGCGGCCCGCATCGTCGAGCCGGTCGCGATGCCGTCGTCCACCAGGATGATGGTTCGGCCCTGCACTTCGGGGGCTGGACGGGTGCCACGATAGGCCCGGTCGCGCCGGTTCAGTTCTTGAACCTCGCGGGCGGTCACGGCGTCGATGATTTCGTCCGGAATCCCCAATCCCACCACCACATCCTTGTTCAGCACCCGCGTTCCTCCGCTGGCGATGGCTCCCATGGCGAGCTCCTCGTGCCCCGGCACGCCCAGCTTCCGGACGACAAACACGTCCAGCGGGAGATTCAATGCCCGCGCCACCGCGTAGCCGACCGGCACGCCGCCTCGCGGCAGGGCCAACACCAGGACGTCGGGCCGGTTCGCGTATCGAGACAGCCGCCTCGCCAACAACTGGCCGGCCTCGATCCGGTTCTGGAATGGCATCGTCATGGAAGTCCTGCTCATCGCGCTTTCAAATATCGCCCGAACCAGGCCACGGCTTGCCGGGCCACTTCCTCCAGCGCCCCCGGTTCCTCGAACAGGTGTCCGGCCCGTGGCACGATGGACAGCTTCTTCCTGCAGCGGAGTTTCGCGAACGCATCCCGGTTCATCTGCAGCACGGCGTCGTCGCGCTCTCCGACGAGAAGCAGCGTGGCCGCCTCCACGCGAGGAAGGCAGTGGTTCGCCAGGTCGGGACGGCCGCCGCGCACGACCACCGCGTCCACGGCCGGCCCGAGCTCCGCCGCCGCGACCAGTGCCGCCGCGCCCCCGGTGCTCGCCCCGAAATAGCCGAAACCCAGGTGGTCTCCGTCCGGCTGTCGCGCCACCCAACGCGTGGCCGCAACCAGGCGTTCGGAAAGCAGGTCGATGTCGAACCGCAGGTTTCCCGTTTCCGCTTCGAGCGCTTCCTCCTCGCGGCTCAAAAGGTCGAACAGCAATGTGCCGATGCCGGACTCGCGCAAGGTGCGGGCGACCTGCTGGTTTCGGGGGCTGTGCCGGCTGCTGCCGCTGCCATGCGCGAACAGGACCATTCCCGTCGCGCCCGGAGGAACGTGCCAGTCCCCGTCCAATGTCACCCCACCGGCGTCGATTCTCACGAATCGAGCCGCCGGCTTGACGTGTCCGGTTCCAGGTTCCACGCCCATGTTGAAATGTTTATCCCGGTCGCCGGCACGTATCCGCCCATCGCTTGGCAAATGGGCTCCATCGCTTGTTGGTCGGAACTCGCCAATTCCTCGCTGCTACGCCTCCGGCAGGGCAAACGGATCGCGATGCGCCTTGGGCTTTTCAGCCATCCGCCTTCCGCCAGGTGGACCGGGTTCGCCTCGACCCGAAGTCTGATGCGCCCCTTCGGCTGCGGCACCGCGTCGGGCAGAGGTTCTGCTTGGCCGTGGTGGTTCAGGTTGGGTGAGACGTCATGGAGCCGCCACAGGATGAATCGGCGCGCGCGCCAGGCTGGTCCCACGGCCAATGATGGGACGGTGCTCCTCACTGGTGACGGCCCTTGGTAGAAGTCCCATTGGCGGGCAGCGGGCGGATTCGTGCGAGTTGCCCCGGATTCCCAGAGCAACGCCTTGCTGGCACTTGGCTTGTGGAGAATCCGAAATCCTTGCTGATGCGCAGCTGGAGTTGGAGGCGAGGGCCGGAATCGAACCGGCGATGCAGCTTTTGCAGAGCCGTGCCTTACCACTTGGCTACCCCGCCTTCCGTAACTGCGTCGCGAGACATTAGGGCTCCCGCGCTTCGGTTCAAGCGGAAGTTTCCGCGCCCGCGCCTGTTCCCTTCTTTTGCCCTCCGCTCCGGCATCCGCCGCTCCTTCTTGGGCAGCGGGCGGGCCGCGACCGTGGCTTGCCTTCGGCCCGCCGCGACCGTTTGAATCCGCCGCATGTCGATCCAACATTCTCGCCGTGCCTTTCTCGCCCTGCTGACCGCCGCCGTGCCCGCGCTCTGGGTCGGTTGTTCCAGCACGCCGGAACCGCCCCGCATCGACACCTTCAACCGCACCACGCCGCTCCGCGTCGCCTGCGTGGGCGACAGCATCACCTTCGGCGCGGGCGTGGAGGAACGGGAGGCGAACAACTACCCGCGCCAGCTCGGCCTGCTGCTGGGCGACAAGTTCGAGGTGCGCAACTTCGGCGTCAGCGGCGCCACGCTGCTCAAGAACGGCGACCATCCGTGGTGGAAGACCGACGCCTTCAAGGACGCCACCGCCTACGCGCCCGAGCTGGTCCTGATCAAGCTCGGCACCAACGACACCAAGCCGCAGAACTGGCAGGCGCACGGCAAGGAGTTCGTGGACGACATGGTCGCGCTCGTCGAACACTTCCAGAAGCTGCCCTCCAAGCCGCCGGTCTGGCTGATCCTCCCCGTGCCCGTTTACAAGGACCAGTGGGGCATCAACGAGAAGGACCTCATGGAGGGCGTGCTGCCCGCGCTGCAAAAGGTCGCGGACAAGAAGCAGCTCCCCGTCATCGACCTCAACGCCGCCTTGTCGGACCGCCCCGAGCTGTTCCCCGACCACATCCATCCCAACGCCGCCGGGGCCAAGCTCATGGCCCAGACCGTCCGCAAGGCGCTGCTGGGAATCTGAACGGCCGTCCTATCGGTTTCGCCGATCCGCTGGGACCCGTTCAACGCGGCTCCGCCAAACCCGCCGCCAGCGCGTAGATCAGCGCCGCGTTCCAGTTGATGGCGATCTCGTTGTTGCGGTAGTCGGCCTCCTCGTCCTTCCAGCCCAGCGCGGTTTTCTCCGGTCCGCCGACGAGATAGCCGGGCCAAGGCGCGTCGATGCCATCGGCCCCCGCGCGGCGATCATGCGGCTTCAACGGCGGCCGATAGCCCAGCCCCGTCACGTAGGAACGACCGTAGGGATTGCGGCCGAGCAGATGGTTCACAGCGTCCAGTCCGGCTTCGCGGAAACGCCGGTCTCCGGTCAAACGATGCGCCGCTTCCAGCAGCACGACCTGCCGGGCCACCGTTCCGTTCACGCCCCACGAATAGAACTTCCCCGCTGGCCGCGCGTAACCGTGCCGGTCGCGTTCGGAGAGGAGCCAATACGCGGTGTTGAGCAAATTGGTGCGGAGCCCTTCCATGACTTCGGCTGAACGGCCTGTCCGCTTGGAACCGAGATAGACCAAGGTGCCGAGGTTGCGCGGATTGCCCCAATCCCAGATCCCGTCCACCCGCAGCTTGGGCTCGCGGGAACGAGA
Organism: uncultured Verrucomicrobiales bacterium; assembly: GCA_946480965.1. Next base: position 7,808 of record CAMLMI010000093.1, on the reverse strand, counting down.
CTCGAATTCGCTTAGAAAAGTCGCTTCCCCCGTGGCTTCCCACAGTTCCGCCGCCGCCCAGGTGTGGGCGTCGCGGTCGTGCGCGGCGTAAGGGCCCGTGTCGAAGCCGCTTTGATCGGCCGCGACGTTTTCGGGATGTTTCAGCAGGAAGTCCCAGCTCTTGCGCGCTGCGACCAAACAGCGGTCCGCATAGGCGGCGTCGAACGGGCGGTAGAGCCGCGCGGCTTGCGCCATCATCGCGACAAACGACGCCGTGGCCGTGCTGCTCCAGGGAACCACGAAACGCTCGGCCGCTTCCTTCTCCGGCATGACGAAGCCGCCGAACTTCCGCGTGGACACCTTGTGATACACCGAGCCGTCCGGCGCCTGCATCTTCAGCAGCCAGTCGAGTTCCCACTTCACCTCGGCGAGATACTCGGGCAACACGCCGCCGGCTTCGGGTAGGCCCAGCGGCACGGCTCGAATCTTAGCCTCGAAATCTTCCCAGGCCCGCAGCATCACGCCGACGGTCACGCCCGCATTGACCACGTATTTGTTGTAGTCGCCCGCGTCGTGCCAACCGCCGTTCAGATCGATCCGCTCGTGTTTTCCCGTCACGGGATCCAGCCATGCGTCGTTCGTGTGGCAGACGCCCTGGACGAAGGTGTGGCCGCCGTGCGAACCGGAGACAGCGGTGCCGCAGCGCCAGAGATACATCGCGCGCGTCGCCAAGCGGAACGGTTCCCGGAACACATCCGCCGCAATGGTGAACGGCGCGGATTCGCCCACGCCGGCGATCTTCAGCCGATAGGTGCCCGCGTTGGTCACGGTGGAAAAATCGGCCGTCCTCAGCTCCTCGCCCGTGTCCTCGTTGCGGCGCGGACCGCTCAACGATCCAGTGAAAACCACGGCTCTGGTTCCGTCCTGCACGATGTTGAAGTTTGTCCCCGTAGGCGACGAAACGCTCGCATGCTTGGGCGCCAGCGGCAGATACCCAACGGTGTTCAACCGGATCGGCGGTGCGACAGGCGATGGTTCAGCGGCCAAGAGCGGAAGCGTCGTGCCCAGAAAGATAAGCAGCCGGAGATTCATTCCAGCCCGAAGGAACTCCACGCCCTCGCGACCGCCAAACCCAAAAACAAACGACACCCGTCACCGGGCTCGCCTCCCGCTGCACGCTTGCCCAGCATCCGCCGCGATGACCGTCCGCGAGATCCTGCGACAAACCACCGAACGCCTGCACCGGGCGGGCGTGGAATCCGCGCGGACCGAGGCCGAGTGGTTGCTCGCCCATGTGCTGCGCCTGCCACGCCTGGAACTGTTCCTCGAACAAAGCCGCGTTCTCTCCGGCCAAGACCTGGCCGCGCTGGAAGCCCTGTTGGTCCGACGCGAAACGCGCGAACCGCTCCAGCATCTCCTCGGCACGGCGGAATTTTGCGGCCGGGTTTTCGCCGTGAACCGCCACGTGCTCATTCCCCGTCCCGAGACGGAACTGCTGGCGCAATGGGCGGTGAAGGTGGGACAGGCTTCCTACCCTTCCCTACGCATTCTCGACTTCGGCACAGGCAGCGGCTGTCTCGCGATCACCCTCGCTTTGGATCTGCCCGGAGCCGAAGTCCACGCTGTGGACCTTTCGCCGGACGCACTCGCCGTCGCCCGCGCGAACGCGGCGTCGCTGGGCGCGGCGGATCGGATCACCTTTCATCTCGGCGACGGTTTCCATGCTTTGCCCGCCGGACTGCGCTTCGACCTCATCGTCACCAACCCGCCCTACATCCCCACTGCCGAGATCGCCAAGCTCCAACCGGAGGTGCGCGACTTCGATCCGGCGCTCGCGCTCGACGGCGGCCCGGACGGTTTGGACTTCTACCGGATGCTGGCGGAGACGGCTCCCGCGTGGCTGAACCCCGGCGGTCAGTTGCTCGCCGAATTCGGCGAAGGCCAAGGCCCCGATCTGCGCGTGCTCTTCAAGCAAGCCGGTTGGACCGTCGAAGCCATTCTGCCCGACGACACGGGTCGCGAACGGATGCTCCACGCGATTCGCCTTTGAGCTCGGGAAGCGGATTACATTGTCCGCCGCGAAATCCAATTGAGCCGCACCCGTCCGCCGCCCACAGTCGCCGCGTCCAACTCATGAGCGCCGCGCCTCCTTCCTTCGCCGTCAGCCTGGTTCACGTGACCAAGCGTTATGGCCAGCATGTCGCGGTCAACGACCTCACCCTCCAGGTGCCCACCGGATCGATCTACGGCTTCATCGGGCCCAACGGCTCGGGCAAGACCACGACCATCCGCACGATCCTCCATCTCGTGTTGCCCGACGCCGGGACGGTCGAAGTCCTCGGCCAGACCGGCACCCGCGCGGCCAACGACGCCATCGGCTACCTCCCCGAAGAGCGCGGCCTCTACAAGAAGATGACCGTGCGTCGGCTGCTCATCTACTACGCCGGACTCAAGGGCATGGCGGCGAACGAAGCCGGTCCCGCGGCCGACCGATGGCTGGAACGGATGGGGCTCCAGGCGTGGGCGGGCAAGAAGCTGGAGGCGTTGTCCAAGGGCATGGCGCAAAAGGTCCAGTTCATCTCCGCCGTCATCGCCCGACCCAGGCTGCTGATCCTCGACGAGCCGTTCACCGGCTTGGACCCCGTGAATCTGGACGTGCTCCGCTCGGCCATCCTCGATCTGCGGAAGCAGGGCACGACGATCATCTTCTCCACCCACAACATGTCGGCCGCCGAGGAGATGTGCGACTACGTCTTCATGATCTATCGCGGGAACAAGGTGCTGGACGGCACGCTGGAGAGCATCCGCGCGCGTTACGGCCGCGACACGCTCCGGCTCCGCGTCCAGGGCGGCGCAGAGGCGCTGCGCGGCATTCCCGGCGTCGAGGTCGCGCGCGATTTCGGCCAGCACTTGGAACTGCGAAACACCGGCGATCCGCAGGCCTTGCTCCAAGCCATAGCCGCCCGGGCCAGGGTGGAACTCTTCGAGGTCTCCACGCCGTCGCTCCACGACATCTTCGTCCGCATCGCCCAACCCCAAGCCCCGGAGGCCGCCCATGCGTAAGATCTGGACCGTCGCCTGGACGGAGTATCTGAACGCCGTCCGCAGCAAGGCCTTCATCATCGGACTGCTGGCGCTTCCCGTGATGATGTTCGGCGGGCTGATCGTCGGGCACGTCGCCAAGGACAAGGTGGACATCCGCCCGCGTCGGCTCGCGGTCCTCGACCAGTCGGGGATCTTCCTGCCGCTGCTGGAAACGAAGGCGGCGGAGCGCAACGCGAACGAGCTCTTCGCCTCGACCAATCGCACCAAGCAGATCCGGCCCGCCTTCGAGATCGAGGCCGTGTCCACCAACGCCGCGTTCGACGAGGCGCTGGAGCTGACGCTGTCCGACCGCGTGCGGCGCAAGGAGCTGTTCGCCTTCCTCGTCATCCGCCCCGACGCCACGGCCATCGGCGCGACCAACGCCGTCTCCTACTTCACCGAAACGGCCAGCTACGAGGAATTGCCCCGCTGGTTGAACCGCGTCATCGGCGACGAGGTGAAGCGGCTGCGCTTCGAGGCCGCCGGGGTGGACCGAGTCCTCGTCCAGCGCCTCACCACGCCGGTCGAGATCCGCGAGCTGGGCCTGACCAAGCGCGACGCCAGCGGCAAGATCCAGGGCGCGAAGGAAACGAACCGCGCCGCCACGATCCTCGTGCCGATGGCCACGGTGATCCTGCTCTTCATGCTGGTGATGTCGTCCGCCCCCGCGCTGCTGAACAGCGTGCTGGAGGAGAAGATGCAGAAGATCGCCGAAGTGCTGGTGGCCTCGGTCAGCCCGTTCCAGTTGATGATGGGAAAGCTGGTCGGCGCGGTGCTGGTCTCGCTCACGCTCTCCGTGCTCTACCTCGGCAGCACGGGCTGGATGCTGGCAAAGTTCGGCCTGTTCAGCGAAGTGGACCCGGCATTGTTCGCCTGGTTCCTGCTCTTCCAGATGATTGCGTTGCTGACCTTCGGTTCGATCTTCCTCGCGGTCGGTTCCGCGTGCAGCGAGATCCGCGACGCGCAGAGCCTGATGTTCCCGGCGATGATGCTGGTGATGCTTCCGATGTTCTGCCTTGGCCCCGTGCTCCAGTCCCCGTCCAGTTCGTTCTCACGTGCGCTGTCGCTCTTCCCGCCCGCCACGCCGACGATCATGACGCTGCGCATCGCCTCGAAGCCCGCGCCGCCGCTCTGGGAAATCCTGCTCGGCGCAGGGCTCGCCGTTGCCTTCATGCTGCTGTGCGTCTGGGCGGCGGGGAAAATCTTCCGCATCGGCCTGCTCTCCCAGGGCCAGGCCCCCACCTTCGGCCGGATGCTGAAGTGGATCGTGTCGAAGTAGGCCTTGGCCCGCGCAGCCGCCATGCTGGAAGCAGGCGATCCGGATGCTGCTCCGCCCCGGAACCCCTCAGCTCATGGCCCGGCGCGAGCGGGCGGAATCGATCCGCAGCAGCAGCTCCGGCAAGGTGATCAGCCGGACGCTGGCGCAATCCGGCAACCAATGGACCCGGCCATCCGGCGCGGTCCCGAGCACGGTGCCCACGAGCGAACCGCGCAGCGTTCGGACCCGGTCGCCCGGCTCCGGCCGCATGGGGCTCCAGAGGTTCTCGACGATCTCGACCATCGCCGCGCGTTCCATCAGCCCCGCAACGAACCGCATGATGGCGGTGGTCGTCTCGCGCCGACGCAGCGCGGGCAGCGACGCGAAGACCTGGCCGCACAATTCGCGGCCGACCTGGGAGAAGGTCGATTCGTTGAAGAAGAAGAACGGTTCCCGGCGATGGCTGCGGTGCAGGTGCTCCAGCACGTCCAGCAGCGGCAACGCGCAGGCACGGGCCACTTCCCAATCGGCGGCCACGAGCGCATGGGCCTCCGGATTGAGCCCGTGCTGGGCGCGCCCCCTGCGGCAGAGCGACTGGTTGATGGCCGTGACCTCGCCCCAGTCCCAAGCCACAAAATGCCGATCCGCCCGCGCGAGCGGCGAAGCGGCGGGTGGGAGTTGGGGAAGCCGTGCGGTCATTCGGCGGAATGAATACCGCAAGAGCGCGGCCGCGCCAGAGAAGAGAAGTTATCGCGACGACATGGCTTCCATCATCCGCCGTTCATTCGGGTGTTAGGTCCTTGTAGATCGAATAGGCGATGAGGACGGATGCCAGCCCCGAATAGAACGCCTCCAATCCCAGCGTCGCTCCTTGGTTCAGATCCTTCGCGATCTCCCGGACCATCGGATCATCCGAGGCTTCCGGGTTCGTGCCGCTGATGGACAAGGGACTTTTGTTGGCCGAATACACCCACAAGGCTCCCAGCCCGGTCCAAGCGGCCGATACGGCCAGCAACACGAGCACATAACCCCGCAGTCCCTGTTGCTCGGTGAACGGGAAAATGATCGCCGCCACGACGCAAAGCACCGTGAAGATCACCGCAAACACTTTCACGACATGGACCAAAGCCTTCATCCGGGAAAGGATCGGCGTCCGCTGCCGACAATTAAACCCTGCGCTCCGCCGTCTGCACAAAATGTTCCAGGGCCATTGGGAAAGCTATCAGCTCTGTGAGCCTCCTGTCGGACGGCGCCCCAGAAGCAGATCGAAACCCTGAAGTGGCTGGATCGAGAGGTGAGGTAAACGACCACGGACACCGGTTGACAAAGAAAGCGTGTCACCAAATTGTGTCACAGTGAAAACGACGAGCATTCGGGAGCTGAAACATGACACGGCGGCCGTGTTGGAATGGGTCGAGGCCGGCGAATCCGTCGAGGTGCGCAAGCACGGAAAACTCGTCGCCATCCTGGCCCCTCCCTCCCCCGAGGGTGGATCGCGGGCACCCCGCCCCGACTTTGCGGCCCGGCTAAAATCAATCTACGGCGAAACCTCGCTCTCGACCACGGCCACCGAGCTTCTGGCGGACGAACGCGGCGACCGATGACCTCCTACGCGGATACCGGATTCGTCTGTTCCCTGCACACGCCCGATTCCCACACGGCGCGGGTGCTGGCCTTCATGCGACGGCAACGGGAGCCGTTGCCCTTCACCGCGCTCCACCGGCTGGAGTTCCGAAACGCCCTTCGCCTCCGCGTTTTCCGCAAGGAGATCACCTTGGAGCAAAGCGAACAGTCGATCCAGGCCCTGCTTTCCGACGTGGCCTCCGGAGTGTTCCGGTTCGTGGACGTGGATTGGCCGGAAATGCTGCTGGAAGCGGAGCGCCTGAGCGCCCGTCACACCGACCGGATCGGCACCCGCAGCCTCGACATTCTCCACGTGGCCGCGGCGTCGGTCCTGGGATGCGGGGTGTTTCTGTCGTTCGACCAGAGGCAATCCGCGTTGGCCGCCGCCGCTGGATTGAAGGTGCCGGAGTTGAAGTAGACGTCCCGTCCGCGTCAAGAGAATGTCCTTCAACTCCTCCGCCATCTTGCCACCGAAGCCGAGACGGCCGGCTCGTCCGGAAGCGGCACCAGAAACCGATCGAAACCCCGAAATGGCAGGATCTGGAAGTGAAGTGGCTTTGATAGCCTTCGTTCACTGCTGTGCTTGTCCAAAAGTGGTGGCTGCTCTACTAAATCCGTCCACCGCCATGGCCAATCACGTCATCATTCTAGGAGCAGGAGCATCTTACACTTCTGGATATCCAATGGCCGAGGAGCTGCGCCAACTTCTATCGGGTAAACAGGAGTGGGGCAGATACTTGGCGCGAACCCATTTGGATGCTCGCATAAGCAACAACTACACGAGCGCTCTCGATCTTACCGATACGATGCAGGATGAAATGAGGCTTTTCAGGGAAGGAGGTTTCGCAACGGTCGACGAGTTCAGTAAGCTGGCTCAAGCAAGGTTTCCAGAGCAAGTCGCAGGGATGAAAAAGCTGATGTCTGTTGCTTTGGCCGTGCTGAATCCCGAATTCGTTTTTTCACCGGTCAGCCGGGACATTAAAGCGACCACAACAGGATTCGCGACCTCCGACTATTACCGATTTATCCAGAAGCTATTTCTGCCCAACCTACACGATTTTCGAAACGACGTTTGCGTCCTCACATTCAACTATGACCCATACTTAGACTTTCTTCTGGGCCGCGCCTACAAAACCCGAAAGGCTGCCGCAATGGAAGAGGTGTCGGAGGATGTGCTGGACGCCATCTCGAGTGGGTTCGCCTATCGTGAATCTGAGCATCTAGCCCAGGGAACGGGATTCTGTTTTTTGAAGCTTCATGGGACGGTTGCAGTTCCTGATACGCCAAAGAACAAGGGATTCCTCACACACAACGATATCTTTGGAAGGAATCATGAATCTTTGTTTCGAAAGATCCAAGATACCAAGCCGCCGTTGATTGCGTTTCCGTGGGAAATGCACGTATCGGATGAGCATTTCGAAAAATTAGTCCCGACGAAGTCAAAGCCTGGGAGAAGTTATTGGGCAAAACCTGGGAAGGACAACGCGTCCCTTTTCAAAGCCATTTGGACGAGAGCAGGGAGGGAAATCGCTGAAGCAGCAAGGATATCGTTTGTGGGAATCTCAATGCACTCTTTCTTGGACGACGGGTTCAAGAGGCTTTTCGAGATCAGAAGAAAGAAAGTATCCGAAGGCTCTCTGGTTCCCGAACCTCAGCTTGTTTCGGCATCACCAGAAAGCGTTTTGGATGACTTGGGGCGGGGTCCGAAAGCATCGCGTCAGACCCAAAGAATCCTGAGTATGGCAAAGCAGTTTTGCCCATCTGTATCTACCCATGGGATTGACCAACGAGTGATTGCATACAAAGACTTCTCCGAATTCATAGACCGAGAAATGAGATGACGTTGAGCTTGAATTGCAGCGTC
>CAMLMI010000092.1 GCA_946480965.1 uncultured Verrucomicrobiales bacterium | reverse complement strand
AAAACGATGTTACCTTCCTATATTTTCGAATATGGTTGTTTTTCCGGGCGCATCCATAATTGGAAACCCAATCCTCCAGGTGTTCAGGCGTCCACTCGAACCCAAACGACTCGGAAGTTTGGAGAAACATTCCGAGAGCGGCCGCATACCTGCCCTGCGCAAGACATTCCGACCATTCGATCACGGCGTTTCGAATCTCTTCGTCCGAACAGCTGGCGTTGAATGTAGTCATTTCTTGACCAGCTCAACCGACGGCTTGTGTCCACTACAAGACCACAGTGTCGTCGTGATCAGTCAAGTTCGCGGCCTCGCGGACGTGACCGTCCGCGCTCCTCTTGCTACGGCTTCCCCTTCAAGAATCCCCGCTCCTCCAGCCATTCGCGGAAGCGCAGCGGCCAGGCGGCGGATGGACCTTTGTTCGTCTCGCGCAGGCCGAAGCCGTGACCGGCTCCGGCGTAGATGTGGAGTTCGGCGGGAACCTTGACCTTCTTGAAGCGCAGATAGGCTTCGGCCAGACCCTCGGAGATGTCGGGCCGGTCGTTGAAACCGGCGGCGAGGAAGACGGGCGGGGAACCGGGCTGCGGCTGGATGTCGCCGGAACGCCCCGGATAGATGAGCCCCTGGAAGGCGATCTTGCAGCCGAAGCGGTCGATCGGATCGGCGGCGTCGGACTGGCCGTCGTCGTGGCGGAGGCTGACCAGGTTCACCAGTTCGCCGCCAGCGGAGAAGCCCATCGCTCCGAGGCGCGCGGGATCGACGCCCCATTCCGTCGCACGCGAGCGGATCACGCGCAATGCCCGCTGCGTGTCGGCCAACGCCTCGACCTCGATGCGGTAGGTGGAGTTGGTTTCGCGGGCCAGCCGGTGCTTGAGCACGAAGGCGGCGATGCCGTGTTCGGCCAGCCAGCGGCCCACGTTGTAGCCCTCATGCTGGATGGCGAGCATCCGATGGCCGCCGCCGGGGATGACCAGCACGGCCGCGCCGGTGGCGGCTTCCTTCGCGGGCAGGAACGGCGTGATCGACGGATGGTGGATGCCCGCGATGCCGCCGAAGTCGTTCTTCAGATCGATCTCCGGCAGATCCTTCTTCGCTTCGGAACCGGGCGCGCCGTTCGGCCAGAGCGGAATGGCAGCGGGCAATTCGGCGGCGGTGGCGAAGCCGTGCAGCGCAAAGGCGCAAACGACGGTCCGGAGAAAGGTCGGGATGGTTTTCATCGGGTGGGAACGGAGGCTTCATCCCGCAACCGGGTTCGCCGGACAATCCCAATCTCTCCGACGGCCGCGCTTCCGGGGTTGGCGGTGGCGGGCTCGGCTGGTAGGCAGGAGCGGATGCATTCCCCGACACCTCCTGCTTTCGGCCACGGGCGGCTCGTGCGCCGGTTTTCGGTCTTGGTCCTGTCGCTGGTCCTCGCGGGCGGCGTTTTCGCGGCTGATTCGACCGGTGTTTACGACATCACCCGCTACGGCGCGACGCCCAATGACGCCACGCTCGACACCGACGCGATCAACCGAGCCATCGACGCGGCCGCGTCGGCCGGGGGCGGCACGGTGCATTTTCCGGCGGGGCGTTATCTGAGCTTCTCCATCCGGCTGAAGAGCCACATCCGCGTGCACCTCGACGCCGGAGCCGTGCTGGAAGCCGCCAGCCCGCAAGAACACGCGGGCCAATACGATCTGCCGGAGGACAACCCCTGGGACATGTATCAGGACTTCGGCCACAGCCATTGGCAGAACAGCCTCATCTGGGGCATCGGCCTGGAAAACATCTCCATCACCGGTCCCGGTTTGATCCACGGCAAGGGTCTGACGAAGCGCGGTCCCGGCCCACGCCGCGCCAGCCAGGCGGGCGACATGCCGCTGGTCTTCAGCACCGGCGTGACCAATCCCGTCGAGAGCACCTACCAGGCGACCAACGCCGTCGCTGTCGGACTCCGTCCGCCGCTCGATCCCACGATGAACGGCGAGGGCAACAAGGCCATCGCCTTGAAGGAATGCCGGAACGTCGTCCTGCGCGATTTCTCCGTCCTGCTGGGCGGCCACTTCGCGCTGCTCGCCACCGGCGTGGACAACCTGACCATCGACAACGTGAAGGTGGACACGCAGAGCGACGGCTTCGACATCGACTGCTGCCGCAATGTGCGCATCTCGAACTGCTCGGTGAATTCGCCGAACGACGACGCCTACGTGCTCAAGAGCTCCTTCGGCCTCGGCTATCCGCGGTTCACCGAGAACGTCACGATCATCAACTGCCAGGGCACGGGCTTCGATGTCGGCACCTTTCTCGACGGCACCTTCCAGCGCACGCAGGACATCGCTCCGGACCACGACGGCAACTGTGGGCGGATCAAGTTCGGCACCGAGTCCAACGCCGGGTTCCGCAACATCGCCATCGCCAACTGCGTCTTCGAGCGGACGCGAGGCATCGCGCTGGAGACGGTGGACGGCGGGCTGCTGGAAGACGTGACCATCGACAACATCACCCTGCGCGAAGTGGTGAATTCGCCGATCTTCCTCCGCCTCGGCAAAAGGATGCGCGGACCGGAGGGCGTGCCCGTGGGGCAGTTGCGCCGTATCCGCATCACCAACGTCAGCGCCTACGACGTGGACCCGCGCTACGCGATCCTGATCGCGGGATTGAAGGAGCGGCCGATCGAGGACGTGGTGCTGCGCGGCATCCGCGTCCACTACCGGGGCGGCGGCACGAAGGAACAGGCCGGGCGCGCGATCCCGGAAAACGAGAACGCCTATCCCGAGCCGTCGATGTTCGGCGTCACGCCCAGCTTCGGCGTCTATGTGCGCCACGCCGTCGGCGTCGAACTCGGCGACATCGATCTGCGCTTCGCCGCGCCCGACCAGCGGCCCGCGTTCCAGCTCGACCAGGTGCGCGACGTGGACCTGGTGAACATCAAGGCGCAGAAGGTCGAGGGCGGCGCGACGATCCGGTTGAAGGATGTCGAAGGGTTCACGCTGCGCGGCTCGCGGGACCTGCCGGAGACTCGGCTGGAAAAGGTGGAGGACCAGAGTCTATGAGCAAAGAGCCTGGGAACGGGTTGAAGGGTGGACGGTGGTTGATTGGCCTTTTGCTTTTGGCCTGCGGGCTGCAGACGGCCCGTTCGGCGGCTTCCGTCCGGCCGCTCTTGAAGGACTTCATCGGGATCAACGGGCACACCGTGCTCTTCAAGCCGGAGCTGTATCGGCCCGTGGCGACGCTGGTGCGCGACTACCATCCGGTGGAGTGGGACTTGGGCACGAACACCGCCGTGCTGCCCGATTGGCCCTTCGCCAAGAACCGCGTCGATTGGAGCCACGTTTACGGCTCTTGGCAGAAGGCGGGCTGGCGGACGGATGTCTCGCTCATGTTCGAGAGCATTGCGCGGACGAACTGGACGGACATCGAAGCCGATGCCCGCGCGTATGGACGCGCCTTCGCCCGGGAGTTCGGTCCCTCGGGCGCGCGGCGATTGGTCGAAGCCGTCGAGATCGGCAACGAGCCGGGGCAATGGAGCGACGCGGATTATGCGAAGCTTTTCCGCGCGATGGCCTCGGGCATCCGCGAGGGCGATCCGCAGCTCCGCATCGCCACCTGCAACCTCACCGTCGGTGCGAGCGGCGACTACGAGAAGAGCGTGCGCTGTCTGGAAGGATTGGGCGGGCTCTACGACGTGCTGAACCTCCACACCTACGCGCAACTGGAGGGCTGGCCGACGTGGCGACGGAGTTTTCCGGAAGATCCGAAGCTGCCGAAGTATCTCCAGGACGTGGAGGCGCTGTGCCGTTGGCGCGACGAACACGCGGCCGGGAAGCCGGTTTGGATCACGGAATTCGGCTACGACAGCAGCACGAAGCCGCCGTCGCCGGGCGGGGATTTCGAGAAGTGGGTGGGTGTGACCGATACACAGCAAGCGCAGTGGAACGTGCGGTCGGTGCTGGTCTTCTCGGTGATGCCGGTGGAGCGGGCCTACGTGTATTTCTTCAACGATTCGGACGGGCCCAAGCTCCACGCCGCTGCCGGGCTCACGCGGAACTTCGAGCCCAAGCCCGCCTTCCACGCGATGGCGCATCTCCAGACAACGCTGGGTGAATATCGCTTCGACGGGATCGTGACGAACGAACCGGGTGAACTGCGCGTGCAGGCCTATCGCCATGGCGGCGACGCGTCGCGCACGGTCTGGGCGGTGTGGTCTCCGACGGGGGAAGGCCGTTCCACGGCGCGGGTATTGGGCGGCTTGCCGGGACGGTTGGTGAAGTCCGAAACCATGCCGCTCCAAGCCGGTGCTCCGTCGAGCGGCGGCGCGGTGGTGGAAGGCCAAGACGGCGTCAGGCTCACGGTCACGGAATCGCCGATCTATCTGTGGTTTGAGGCGGAGAAGCGCTAACGCATAGAGTGTGTCTGCAGCGGGATTGCCGCTTGCTCCGCTGGGCGCGGACGGCAAGGTTCCCGCGACGTATGAGACCAGTTCACGGCGGGTGGGGGAGGCGAATCTTCTCTTTGTTTTTGGGCGGCATGGCCGCGTGTTCCGGAATGGCCGGAGAGGTGTTCACCTTTCGACTGCCGTTGCCGCTGACCGTTGCCTTGGAGCCGGGGCGGGTCGTCTCCAATCGCGTGGAGACGCTGCGGTCCGAGAGCGATGGGGAACGGCGGCACGTTTTCGGAAACCGGTTGGTGGTATCGGTGACGGGGGATTGGCCGGAGTCGGTGGAGGCGTTGCCTGCCGAATTCGGCGCGACGGCGACCAACCACGTCTCCGCCAAGCTTCGTATCTACGACATGGCCGATGCGTGGGCGGCGGCGCGGGCGGCGGCGCGGATCGCGGAACTGCCGGGCGTGGCCGCGAGTTATCCGGTGGTGTCGAAGCCGGCCGACTTCAACGGCCGCTATGCGCCGTATCCTGCCGACGACGGATTTCAGGCGCAGCTCGGCAACATTGTCGGCCAATGGCATCTGGAGAACCGCGCCCTCGCCACGGGGGCCAAGCTCGGTCCCGACCTGAATGTGCGTGCGGCTTGGCCGATGACGCGCGGCAAGGATGTGACCATCGCGATCGCGGACACGGGCATCGAACTGAGCCATCCAGATCTGGTGGCCCGCGCTGGCGGAGCGCCGCACTGGAACTTCGCGTCCAATTCCCCGGCTGCGACTCCGGCGGGCACGAACCAGTTCTGGGCCCACGGCACGGCGGTCGCAGGTTTGGCCGCCGCCACCACGAACGATATTTTCAGCGGCGCGGGCGTGGCTCCGGAGGCGCGGCTGGCTTCGTGGGTAATCAACGACGCGGCGGCTACGCTGGTTTCGGACGACAAGTTGGCCGAGATGTTCTCCTACGCTTCCAACGTGGTCTCGGTGCAGAACCACAGTTGGAGCGGTGGTGGCGTGGGGCTGGGCGGTCCGACGGCGTTGGAGTGGGAAGCCATCGACGCGGCGGTGACGCGTGGTCGGCAAGGGCTCGGCGTGGTGATGGTGCGGTCCGCCGGCAACGACCGGGAACGCGGTGCTTCCGCCAACGACGACGGCTACGCGAGCGATCCTAGGGTCGTCGCGGTGGGCTCGGTCAATCGCCAGGGGCGCTGGGCCTCGTATTCGGAACCCGGAAGTTCCATCCTCATAGCGGCACCGAGCGGCGAAACGGGGCAATCCGGTCTCTTCACGACGGACCTGACCGGGCCTGCGGGTTTCAACGCGGTCGGGTTCATTGGCGATCCGACGGTCGCTGACTATGCATTCAATATATTCGGCTTCAGCGGCACATCGGCGTCGGCTCCGCTGATCAGCGGCGTGGCGGCCTTGATCCTGGGCGCGAATCCGGCGCTGCCCTACCAGGAGGTGCAGCAGGTCCTCGCGCTCTCGGCCCGGCATTACGACTTCGCCGATCCGACGCTCCAGACGAACCAGGCGGGCTTCGTCGTCAGCGACCGCACGGGCTTCGGCGTGCCGGACGCGGGCGAAGCGGTGCGGTTGGCCCTGGCGTGGGTCGATCCCGACCGGGAGGTGCGCTCCGTGACGGTCGAATCCCCCACACCGGTGCTGATTCCCGACGGAGGGTTGCGTTTGGTTGTCACGGGTGAAGGCGTGACTTCGGAAGACGCGTTGATCGTCGGCTTGCCCACGACGGGCGCGCATCCGGATGTGGCCACGCCGTGGGTGCGGTTGGTGGACGCTGGACTGGGCACGAACTACGCGGGGCTCGATGTGGCCGGAAAGGCGGTTCTGGTGGAACGCGGCACGAACGACTTCGGCGCGAAACTGGACTTGGCGCACAAGGCGGGTGCGGTCTTCGCCATCATCTACAACTTCGCCGAGAACCCCAATCCCAACGGCTGTCCTGGCGGCGACCAGCTTTGTCTGCCCGGCGGCACGGACACGAACCTCATCGCGGGGCTCTTCGTCGGCCGGTCGGTCGGGCTGCGGCTGAAGGGAATCTTCGCGACCAACGCCACGGCGGAGGCGCGGCTGGAGCTGGAATCGGCGGTGAAGACGTTCTCGGTCGAGGACACGCTGGTCGTGCAGAAGGTGGGCGTGCGAGTGCAGACGGACCATCCCTTGCGCGGCGACCTGCGGTTGACGCTGGTTTCGCCGGCGGGCACGCGGAGCATTCTCCAGCGCTACAACGCGGACATCAGCCCGGGCCCCATCGACTGGACCTATTGGTCCACGCACCACCTCGGAGAAAGCAGCGCGGGCGATTGGCGGCTTGAAGTCACCGATGAATTCCCCGAAGCCGCCGGACAACTGTTGGGCGCGTCGCTGCAACTGGTCGGCAGTCCGATCGTGGACACGGACCGCGACGGCTTGGACGACGTGTGGGAAGAAGCCCGGCTGCAGACCCTGGCCAAGAACGGCGCGGACGATTCCGACGGCGACGGTTCGAGCAACGCGCGCGAGCAGGTGGTCGGCACAGATCCGATGGCGGCCGACGTGCCGTTCCTCGCGGACCTGTCGATCTTCTCCTCCGGGCCGCCGCAGTCGGGAGCGCCTACGGGGCTGATGCGCCTGAGCTGGCCCGCGACGACGAACCGGGTTTACCAGGTGCTGGGCGGGACCGATCCCGGGGCGATGACGGTGCTGACCAACCTGCCCGGAAAGGCCCCGGAGATGGAATGGTTCGTCTCCCGGCCTGCCACGCACCGCTTCTTCCAGGTGCGGATCGCGCCGGAATGAGGCGGGGAACGACGCCCGGCTTGCTTCGGGCGAAGCGGCTCCGTTACTGAGGGGAGGCGATGAATTTTCTCTCGTTGATCGAGGCCAAGCGCGACGGCGCGGCGCTGGACGCCGGGGCGATCCGCCAAACGGTGGAGGAGTTCACCGCCGGGCGGATTCCCGACTACCAGATGGCGGCCTTTCTCATGGCCGTCTTCTTCCGCGGCATGGACCCGGGCGAGACGCGGGCCTTGACCCTGGCCATGCGGGACTCGGGCGAGACCCTGTCGTTTCCGGAAGATCCCCGGCCGCTGGTGGACAAACACTCGACCGGCGGAGTGGGCGACAAGGTGTCGTTGCCGCTGGCCCCGCTCCTGGCGGAGCTGGGGTTCCGGGTGCCGATGATCTCGGGTCGCGGGCTGGGCATCACCGGCGGCACGTTGGACAAGCTGGAGTCCATTCCCGGGTTCACCACGGGGCTTTCGCGGGAGCGGATCGTCGCGCAGGTGCAGGGGATCGGCTGCGTGATCTGCGCGCAGACGGAGGCGATGGTGCCGGCGGACCGGCTGATGTATGCGCTGCGGGACGTGAGCGGCACGGTGCCTTCGATCCCGCTGATCACGGCGTCGATCCTCGCGAAGAAGCTCTCCGAATCGCTCGACGCGCTGCTGCTGGACGTGAAGTTCGGCCGCGCGGCTTTCATGCGCACGCGCGAGGACGCGATGGAACTGGCGCGGACGATGGGGCGCATGGCCGAAAGCTGCGGCGTGCGGACCCACGCGATCCTGACGCCGATGGACGTGCCGCTGGGCCGGAGCGCGGGCAACTGGCTGGAAGTCGTGGAGTCGGTCGAATGCCTGAAGAACCGTGGGCCGGAGGACCTGCGCCAACTGGTGCTGGACTGCGCCGGGCATCTGCTGCGGCTCACCGGCCGGGCGGCGGATGTGCCCGAAGGCGTCCAGAGGGCCTCGGACGCTTTGGCGAGCGGCGCGGTGCTGCGCCGATGGGAGGCGATGCTCGAGGCCCAGGGCGTGGATCTGGCGGCCTATCGGGCCAAGCTGGCCCGGTCCGCTTGGGCCGACGACGTTCTGGACGTGGCCGCGACGGAAGCCGGGTTCGTGGCCGACATCGATGCGCGGATCATCGGCGAGGTCGTGCGCGATCTCGGCGGCGGGCGCCTGGCCAAAGGGGACCGGCTCGATCCCCACGTGGGCATCGACCGGTTGCCGGGGATCGGGGAGAGGGTGGTTCCCGGCGCGGCCATCGCGCGGGTCCACGCGCGGAACCGGGCCGAGGCCGAAGTCGCGGCGGAACGGGTGCGGCGCGCGTTCCGCTTCACGGTGACGCCCGGGCTGGCGCCGTAGTCGCCGGTTTCCGAGGCCGTGGAGAGGCCGCAAGCCCGCTCCGCGCGTTCGCCGGGAAGCCGGGAACGGGGTGACGGCAACGGGTTGTGGCGGAGGGTCGAGATCGTTCTCAAGCCATCGGACGGTGTGCCGATACAGTTTGCGTGAGCAGTCCGTATCCATTGGTCGCGAAGCCCGTCGTCATGCTGGACGGCGAGATGCTTTCCGTGCCCAAGGAGGCGATCGGCTCGCTGGACAACGTGGTCCGTTTCCTCGAATCCGCCGCAATGGATCGGGGCCGGATCTTGGCGTCCGTCCTGGTGGACGGGCTGCCGCTGGACGTCCTGCTCGCGAGCAACGCGACGACGACGTTCCAGCGCGTGGCCGCCGCCACGATGAGCCCGGTGGATCTCGGGACCGAGGTGGTCCTGAACGCCCGTCAATCGGTCGAGCGGCTGGCCCGCGAGGTCGATTCGATGGTCGTGACCGTGCTGATCAACGACTGGCCGGTGGTGCGCCGGCTCTGGCTCGACCTGACGCCGGGGCTGCGGACGCCGATGCTGGGACTCGGATTCCTGAAGGAACTGTGGGGTCTGCCCTTGGAACAACTGAGGGTGGGAGAGGCCACGTTCCTCGATCATTGGGAACGGCTGCAGGGCATCACCGACGATGCCGAGCGGCTGCTGCGCGGACGGGAGGACGTCATTGGATTCTCCCAGCTGCTCGAGTTGAGACTGAAACCCTGGTTGGAACGGACGCTGACATTCCTGGACCGACTGGATGACGCAAAACTTTCTTAGGGCTCTGGCCGGCACGGCGCTGCTGGTTTTGACGGGATGCAAAACGATCCCGATGGGCGACACCGTGCGCGGGCCCGTCTATGTTCCCGCCAACGTCCACCGCAGCGTCGAGACGCTGCCCGTGACCGTGCGCCGCGTGGCCCTGTTGCCAGCCACCGCCCGCATCGGCGAGGTGGAGGCCTCCGGCGCCGAGGCGATTTCCGGGCTGTTGCTCGCGGAACTCCAGCGCCAGCACCGGCTCGAAGTCTTCCACGTGAACCGCGCGGATCTGGCCCGCTGGTCCGGCCGCCGCGACTGGGCCATCTCCGACCGGCTCCCCGCGAACTTCCTCGAATCCGTCCGCAAACACACCGGCGCGGAATCCGTCCTTTTCCCCGAGATCACCACCTACCGCGCGTATCCGCCGCTGGCCATCGGCCTGCGCATGACGCTGCTGGAGGTGCAGTCCGGCCGGGTGCTCTGGTCGGTGGACGATCTATTGGACGCGGGCAACCCCACGGTCTCGAACGGGGCCCGGCAGTTCTACCTGGACGAAATGAAGGGCGGGAGCGAGACGCCGTTCGACTCCCAATCGGTCCTGGATTCGCCGCGCCGGTTCTCGCGATACGTTATTGCCACATTGTTGGGCACGATGCCGGACAGGTGACCACAATTTGCTAAAGTTTTCCGGCGGGCTGCCGAATAGGACAGTGTGGATGAAAATGATCATCCGCTGCGACGAACAGGGCCTGCCAATAGAGAGTGACGTTTATGGAAATCAAACCCAACTATCAGGCGGCGTCGGTCGATCCGGCGCAACTGAGCAAGCCCGCCGCCAAGCCCGCGTCGGCCGAAAGCCGGTCCGTGGACTTCTCCAGCAGCGAACGGCTGGAGGAAAACCTTCGCAACCTGCCGGACGTGCGTCCCGAAGTGGTCCAACGGGGCCGCGAGCTGGTCGCCGACGTGAACTACCCGCCGCCGGAGGGCATCCGCCGCATCTCCCAGCTGCTCGCCATCAACTTCGGCGAGGCCTGATCCATCGTCGCAACTTCCCGTCCCCCTTCACGAAGATGATCAACCGCAACCCATGGCAGAGCTACCGGCAGGTGGCCACCAAGACGGCCGGCCCGGGCCAGTTGGTGCTGATGCTTTTCGAGGGCGCCATCGGCTTCCTGGAACGCGCCCTGGTGGGCTTCCAGCACGAGGACCCGCTGGAGTTCCACCGGACGATCAACAACAACATCCTCCGCGCCCAGGCCATCGTGAACGAGCTGAACGTCACCCTGAACATGGCCGAGGGCGGCGAGATCTCGCTCCACCTCCGCCGGCTCTACACCTACATGGACCGCCGCCTCCAGGAGAGCAACCAGCGCAAGGAGCGCGAAGGCATCGACGACGTGATCGGCCGCCTCCGCGTGCTCCGCGACACCTGGGCGCAGATGCTCCAGCAGGGCATCGAAAAGCCCGAGCCCAACAACCAGATGGTGGCCTGACATGAGCGCCCATTCCCAACCCCTGCTGCTCGTCCTGGGCGAATGGCGCGACAGCTCCATCGCCGAATCCGTCGCCATCCAGGAGGAGCGCTGGACGGATCTGAACCGCATCCAGGACTCCAAGGTGCATCTCCAGCGCCGCATCCAAGACTGCTACGCCGACGCGCCCGCCGACGACAATCCCGGCCAGGACCCGCTGGTCCGCGCCCTCATGGCCGAACTGATCCAGCTCGAACGCTTCAACGGCACGCTCCTCGCCGAAAAACGCGAAGAAGCCCTGCGGGAACGCGAGCAGATCGAAGGCACCGCAAAGAATCTCCGCCGCATGCAGCGCTATGCCGGCGCGAGCCAGGCGGGATGGGCCGCCTATTCCTGAAGCGCAGTTTGTCCCCGCGAACCGGTTCCCGGTCGCGGCTTCCTCCCCCCGTCTCCTCCGGACCATTCCGTCCTCCGGCCCCATTTCGGCGATCCGCAAGGCGCCATTTCCGTGGACGAACGCCCCGCCGCGCTTTGACAGCAACGGCGATCTCCAGACCCTTTCGTCAACACCCTCCGAAGCATTCCAGCTTCGCCGCGTTTTTTGGGAAGGCTGTGTTGTGAGACAGGATCGGACCGCTTTTCCCGGACGAGCGGTCTTGCGGACGCGGAGATCCGCCCACGTGCCGGATCAGCGGCTCGCCGAGACCGGCTGGTAGGCCACGGCGGGGCCGAAGGTCGCGGGCTTGAAGCCGGCGTCGAGGTTCAGCGTGGTCTCGGCGGTTCCGAGGAAGAGGTAGCCGTCGGGCGCGAGCTGGCGGCGGATGCTGCGGAGGATGCCCTGTTTGGTCGGCACGTCGAAATAGATGAGGACGTTCCGGATGAAGACTACGTCGCAGACGGGCAGGGCGGTGAAGGGATGGATCAGGTTCTGGATGCGGAATTCGACCATCTTGCGGATGTCCTCCTTCAGCGTCCAAGTGTCGCCCTCCTTGGTGAAGTGCTTCACCAGGCAGATGGCGGGGAGGCCGCGGTTGACCTCGATCTGGTTGTATTGCCCGAGCCGGGCCTGCTGGAGGACGCGCGGGGAAAGGTCGGTGGCGATGATCGAGAGCTGCCAGTCCCTGAGCTGGGGGAAGGAGTCGCGAAGCAGCATGGCGATGCTGTAGGGCTCCTGGCCGGTGGAACAGGCGGCGGACCAGATGGTGAGCTTCTTCGTGGCGGCCCGGGCCTCGATGAGCCCGGGAAGCACGCCCTTCCTCAGCGCCTCGAAGGGATGGTGGTCGCGGAAGAAGAGCGTTTCGTTCGTGGTCAACGCGTCGATGACCCGGCCGAGGCGCGGGCCGGGCACGGGATCGAGGCGGAGCTGGGAGACGAAATCCTCCAGCGAGGAGAACCCCTCCTTCTGCGCGAGCGGGGTGAGGCGGCTTTCGACGAGGTATTCCTTGCCGCGTTCCAGCACGATGGCCGCGTTGCGCCGCGCGAGGTCGGCCACGTAGTCGAAGTCTGGGGCGGAGATGGCCATGGTCAGGCGAAGGCCGGCTGGGGCAGCGCGACGCGGAGGCGGCGCAGGATCTCCGGGGCGATCTGGCCCAGCGGCAGGACCCGTTCGGCCAGGCCCGCCTGGGCCACGTAGCCGGGCATGCCCCAGACCACGCTGGAGGACTCGTCTTGGACCACCACCTGGCCGCCCTTTTCACGGATCAGCTCGCAGCCGCGCAGCCCGTCCTGGCCCATGCCGGTGAGGACGACGCCGAGCACGCGGCCGCCAAAGACGGCGACCACGCTGCGGAAGAGCACATCGACGGCGGGACGGCAGGAATTCTCCGGCGGTTCGTCCGTCAGGCGCAGCGCGGTGCGGGCGCCGAAACGGCGGACCTCCATGTGGCGTCCGCCCGGTGCGAGATAGACGTGGCCGGGTTCGAGGATCTGGCCATCCGCGCCTTCGTGGAACCGCAGGGTGCCGAGCGTGTCGAGCCGTTGCGCCAGCATCTGGGTGAAGAGCGGCGGCATGTGCTGCACGACCACGATGGGCACGGGGAAGACGGTCGGAAAGGCGCGGAAAACGTCGGCCAAGGCGTTCGGCCCGCCGGTCGAGGAGCCGATGCAGACGACATCCACGGGGCCGCCCGTGAGCGAAGGGAAACTCGGCGTCGCCGATGGGCCGGCGATGCGGGCGGGGAAGACCGGGCGTTCCGCCAGGAGTTCGCGGCAGTGGTGTTTGATCTTGGGCAGGAGCTCGGTCTCCATGCGCTGGATGCTCTCGATCGCGTTGCCCACGTTCGCCGGTTTGGTCACATAGTCGGTGGCTCCGGCCGACAGCGCGTCGAGCGTGGTGCAGGCCCCGCGCGCGGTCAGGGTGCTGAACATGATGACCGGCAGCTTGGGATAGACCTTCCGGATCTCGCGCAGCGTGGCCACGCCGTCCATCTCCGGCATCTCCACGTCCAGCACGACGAGGTCGGGGTTGACCTGCGGGATCTTGGCCAGGGCGATCTTGCCATTGGCCGCCGCGCCCACGACTTCGAGGTCGGCGTCCTTGGACAAGGACTCCGTGATCAGCTTGCGCATCACGACGGCGTCATCGACGACCAGTATCCGGATCTTGGGCATCTGAAAAAGTTCGGGGCGTGGTCCGCGTGGATCAGGCGATCAACTCCAGCAACTGGAGCTTCTCTCGGAACATCTCCTCGTTCAGCGGCTTCATCAGGTAGTCGTTCGCGCCGCACTCGATGGATTCGGCGACGGACTCCATGGCGGACTGCGCCGTGACCATCATGATCTTCATGTCGTCGTAGGCGCGGTTGGCGCGGAGGATCTTCAGGGTCTCCAGGCCGTTCATCACCGGCATGTCCCAGTCCAGCAGCACGAGGTCGAACGGCTGGTGCTTGGCGATCTCCACCAGCGCCTGCTGGCCGTCCGCGGCGTGGAACACCTCGGCGGGAAGGTTCGCGGCGAAGGAGCCGAGCAGCGTCCGCATGGTGCGGGAATCGTCAACGATCAGGATTTTCATCGGTAAGGCATGGAGGCGGTCCCGATGCCGGGACCGCCGGAACGAAAGAACGGAGCGGGCCGGGTCACTTCAGGCCGGCGGCGTCCACGATGGCGCGGAGCTGGGCGGCGAGCTTGGCCAGCTCGCTGGCGGCGGTGAGGGTGTTGGCGGCGCCCTCGGAGGTGCTCTTGGCGGCGAGGGAGACGCTGGTGACGTTGCGGGCGATCTCCGAGCTGCCGCGCGCGGCCTCGTTGGTGTTGCGGGCGATCTCGTTGGTGGTCGCCGTCTGTTCCTCCACCGCGCTGGCGATGGTGTTCTGGATGTCGTTGATCTGGCCGATGATCGTGCCGATCTCGCCGATGGCCTTCACCGCGCCGACGGTGTCGGTCTGGATGGCCTCGATCTTCTGGCTGATGTCCTCGGTGGCGGCGGCGGTCTGCTTGGCCAGCTCCTTGACCTCGTTGGCGACGACGGCGAAGCCCTTGCCGGCCTCGCCCGCGCGGGCGGCCTCGATGGTGGCGTTGA
>CAMLMI010000091.1 GCA_946480965.1 uncultured Verrucomicrobiales bacterium | reverse complement strand
CTCGATATGGCCCTGTTCCGCCGCTCGGCGATACCAGCGCACGGCTTCGGCCTGGTTTGTCCCCCGTGACCCGGACAACATCCAACCGAGATTGTATTGGGATTGGGCGTGCCCGGCTTCCGCCGCGACCCGGAACAGCTCGAGTGCTTTGCCCTCATTCTTCGGGGTTCCCACGCCTTGGAGATGGATGATCCCCAGGTTCGCGGTGGCTGGGATGAATCCTTGGTCGCTGGCGCGTTGCAGCCAGTCCTTCGCTTCCGAAGGACTGGTCGTCTGACGCTCCCCGGTGGCCAACGAGATCCCTAGATAATGCTGCGCCACGGTGTCGCCGTTGGCGGCTTCGGCTCGGATCTGGTCCGTGGATTTGTCCTTGAACCTGGCTAGGATCTCCTCGGCGGTGGGCCATCGGCTGGACGGCGCCGAAAGTGAGTCGGCCGCAATGCAAAGACAGATCGGCACGATGCCGACGATTGCGATCAGGCAGGCCAGCGCAAACTTCAACCGATACGGAATCATTCCGGGCATCATGGATGGTTTCATCACGGGTTGGCTTCCAAGCGTGTTGCCTCGCTGGTGTCGGGGCGAGAAGGGGCCAATGAGCGGATGGCCGCTTTTGGAATCCTCCAGTGGCCGAGCAGGTCGGGATTCACGATCAGCATGGCGTCGTCCGTGGACAAGACCCAAGGCAGCAAATAGGTCGACGAAGCAGCGCTGTCCCGTTGTCGGAATAGATCCACTGGATGACCCTTTCGTTTCAGCACCAGAGGAACAACGACCGGGGCCTCGCATCCCGGGTAAAAAGCCAGGAGCGTGGCGGATCGCCCATCTGCATCGCCGGGCACGGTGTCGAATGATCCGTAGCTGGTGACGCTTCGGATCGGCCCCGGCGTCGGATGCAGCAACAAAACGCTGTCTCCGTCCGTGGTCGGAACGCTGCCACGCAGGGCGAAGTTAGTGGGCCATGACCAGGTCGGCTTGCGCAGCACGGCGTCCAGGCGCGTCTCTGCTTCCTTGGCGTGTTCCTTCCACGAGTGACTCAGCAAATTCAGCAGGTTGGTCGTGCCTCGGCGGATTCCCAGCAGCCGATCCCTGTGACCGAAACCGGAAACGCTGAAGAGCAGAAACTCGTCGGTCGGCCACGGCGTGGTCTCGCGAAGGCCCCAGCCTTCGGATCGCAGGACAGTCTCGCTTTGAACCGCCCCGGCCGCGTCCAGGACAAACAGCCTCCCGCCGCCCCAGAGTGCGATCCGGTCGGTTCCCCAGTCCATGACCGGCTGCCAACCGCCTCCGGCGGTGTCGAGTGGCGTGACTGCCGGACGCCGTCGGGTGCTTGCCAGCACCTGGAACGACGCGTCCTCCGTGGAGCTGCGCAGGAGGCCCTGTGGATTTGAAAGATACAGCTGGCCCCCAAGACTCCGCAAAACCGCTCCCCTCTCCAAGGGGGCGGACACCCGGGACCAATTCCGTTCGGAGAACGAATACTTGGCGAGATGGTCTTGGACACTGACCCAAATGCCCGAGGAATCCGTCTCGAAATGCGGTCCCGAGCCCAACACGAACATTGGATCCGGTTGTCCCAGCTCGGACGGGAACGCCACGACCGTGGTCGTTCCATTCGTCGGATGGATCCTGGCGAACAGCGTCTCCGTGCGCCGGGGATCAAACGGATCGAGCCGAGATGTGATCTGCACCCAGAGTTCGGTCCCCCGCACTATGGGATGCTCTGCGGGGGAGCGGAGCAGCCTGGAATCACCGCGCTGCACGGCCACGTTCCAAGCGATGAAGTCCGCAGAGAGGCGCGACTCGGCGGCAAGTTGGGGCCGCACGGGCTGAACTGGTTCAACCGACGGCGTGGATGGCCGGGGTGTGCTGATAGTTTCGAGATTGGCGATGGCCCGATCCACGATCCATGCGTGGTCGAAGCGCGGGCCGCGGGCCGCGCGGAACTCCTTCAAGAGCGGCAGCAGTTCATCCGCATCCGCAGCCGACCAATTGGGTTCCTCGGCATTCGTCGGCGCGCTGAACAGCGACTTCAACACCACCCCATCCATGCTGGAATGCGAGTCGTCGAACGTCCGGATCGTCCGCAGATATTCGAGGCGCAGCCGCTGCTGGAAACTTTTCCACGGCTCGAAGCGATATGCTCCGACACCAAGGTTCCGCTTGGAGCGGAGGACATTTTCCGTCCGCCACAGAATTCCGGGACGTTTGGTCAGGATATCTCGGCGCTGTTCCCAGAGTTCCTCCACGAGTTCTTCTTCACGCTGTTGAAAGGTTCCGGTCCCGTCGAACGGCGCCCAGGCGGTCGCTAGGAATTTCGCTTCTAGGCGCGTCTTGGGGTCCGGGGAGCCGGCCATTGAGTCGATCCAGTCTCGGAACAATCCTGGCACCCGCTTCCGATCCTCCCATTTCCATCCCCGCACCGGCGGACGATCCGCCGGCGAGTAGCCCGCAGAGATCCAATGCTGCAAACGGGCCACGGTTTCCTCAGGACGTTTGTCCCACAGCCCCGCGCCTCGCCATACGAGATCGCCCATGCCCGTGCCGCCAACCCACCGGTCTTCCGGAGACAGCGCGACGCCTCGGATGCCGCGATGGGCTGGACCATGGGCGCGCACCAGATCGGCGACGTCGGAAACCACGCTGCGCAATTCTTCCAGCGCGGGTTCATGCCCGACCCTCGCCTCGGACACATCATGGAACTGGAGCAACAAGGCCGTGGCCCGCCCGACAATCTCCAGCCCCAAGTCGAACCACGGCAAGTCATGGGCCGCACCGTTCGTGGGTTGGAATGCGCCGTAGTCACGGTAGATGGTCATGGCTCCCAGCATGGCGAACATGGCGTCAGGATGGGGTGGTTTTGCCCGGCTCGAAAAATCGGGCTCGGGACCGGTCTCGACTTGGCCGAGCCGACTCCTGAGGCGCAGTTCCGTGCATTCCCGGGATCGTTCGCCCAACACCCAGGCGGAATCGCTCGCGGCCTGGGCTTCTTTCCAAAGCGCCCATCGCAACGCCCACCGGGCCTCCTCCTTGAATCCCCGCGCCTCGTCGGCCGCACGCCAGCTCGGCAGATCCGAAACCACGTCCAGCTCCGCCAGGATTCGCCGCGTCAAGGTCTCGGCCATCTCGATCCGGTTCGTCCGGGGACCGGAGACTTCGATTGTTTTCGCGCCCGTTCCGTCCGGCAGGGCCAGCCGCAGGCGGACGTGCAACGTGGCCGGATCGAACCCGTCGCCGTCCAACGTGCCGTCCACCAGATACCGGCCGGTCCAGAAAGGTTCGGGCTCGGCGGCGATCTCCTTTTCAAAGAGGGCCGTGGCCAGATGCCGGCGCTCCAGCACGAAGACGCGCGGCTCCCGGGCGAGGCGATGGATCAAGAGCAGCGTCAATTCCCGCTCCGTTTCGCGGGCCTCGCGCGACTGGAGCGCGGACCGCAGGTTCAGGACCGAGACGGGAATGGCCTCGCCCTTGGCCACGGCCAGCTTCGGCAAGAGCGGCTCCAGAATGCGCCCCAGCCGCTCGCACCATTCGGCGGCGTTCTTGTCGGGCCACGGCGCGACATCGTCCAGTAACACGACGCCCGGTCCCGCGGCCACGAGCTTGGCGGCCAGCTTGGGACCGTCGCCCGACTCCCGCCGCTCCAGCACCAGCAGCCCATTCGCGGACAGCAACGCGCCGAGCCGGACAAGATCGCCTCCAGAACCCAGGTTGAGCCGCTGCTCCTTCAACACCGCACCGATCCGGTCGCGTTCCAGCAGCTCGACTTCGTCGCGGGACGAGAGGACGACCGTGAGTTGGTCGGCGATTTCGCGGAGGCGGTCGTCCGTCGCGACGAGGCCTAGCTTGGGCGTGGCGCCGATGACCGGAATCCATGCCAGGAGAAAGAGCATGGCGAACAACGGACGAGTGAGACGATGCCGATGGACTCGCGGCTTCGGGATGACGCGTGGGGCAGGATTGCTCATGGCTCGGGCGGGAAGGATTCCGTTTCGCGGGATTTGCGTCGTTGCGGTTCCGTCAGGTTGGCTTCAGCCGTCGCAAGCGCCTCTGGATCTCCACCGCCCCACCGGTCCGCGAGCCGAAACAAGGTCGCCGCCTGGAACCAATCTCCGGCAAACTGGTAGCGCCGTCCCAGAGCCACGGCGGCTTCGGGCTTCCGCCCATCCCCGACGGCGATGAAGAGGGCCAGAAGTTCGGCGAGATCCCGCAGCTCCGGGGTGTCCTGTTGTTTCGCATTTCCTGCCGGATCGACCAGGTCCCGGCCCACGCTGCGGGTCCGATGGCTGAAGTAGCTCCAGCGGGCGGCTTCAAGCAGGTTCCGCTCGACGCCGTGTCCGTGGAGATACCGGTCGGCCAAATGGCGATAGGATTCCGCGTTGCCCGCGCGGGCCGCGCGGAGCAGGAGGTTCTGGGGAGATTCCTCCGCGGTTCTCGGCTCACCGATGCCGGAACTGTAGAGCAGAGCCAAGGCCGCATGCGCGCCGCTGTGGCCCTCGTCCGAAGCGAGACGCAGCAGTCGGAGCCCTCGGGCGAGGTCCAGAGGCGGAAAGCGCCCCCCGACCCAGCGGTCGTTCTCCGAGGTGAAACCCATTTCAAGGAAGCCGATTTCATGGCGGGCGACTTGCTCCGCCGCCGGCGGATACCCGTTGGTCGCGGCCTGCACCAGGAGATGCCAGCCGTTGCTCCGGACCGAGAACGGCTTGGAATAGTCGCTGAAAGCGGCCTCGCCCAATTCCAGAAGCGCGGGGGCGAACCCTTGCCGGGCGGCGGTGGCCAGATGGTTCGAGGCATCGACCGGGCGGCTCCGGAACCAACGCTTCCACAAGATGAACCGGGCCGGTCCGCTGCCGGTGTCGGCCATGCGCTGGAGCGCGCCGTCGGAGCGTCCTTCCCACTCTTTCCGGTTCTCCGAGGGCCAGATCTTTCGCCAGTCTTCGTTGGTCGAAAGATCCTGCGCCGACACAGTGCGCGAAGAGGCGATCCATCCCAGCAGGAGCACGCCGAGCAGGGAGCGAAGGTTCATTGAGGCCTCCTTGGCTGGAGTTTCAGACGATGGAGATACATAAGGAGGTCTGGATCGAGGAACGTCTCGGCGACTGGGGCGTCCCGCACATCATCGGGGGTCAAACCCAGGGCGGGCAGGTAGACCCGGGCGAGCCTTCGATGCTGGGCTTCCGCGAACAGCGGCAACCACTCCGGCCACACCAGTTGCCCATCGTGGTTCGTGTCGTAGCGACCACAGTCCATCTGGCCGAACATCGCCTGGCACAGGATCGTGGTCCGTTCGAGGGACGGGCCGTTCGTCGTGGAACCGCCCAAGTGGGCGAAGAAGCCCCGGGCCAACAGACCGACCGCGTTCCAGAACGCGTCGCGTTCTTGGTCGGCGATGGAGCCGTTTTGATCGAAGTCGAAGTAGCCGATCTCCTCCAGGTCCAGGGCGTTGTTCCGGTTCGTGTCGATCTGCCCCCAGACGAGGTTGAGCAGGTTCGGCTCCGTCGCGAGCACGGCTCGCCCGGACGGGCCCAGACGCCCGTCCACATCGGCGGCGCTGGAGCGCAGCATCGTGTCCAGGGCGCTTCGGTCCTGGATGGCCTGCGCCGTCACCGAGGCGATCAACGGCTCGGCGGATTGCAGCAGTTCCGCTGCCCGAACGACAAAGAAGCCGGGGCCGGTGGGCCGACCGGAGAACGAAGGATAGAAAAAGAGCGAGTCGTCGCCGACCAGCGGCTCCACCGCGAGCCCGGGTTCGGCCCCGAGCCGGATCCAGAAGGTCAGCGGATGCCAGACGCCGGGGATCAGCACCTCGACCTGCGCGGCCTTTCCGCCATCGAAGAGGATGGGGCCGGTGATCAACCGGTTTCCCAGAAGGCAGAGACGAGCTTCAGGTTCGAGATGCGGCAGGAGAATTGTTCGGTCGCCCCCGGCCTTGGACGCAAGGCTTCGGGTGTTCCAGCGGTTTCCCTGCCCGACCAAGACAGGATCTTTCCCGTTGGCTCCGAACCACCAGATGTGGGCATGGTCGTTGTCCCGGGGAGATTCCGGCCCCTCTTTCATGAGGCTGCCGGTCGGGAAGTTCTCCACGGTCTTGTGGGAGTCACTCCAAGGCACCTGGGTTCCGCCGTTGCGTTGCAGGTCGAAGAGGCGGTCGTTGACGATCGCCCACGCTCCATCAGGATGGTTCTCGATCAGTTGGAGCCCAAGCCAGGAAGGCTGGCGATCCAGATCGTTCACCGCCGGTTGTCGGCGCGTGCTGGCCACGACGTCGAAGCGGGCGAGCTCTTCCGTGGACTCCACCAGTGTCTCGCTGTCATGGAAAAAAATGCGCCCGCCAACCTGTCCGACCCGGGCGTTCCCCAACGGGGACCGGACCATCGTGAAGCGCCCCGTGGATCGATCAAGCACCACCACGTTCTCTCCGAGGACGATCAACGCCTTCGTTTCCCCCACCGCGAACCGGGACGGCTCCACCAAGGGTCGCCCCGAGACCAGTGCGGCGGGCACGACGTGGTGGATGAACCGGTCCGTCTGCGGGTCGAACTCGGAGAGAAACACGGTTTCGCCGTCTGCGGTTTCGCCTTGGCCCATCACCCAAAGCCGGCCAGCGCCCCAGCGCAGACCCGTAACCGTGGCGAAGCGCAGGGGCGGTTCGCACCGGAAATGCCGGGAACGGAGGTGTCCATCGGGGCCCGCCGGACGGATGCGTGGCGCCTCGGGCACATTGAAGAGCCGGAGCGAAGCGAGCACCTCGGGGAATCGTGGAGCCGCCAAACCTTCAAGCTGGGTCCACGGAGGCTGCGTGCCCACTCCGGTGCGCATCTCCAGACCGGAGACCAGTCGCCGCAGCGCGGCGACGTCGTTCGTGCGGGTGGCGGCTTCGGGAAGGAGCAGCACCAGCTTCAACGCGCCCAGGAGTTGCGCCTGTTCCTCTTTCGGGGACATGGCCACCCCCGCCGTCCAGTCTCCGATCTCCCGTGAGGTCGGGAACCGTCGCCGGGCCAGACTCGCACGCCATCGTTCCGCTCGCCGGGCGGATGGAAACTGATAGGCGGGCCGTCCCAACACGAAGGCGTGCTCGGCGGTTTGCCGGTCGATCCGACCCAGCACCTCCCTCAGCCGCGAGACCCAGTTTGTCTCCAGCCTCGCTCGGACCGGACCGGCCAAGACCAGGATCTCGGAGCCCCAGCGGTCTTCGAAATCCTGAAGGAAGCGGGTGCGAAACCCACCGCTCACAAGCACCGCCTCCTCGCGGAGGAAGAAGTCCGCCGCTTGTTGGCAGGCGTTTTCCGTGGCGACGTCGTTAGTCGCCCGGTTCAGCGCGATGAGTCGACGCTGGGCCGCGATCTGCAGGGCCAGCATCGCCTGGAAGTCCTTCCAGAGCTTGTCCGAGCGTTCCCGCGCCGGCCACGTCCAGCCGCACAGCTCGGGGGTCCATTCCCACCAGGACAACCGGTTCTCCGCTTCGTCGGGAGGCGGCCCGTATAGCGGTTCGACACTGGCGGGAAACGAGTGGATCCAGTGTTGGAGGGCCAGCCCATCCTCCGGCGTCTCGTAGAAGAGCGGGCCATGCTTCGCCAATGCCTTCGGGATCGACGGCGCAATTCCTGGGGGCGCGTTGGCGGGTGTGCCGAAGGGATCGGGTTGGGCTTCCCGATGGGGTTGCGACGCGACGATGTAGTCGGCGGTGAAGGCCCGGAGCGCGCCACGAAGCTCCCGGAGCGGCCGCTCGGCGCCGGCGCGGAGTTCGGCGCACAGATACGCCTTCAAGAGGAAGCGGCCCAGGGTCTCCAGCACCGTCGCGGCGAGGGGCTCGTCCGGGATCGAGGCGTCGGCGGCGCGGCGTTGGAAGTCCCGGAGAAGATGGGCCGTCTCCAGCGCCGTCACGATGTCGTCCGCCTCCAGCGCCGTGCCGTAGGCGCGCAGCGCTCCTCCGGGAATCCCGTAGAACTGGGCTCCGCCGCCGAACTCAGCCGGCTCGCGGATCGCTCCCGCATAAGCGGCCAAACGCAGGCGGATCGAACGCGCCGGAGCGAGTCCCAGCGCCGTGGCCGTGTCGGCGGCGGCGATGGCTTCCGGCCACAACCCGACGCGGATGGCCGCAGAGGCTTCCTCCCCGAAACGCCACGCTTCCTCCGGCGCGTTCCAACCAGGTTGGACTGCGCCCAATCCAAGCTCGGTCCGGGTCTGGACCGTGAGCCGTTCCACAATCTCCAGAAGATTGGAGGAGTTCCCTTCGACCGTGGATTCGACGAAGTTCGTCGTCCCGGCACGGACGATACGCCAACGCACGGCGACGATGCCCGGAGTCCAGCCTTCGGGATTGATCGTCCCTTCGACCAGCGCGGCCGCGTTCCAAAACGCGCGGTCGTCCGCGCTGGCGGACTTCTCGAAGGCCGCGTCCAGGAGCCGGCGCCGTTCCAGGGTCAGCAGCTCGGGCGCCGCACCCAGTCGGCTCAGGAAGAGGCTGTTGATCTGCCGTTCGAGCGAGAGCGATTCGCGCGAAAGAGTCGGGGAGCGGAAGCCGACAAAGGACACGGCCCGCAGCCGGTCGGAGCCAGCAGACAGTTTGGGGGCGAGGGCCGTGATCCTCTGCGCCGCGCCTTTCGCCCATGCCTCCCGGCTCCCATCCTGGATCTGATCGGTCCACCATCCAAGGGCGACCCCGTTTTCAACGGACACCAGGCGGTAGCGCGCATGCCGCCCTTCTTGCTCGCCGAAGGTTTCCACCACGACCAAGCCCTGAGCTGTTCCAAGTTGGAGCCGGGCCAACGTGTCTCGACCCAGAAGCGCCGATTCATCGGCCAGATCCCTGAGCTGCGGACGCTCGACGAGTTCAACGCCCGGGTGTTTGGACAGTTCGACGGCGAGCAGGTCGACCAGTTCGCGATCCGAGGCGCTGTGCGGGACGAGCGCCAGGGTCGCCGCGAAACCCATCGACGTCGTCGCCCAGCATATCGCCGTGGCCACCAGAAAACGGAGTGAACGCAGGCCGGACATCGGAGGGATCAAGGATTCAGCTTCGGCAGCGTCCGCTCCGCGAGATCGGCCGTCGCGTTTTGCAGGGCGCTCTTGGCGGCGACGTGTTCGGCGAGGTCCACGGCCACGCTGGTCTGGCGGTCCATCGCCACGATCTTGCCGGTGGCGAGTTCGCGCACCTTGATCTCCACCCGCGCGCGGCAGCTCTGGAGGTTGCCCTTGCGCAGGCCCAGTTCGCTAAAGGCCTCGCCGACGATCTCGTAGTCCGCCGGCTGCTTGGACTTCTCGTCCACGAGGGTGAATCCGCAGTCGCCGAGCATCTTGCCGAACTCGGTCTCCGCCGCCGGATCGATCACCGGCCGACCGAAGTGCTGCTCGACGATCTTCACGCGGACGGCGGGGCGTTTGTCGCCCTTGAGCGCCTGTTTGATGGCCGCGATGCGCTCTTCGTAGGTGCGGACTTTGGCGACAAGCGTGTCGCCCTTTTCGGAAAGCACCTTGGCGATCTTGGTCGCGAGTTCGGAGGAAAGATCGGAGACGGACGCGGCGGCCGGACCCTTGGCCAGTTCGCCATACACGCGGCTGGTCTCGGTGCTGATGATCTTGGCGACGGCGATGGTTTCCTTGTCCGCGCGGAAGACGCGGCCGGTGATCAACACCTTGGCTCCGGTGAGCTGGCCGACCTTGGCGGCGGTGGCGGCGCTGACCGTGCCGGAGAGGGACAGTTCCTGTTCGCCCAGGAGCTTTTCGAGTTCGGCGCGCTCGACCAGCACGAGGTCGGCCTCGACCGAAAGCTGGGCACCGACGAGCGTGGCGATCTTCACGCCCAGGTCCTTCACGGATTCCTCGCGGGACTCGAAGTCGAGCACGGCCACGGTGAGCGGTTCGGCGGCACGAGCGGCGAGGCCGAGACAGAGCGCGGCAACGATTCCGAGAACGGTTCTAGATTTCATGGTGATTTGCGGGTGAGCGGTTGCAGAGCCAGTTCGGAAAGTCCTGGAATGGTCGGGTTCAAAGCGAGCCGGCTGGCGTGCGCCAGCCTGAGCTGCGCCTTCGGATTCTTGTCGAGGTCGAGCAAGTGGTTTCGGTCAACAATCACGAGAGCTCGCGCCCCGTTAGGCAGCAGATAGATCAGATCGGCCCATCCGGTCTGCATGTCTTGCGAGGTTCGATACCAGACCACCCCTTGGCCATTTTCCAGGGCGTCTTCCACAATGGACGAAGACGTTCCCGAACCTGCGGACGGATCCGCCACCAGGACCAGCGGGCTCGAAGGGTTGTTGGTTTCGCTCATCGGGAGCGCTTCCTGAACCGGGAATCCCGAACGCTTCAGGCAAAGTCCCAGCGCGCCGGTTTCATCATGCACCGTTATCGGGAAGCCCCCGGAGTTGGGCAGAAGCCTGGACAGAAGGTTGGTCGGATGAACTTCGAAACGGGTTTTCCCCACCACCCGGCCCGACGCCGTCGCCCACTGAACCAGGTAGGGAGTTGTCGCCGACACCTCGGGCATCGTGAACGAGACGGAACAGGGCGTCTCCTCCCCGGGCGACAACCGGAGCCGATCCATCTTGAGTTCGGCCACGCCGGCACCCGTCGCAGAACTCAACTGAAAGAGCCGCACGGTGATCTCCGTTTCGACGACGGCCATGGTCTCGTTGGACACCACGCCGAAGACCTTGCCCGCTACACCGGAAAAAAAGTGGGCGTCGGAATCAACCGGCCTCACGGAAACTTGGGCGATGGCGGGGCGGGAGGCCCCGAAGCAACCAAGGAGCATCATCCCGAGCGCGAATCTTGGGCAGCGAGTCATGGAGTCGGCCTCATTCGCGAGCCAGTTCCCGGGTGATTTCTGAAACCCAGTTATCAGCCTGCGCTCGTTCTGCAGGCGAAAGCGCCGCCTCGATCTCCTGCAAAGGGTTCCTCGTCGGCGAGTGGCCCGCATCCACGGCCAGACGCAACCAGCCAACAGCCTTGACGGGCGCGTGGGGAAGAGCTTTGGACGCGAGGTAGAGCCGCCCCAGAACCGCCATCGCAGCGGGATCGCGGTGATCCAGTGCCAGAACGACGAGGCCGAGAAGGCGCGGAAAGGGAGGCGGTCCACTCTGGAGTTCAGCCAGGGTGGGAAGCTCCGCTTTCACGGAGGTGAAATGGTATTCGATCCGCCAGGAGTCGCTGGTGTGGGTGTCGTCGTTTGGGTCGGAATGGCCCGCGCGAGCCCGGCAATACCACTCAGCCGCTTCAATCGGATCGGCTCCGACGCCAAACCCATGCAGATAGCGGTCGCCCAGCTCCCATCGGGCGGAGTTGATGCCCCCTTCGGCCGCCCGGCGCAGCAGCAGCAGAGGCTCTTCCTCCGGTCCACGCGGCTCTCCTTCACCCTGGGCGTGATGGATCGCCAAAGCGTAGCAAGCCCAAGGAGATCCTTGCACGACCAAGGGCCGGAGATGCCGGAGGGCCGCCTCGGTGTCTTTCGGCACGATGCGCCCGGTCCGATAGATCTTGGCGAGGCGTTCGTGGGCCGCGAGGTTGCCGCCCTCGGCCGCCTTTTCCAGCCACGCGACTCCGGCCTGCACATCCATCGGAACCACAGGCCAGAGAAAGTCCCTGATCAGCCACAGGCCGGTCTCCTTCTGGGCCTCGGACAGCCCTTGCCGGGCCGCACGCTCCATCCATTTGAACGCCTCCAGACCCCGGCCTTGGGCAAGATCCCGGCGACGGCTGCCCAGCAGCCACTGGGCGAAGCCCTCCCCGGAAGCGGCCCGTTTCTCGATGTCTCCGAGCGGAATGGACCGGGCTATTTCGGCGAACTCCGTTTTACGGGCGTTCAGCATCCAAATGGCTTTGGGCTCGTTGCCCGCCGCGTTTCGTTCGAGCTCTTCCAGCGACATCTTCTTCGCCTGGTCGCTCAGGCTGGACATCTCGTTGAGGTTGAGCCTGAGCCCGCGGAGGGCGGCGTCGGCTTCACGGAATGCCGTCCGGTTTTCAGTTTTCGCCGCTTCCAGCTCGTTCCAGGCAAACACCAGCTGCGCCGCCGGGTCTCCGGATTCGGCGGCGGTAGCCACCTCGGGCGCAGAATTGGTCCGCCATCGTTCAATGAGGAGCACGGCGTTTGTCCATGAGTCCACACGGGGCGCGTCTTGGCCGAACGATGGCCTAGCCCAGATGGCGCCCCAACCATGCAGCACGATCCACAAGGCGAGCATTCGCCAACCCTTTCCCGGTCTGAAAGCTTTCGGCGTCATGGTGGTCCGGGATGGGTGTCCAGAGTGGATTCCTTACCATGGGCGGGGCGGGAAGCCATGATCCGATCCAGCTCGGAGCGGGGCACGAACCAGAACCCCCGGACTCCCCGCGTGGCCAGGACGAATCCGCTGGGCAACAGCCTGCCGAGCGGATCGCCCGTGTGGCGCGCCAACAACCCCGGGCGTCCATTGATGGGCACCGTGCCGGAAAACGAGAGCTGCGCGATACCGGGAGCGGCGCTGGACCGATCAAAACCCACAAGAAACACGTTCGTGGTCCCGGTGGATGCCTCGATGAACTTTGCGACCAACCCAGCAGTCGGCACTCCTACCAAGCTCCACACGCTGTTGTCCAAGTGTCCGGTGGAGTCCGGAAATTCGTCCATGCCCTTGGGCAGATTCCAGAGTGGAGTGCCGTCCGCCAGGCTCGTGGGGCGAGAGCCCACGCCGGATTCCACCAGGTCCAGCAATTCCCCGGAGTAGGAAGTCAGATAGGTCCTCTCCTGTTGCTGCCCCCGCTTGGTTTGGAACAGCGCCTGGGCGATCCCTCGTCCGGCGTTGCCAGAAACGCTGCGGGGTTGCCAATCGGCCGCATTTGCGTCCCATGCAAAGAGGGATCCGTGGACCATTGCGAACAGACGGCTTTCGCCATCGATCCAGATAGCGGGCCAATCAAGGGTTTCCAGTTTGTCGAGGGCCGTCTGGACGGGGCGACGCCGTGTGCTGGCGAGAAGCGCGAAGCTCCCTCCATCGTCCTTCACCTCCAGAATGCTGTCCTTCGTGGTGACAAAGAGACGGCCTCCCACGCTCATCACCCGGCCATATCCCTCATAGGTGATGGGAAGGGGCTCCCATTGGCCGGAACCCGCATCGTATCGTTGGAGCATCCGTTGGAGGCCCATGTAAAGCCGCCCGGAATGGAAGTCCCAGATGCGATGGCTGTAGCTGTTGTAGGGTGCATGGTGGGTGTTTGCAGGGCGGTGGACTTCGCCGCCGGAACTTCCCGCAGCAGACCGGGCGGACGCCACTTCGAACATGGCGTCCTTGTCCACGAACCGGATGGATCGCGTTTCGAAGGTCGCGGGATCGATCGAATAGAGGGTGCCGGGGATGTCCTTTTGAGCGAAGCTGGACAGCATGTCCGCTTCTCGGACCTCCGCCCAGATGCGACCATCCCGTTCGGTGATCGTTTCGATGGAACGGAACGCTCCGTCGCCAGTTTCGCGGGAAGCGCTCGGGATCGACCAGAACCGGGGAACAACCATTTGATTCGTTCCGGTCGGAACCATGCCCCACCATCGAGCTTTGGGTGATCGGTCCTGTCGCGTGACAAGCGTCGATGGTGGAGCCAGACGATATGGTTGATTGGGAAGTGGAACCGACAGAACGGACCGGTTGGTGACAGGGCTTCTCGATTGCGGCTTCTCGCCCGTCTTTGCCCAGGCGATCTCGAGCGACCGGGCCCGTTCCTGATCGCGCTGACGGCTTCGAATCTGTTGCTCAACGGGACGAAAACGCTGTTCGAACGGGGTCCAGGTCTCATCCACGACTCGGCGTATTTCATCGTCGTCCAGGTGGTAGCGCCGCACTTCCACGATCTCCTTTAGATCCTTCAAGAGCGATTGCTCGGCGTCTGCGACGACCAGCGTCTCCGCATTTTCCTCCACGAAGCCGAGCAGATCCTTCAAGTCCGACAGGTAGGCCTTGGACGACCATTGGCCCGAACAGCGGATGTATTTCCCCTCGAAACGGGTCCGCACATCGGTCGAGGCGCAGAGCGAATCGACGAATCCGGTCCAGACCTTCGGCCAGCGCCTGCGGTCCTCCCATTTCCATCCAGCGAGACAGGGTGAAGCGGGGTCAAGCCGGTCGCTCGCTCGGCCCGCTCCCAGAATCCGGCCCTGTCGGTCAGGTGGCTCCTCGAAGTCGGCCACGTTCAAGAACCGCTTTCTCGTCAAGGAAAGCTCCCCCGCAGCGAGCAGTTCCGCATGGATGGACAGACCGCCTTCCGGGGTCTCGTGCCAGAATCCTCCCCACTGGGCTTTCACGCCAGCGAGCCTTGACCGCAAGGCGGGGGATACGGCCGCCTTGGAGGCGGTCAATCTG
>CAMLMI010000090.1 GCA_946480965.1 uncultured Verrucomicrobiales bacterium | reverse complement strand
CGTTTCTTCCCACCCCTCTAATTCATCCTCTTATCACGTTTGAAGACACTCCCTAAGCACGCCCAGGCTCAGATCGACGATCCTGAGTTCTGGGAGAAGGCCGAGAACCGCAACCGGTTTGTCGAGGCCAACTGGAAACCGTCGAGCAAGGCCCGGAAGGAACAGATTTCAAACAGGCAAGCGTCCGCTGGATCTGCCAGCTGACCGCGTCGATCAGCTTTTTTGAAACGCCCACAAAAATGAGTACATTACTCTTTTGTCCAACGGTTTGGGAACTTTCAGCCGAAAATTCGGAAAACTTTTGCGCGAAGCGATGGTCGGAAATCTCGTTTCTACGAACGGCTCCCATCCCGTTGGCCGACGGTTCCGCGTCTGACCGCCCTCTCTGTCCACCCCTCAATTCAAGGCGTTGGCTTTCCAGACAGTCGGACGCAGCTTGTGGTGCGAACGGAAGAGCCGTCCACTGGTCTGCAACCGATGATGTTTGGCCCGATGCACAATCCGATGAAGCCCGCCGACCGTGGCCGCCTAGTCCCGGCTGCCCGGCCGTAGGAATCGGCGTTGTGCTCGTGCCTTCCCGGCTGTTTCCATCCGCCACGACTTTCCGCTCCCAGAAGTCTCCACCATGCAATCCCAGCTACGCCGCCACTTCGCCTCGGACAACTACGCCGGCATCTGCCCCGAAGCCTGGCAGGCCATGGCCCAGGCCAATTCCGGCCATGTGCCCGCCTACGGCAACGACGACTACACCCGCCGCGCCACGGACCTGATCCGCGACGTGTTCGAGACCTATTGCGAGGTCTTCTTCGTGTTCAACGGCACCGCTGCCAATTCCCTCGCCCTGGCCCACATGTGCCAGTCCTACCATAGCGTGGTGGCCAACGAAGTGGCGCACATCGAGACGGACGAGTGCGGCGCGCCGCAGTTCTTTTCCAACGGCATCAAGCTGCTGCTCATGCGCGGCGAGAACGGCAAGGTGACGCCGGAGGGCATCGAGGAATTGGTCAAGAAGCGCACGGACATCCACTACCCGAAGCCGGAAGTGGTGAGCATCACGCAGTCCACGGAGCTGGGCACGGTCTATTCCGTCTCCGAGATCGAGGACATCGGCGGCATGTGCAAGAAGCACAATCTCCGGCTGCACATGGACGGCGCGCGCTTCGCCAACGCCGTCGCGGCGCTGGATCTCGCGCCCAAGGAGATCACGTGGAAGGTGGGCGTGGACGTGCTGAGCTTCGGCGGGACGAAGAACGGCCTGCCGGTGGGCGAGGCGGTGGTGTTCTTCAACAAGGATCTGGCGCGGGAGTTCGACTACCGCTGCAAACAGGCGGGCCAGCTCTGCTCGAAGATGCGCTTCCTGGCGGCGCCGTGGATGGGCATGTTGCAGGACGACGTGTGGATTCGCCATGCGCGCCACGCGAACGAGATGGCCACGCGGATGGAGTCGCACTTGAAGGCGGTTCCCGGCGTGAAGTTCCTCTTCCCGCGCCAAGCAAACGCGGTCTTCGTGGAACTCCCGAAGCCCGTGGTGGACGGGCTCCACGCCAAGGGCTGGATCTTCTACAACTTCATCGGGAAGGGTGGCTGCCGGTTGATGTGCTCGTGGGACACGCAGCCGGAAGACGTGGACCAGTTCGTCGAAGACCTGAAGCGGCTCATGCCGGTCTGATTCGGAACGCTCCGGCGTTGTCGGCCGACGCAGGGATCAACCGAAGTTCTGGCTCAGATACTGGAGCTGCTGGTTGGACTTGGCCTGGGCCTCTTCCATCGCCTGGAAGGCGGTCAGCCATTGATTCTTCAAGGTCTGGACCTGCTTCTCCTGGTTCGCGATCTGGTCGTCCAGATCGGCGATCCGATCGGTGAAGCGCGTCTGCTTGCCGGGCAGCAACCCGTCGTCGCCCACCATCCGGTCGATGTAGGACGAGAGCCCCACGGCCAAACCTTTCTCGGCATCGGTGAAGAACTCCTCCACGTCGGCCAGGTTGTTGGCCAGCGCTTCGTCGAGTTTGGTGCTGTCGGCCAGGGCGAGCTTGTTGTTGTCGCCGTTGGTGGTGATGCCGAGCTTCTCCAGCCGGTTGATCGTGCCGTCCAACCCGGAAATGGAGGCGAAGGCGGTCCGGCGCAGGTAGCTGCCGATGTCGCTGGCCTCGTTGTCGTCGGAAAGCGCGGCGGAAGTGACCGCACCGGCCGAGTTGGTGGAGCTGGCGGTGTAGGTCTCGATCGTGTCCTGCAGGGAGTTGAAGGCGGTCAGGAAATCGTTGATCGCCGTCTTCACGGCGGACGTATTGGTCGAGACGTCCACGGTGGCGGTGCCGGTCTTGGCGACGGTGACGCTGAGGCCGGTGATGCCGGAGGATTCCTCGCCGATGACGTTGCCGCGCGCGCTGAGGGTCGGGCCGTCGTTGACGCTATACTGGAGGTCCTTGCCCCGGACGAGCGCCCCGCCCGAGAGGCCGGTGGCGGCGAGGAAGTTGCCGGAAACGTCCTGGAGGGAGATGCCGACGTCGCCACCGGTCTTGTTCGTGAGGCTGAAGCGGTCGTTGACCACGTCGTAGGACGCGGTGACTCCGGCGGTGGAGTTGTTGATGCGCTTGAGCACCTCGCCGACGGTGTCCTTCGACGCGTCGTAGGAGACCTCCACGC
The DNA here is from genome assembly GCA_946480965.1 of uncultured Verrucomicrobiales bacterium. The sequence continues at coordinate 11,763 of CAMLMI010000090.1, read as the reverse complement.
CGTTGATCTTGAAGGAGCCGGTGCCGGAGATGGCGGTGGTGAAATTGGCGGAATCCAGCGTCTTGGCCAGGCGAACGGAACCCAGCTCGGCGGAGCTCGTCACCGTGCCGGTGCCGGTCGGGTTGTTGTAGAGCTTGGCGACCTGGAGGAAGTTGCTGGTGTCGGTCGTGGCCCCGAGGATGAGCGATCCGGAGCTGGTGAAGGAGATCTTGTCGGTGGCCGCGTTGTAGCTGCCGGTCACGACGCCGCCGGTGGCGGTGCTGACCTTGTCGAACACGTCCTGGAGCGAATCGGTGGTCGCGATGCTGACTTCCTGGCCGTTGACCGTGAACTTGCCGGCGGAGACGGCGGTGCTGAAGCCGGCGTCGGCGAGCTTCAGGGCGGACACGTCGTTGGTCGTGCTGAGCGCCTTGCCGGTGTTGCCCGTGCCCTGCTGGACGGCGGCCTGGGAGAGCTGGCTGACGTTGATCTTGAAGGTGCCGACGGCGGCGCCGGACGCGGCCGAAGCGGAGAGGACCGAGCTGTCCGTGCTGGAGGCCTGCCTGGTGGTGAAAAGGGTGCCCGAGGAGAGGGCGTCGGTCTTCACCTTGAGGGCGTTGAGCGAGTTCTGGATCGTCTTGTAGGCGTTGGACTGCGTGCGGATGGTCGCCTGCTCCTTCGCCATAATGGTCTGGGGAGTCCGCTCGAGTTCGACCAATTGATCGACGAGGGACTTCCAATCCATGCCGGAGGCCAATCCTGATAAGCTCAAACCTGCCATAAACTATTTTGCTCCATTCGGCCTATCGGCGGAACGGACCAGGAACTTGAGCGGGAAAGCGCTTCGATGCGGCGATGGCGGGGCCGGAACGGCCGTCACACCCGGATGCTCTCGCGGAACTGGCGCGGGCTGAGGCCGGTGCGCTTGCGGAAAAAGCGGCTGAAGTAGAACTCGCTGGAAAAGCTCAGCCGGGCAGAGACCTCCTTCACCGCCAGCCGGTCGTCGCAGAGGAACTGCCTCGCCTGGTCCAGACGGACGCGCTGGAGATACTCGTGGATGCTCTCCTTCTGGAAGGTCTTGAACATGCGCTGCAGCCCCGAGCGGCTGGCCCCGGCGGCGTCCGCCAGTTCCGGCACCTTCCAGTCGCGGCACGGATTGGCCATGACGAGGGACAAGGCCTTGGAGAGCGGCCGGGGAATGTCCACCTGCGGGGCGTTGAAGACCCGGCGGGCCTTCAGCAACCGCCCGAGCACCTCGGTGATGAGCACATGGACCTCCCATTCGTAGCCGGAGGCGCGCTTCTTCGAGACGCGGGCCAGTTGCTGGACGGCTTTCTTGATCGCGGTGAAATCCGCCGCGCCGAGGACGAACTCGTGCCCTTCCCCGAGCTCTTCGCGCCAGGCCTCCAGCTCCGGCCCGCCGAAGCGGAAGCCGACGTTCATCACCTTCTTGCCCGCGAGCGGCGCGTAGGTGCGCGCCTTCTTCATGTCCACCAGCCACACGCGAGTGCCGGGCTGGAGAGAGTAGCTGAATCCGGGCACCTCCAGTTGGCCCGCCCCGGACTGGACCCAAAAAAGATGTGCGCCGGACTTGTCGAGGCCCTCGTGGCTGTCGGGCGCGTCCAGGACAACGGACCCGATGGAGAGCAAGTGCCAGAAGAGCCGCCGGGCGCGGGAGGATGGCTCGTTCAGCTTCAGGTTCGAGGCATTGCGGGGCATGGCGGCGATTCGTGCGGTGTTGGGGGAACGTCGCGGGAATCCTGCGGGGGAAGCCGCGGAGATTTCCAGCCCCCATTGGCCGATCCGGCCGAGGCCCCGACAGCCCCGGTGCGGACGCCACGCCTGCACCGAGGGCTGTCGGGCATTTTTTTTTCGACGCGCCTATTTCTTCTTCGTCGGCTTCGGTTTCTTGATCGGGCCTTTCGGGCGCGGAGCGTCCTTGGGATCGTCGCCCCGGTCGGCGGCGAGCCATTGTTCGCGTTCCAGCCTGGTGGGCTTTTCTCCATTGAGCAGCAGCCAGAGCCGTCGGCACCAATCTCCCCGGCCTCCGTCGCCGGGCGGCTTGCGCTTGTCGTAAACCGCCTTCGTCCGATGGGCCTCGCGATGGAAGGGTTTGGTCCCCTGCAGCCCGTCCGCCACGAAGGTGAGCTGGTAGTTCCCCGCCGCATAGGTCTGGCCGAACAACCCGCCGTAGTCGCCGTCGTCCGCGACACCGTCCTGATGGGCGCCGTCGTCCCGAAGCACGACCGTCCAGCTCGCTCCGGTGGGGCCCTCGATCTTGACCTTGACCGTGGCTCCTTTCACCGGGAGCCCCGCTTCGGACAACGCCGCGTTGAGCCGGAAACTGTCGCCGACATAGACGGTCGTCGGATCGACCCACGGCTGCATCCGCAGGTTCGATCCCGCGCCGATGGCGATGCCGTAGTCGATCGGCTTGCCGACCTTGCGGCATTTGCGCGGGAGGAAGCCGGACGCGGTGTCCTTGCCCGCGACCTCGCCCGTGCAGGCGAAACCGCCGTGCTCCAGGATGACCCGCCAAGCTCCGACGTAGAGCGATCCGGCTCCTTCCACGGAAACGTGATCTCGGCGAAGCGCGCGGTCGGCGTCGAACGGAACCGCAGACCGAAGCCCGGCGGCAACGACGAGCCGGAGATGAGTTCGCCCTTGGGCGATTCGATGTGGAAGGGCAGCCGAAGATCGGGCGTGTCGTAGATCACCACCATGCAGTTCACGTCGCCCGGCAGGATGTCGAACTGGTGCTGGTGCTTGTCCCCCGGGACGATGGTGTAGAAGGGATCGGAGAGCTGCGCCAACCCGGCGGTCTCCATGAAGATCTGGGTGAAATATTTCTCCAGGAGGAACCACGACTTGCCCGTGAGGTCTTCGGCCCCCTCGTAGCTGGCTCCGGTGGCGGTCGCCAGTTTCTCCAGCGCGTCCGAATCGACGGCTGTCGAAGCCCCCAGGCCGATTGCATAAACCTTGCAGTTGGACGGTGGAACCCACGGATCGGTGGCCTGCGGCGTGCCGTCGGGCCGGGCCATTTGGGTGTCCTTGCCGGTGATCGAGAGCCACGGACCGGTTCCGCCCTCCTGGAAGCAGCGGTTCTCGATGCCGTCGGTCAACACGACCATCGCCTTCTTGAGCACGGGCGGAGCCGCCGGATGGGCCACGGCCAGTTCCACCGCCCCGAGGATCGCGCCACCCGCGACGTTGGTCCAACCGTTCGGCGTGAAGGTGCCCGGTCCCAACGCGCCGAGCAGCGCGCTGCGGTTGGCCCCGGCCAGGACCATGCCCTGGACCGTCTGGGGATCGGTGGAAAAGGCGATGATCGCGCAACGGTCGTCGGTGTCGCGCAGCATCTGGACGAGCAGCTTTCCGCCACTCAAGGCAGCCTCCATCTTGTTCCGCGTGCCGATGGGATCGACCATGCTGCCCGACCGGTCCAATACGAGGGCGATGTCCACCGGGATGGGATCGATGATCTCGGCCGTCAGCGGGAAGGTCCATGTCTGCGTCGCGGGCACATTGGTCGCGTTGTGGCCTTCGATGACGAGGTTGGCGGAGTAGGTGCCGCTGGCACCGTTCGCATGGAAGCTGACCGCCACGGGCATGACGTTGTTCCCGGTCGGTCCCGGACCACAACGAACCGCGGGGAGCACGGAATAGTTCCGCGCGGAGGGGGCGTCCGTGATGTCGTTGTCCGGCAGGACGAGGCCGAAGTTCGCCGCATGTGCCGGATCGACCCCGGGCGCGATACGCGCGGTGAAGACCAGGGTGTCGTCCCCCGTGTTGGTGATCTCGATGAACCGCACCGTGCGGAAGCCGCGCTCGATCTGCCCAAACGCCGACGGAGCCGCTCCCGGCACGGAGATGGCGGCGTTCGGAATGCAGCCCGCGCCGGTGCAGACCAGATTGCGCGCCGTCCCCTGGCTGGGCGTCACCGTGATCGTGCGGGAAGCCGATGGCCCGTCGGCCGAAGGCGTGAACGTGACCTGCCGCAAGGCCGAGGTCGCTCCGGCGGCCAAGGCCAGCCCGGGCGCCGGAATCGGCACCCAAGCGAAATCGGAGCCCGCCGGTGGCCCGGCAATGGTGACGGTCAGATTCAGGTCGCCGTTGTTGGTGATGGAATAGCTCTCCGTGTCCGAACCCGGCAGGACCACCGTGCCAAACGCCAGCGAATTGGTGGACAGCGCGATGCTCGCGACCGCCGCTCGGGCCGTGCCCGAACAGACGATCTCGTCGTCGCCGTTGGCGGGCGACCGGGTCACCGCCAACGAGCGGTTGTTGAAGTTCCCCGGCGCGGCCGGCGCGAAGACGATGTCCACATCGAAGATCTCGCCCGGGTCCAGAGTGACCGGAAGGGCCGCGCGGCTCGCGGCCGTGAGCGCGTAGGGCGCATTGTCCGCGATGTTCGTGATCTCCAGGCAATTCGTGCCGTCGTTCCGGATCGTGGCCGTGCGCGTGACCGTGGCCAGCGCGGGATTCGAGGCCCCGATGACCGCTTCGCCGAAGGATGACGGATCGTCCACCGTGCAGAGCCCGGCCGGACGCGGAGCGGAGGTCTCGTCGCTGCCGATGCTGTTCGGGTGATGGATGATCATATCGCTCGCCGTGATCTCGGCCCCGGGAACCGCCGTCAGGCTCGACACGGTCAACGGCCCCGGCAGCACCACGTCGCCGTTGTCGCTCCGGTGGAGATTCATCCGCTGCACCTCGTTGGGCGTTCCCGTTGCGCTGTAAACGAGGATCAGATCCTCCGAACCGGGGCTGGTGAACAGCTCCGGCGTATCCACCGAATTGGCCACCGACGACTGCGTGTGGATCTCGACCAAGCCGGGCGTCGAACCGCTGGCGGTGAAATCCACGATGAAGACGCGGCGATTCCCGACGCCCGCGCCGGGCTCGAACTTCAGCAGGGCGACGTAGCGGTTGCCGCCGAAGACGAGGCTGCGGAAATCGCCGTTGAGCACGAGCGGCGAGGCGAAGCCGGAACGGGCGACGCTGATCGAGCTCGCCGTGCGGTTGATCGTGATCTGGCCGACGTTGGCGTTGGCCGTGGTGAAGGTTTGGATCGCGAAATCTCCATTGGACAGGTTGAGGCAGGCCATAGCGGTGGGTTCCTGGGATGGGGTTGGAGGAAACGGGACGGGACAAGGCGATGGCCGGACAAAAGCCACCGATGGAGCGTTGATGCGGGGCACAACCCTGGAATCCCCTGACGCCCATGTCTGCCGCCGGGTTGAACGGGCAGAACCATTGAATGACGCGATCAGCTTCCCCTCCCGACCAATTGTCAAGACCCCGGAGGCCGGGTCGGCTCAATCGCAGAGCGGGTCGGAGAATCGCCGACGGCCAAGGCCCCTGCCGTTCGGCAGAAAGCGGCACATCAAAGGGCTCTCCCCTTTCCGGCTGACGGTCACCTGCTTCCCGACCCGACCGGTTTGTTCCGGCCAAGGACCTCAAGAACGAGTCTTGGCCCGGACTTGACGAAGAACCGCAGGGGAAAAGGACGCTTGGAAGAAGGTGGTGGCTGGGGCCGGAATCGAACCGGCGACACGAGGATTTTCAGTCCTCTGCTCTACCAACTGAGCTACCCAGCCTTGCGGGGACGCGGATTGAAAGGAATCGGCCCGGGTTTTGGCAAGGTTCATTTTCGGCAATTTCAACGCACCGTGAAACCGCCCCGATCGGCGCCGATTTCGCCGCTGGCTCCGGGATTGCGCCGGGCTTCAGCCCGGGCCGGAGCGGTCGATCCAGTCGTCCTGCGTTTTCCAGGTAGACTGGATCAGGGCGAGGATTTCGGAAGGAGAATGGCGCTCGAAGAGCGCGGCGAGGATGCTGCGGCCGGCTTCGATGCCCGCAGGGCCCCTTTCCAGGAGCCGGGCGATCCGGTGGGCGGATTGTCCCAGCCCATGATGGGCACCGGGAACCGCACTGGAGGAACCGACCGCCGCGATGACTGCGCGGATGTCCTCAGGGGCGAAGGATTCGAGGGATTCCCGGAAGACGGTGGCTCGGGCTGAGCTGTCGAAGCCGGGAGCACCGAAGGCTTCGGAGAGGCGCGCAATGAGGGTGTCCTCGGTGCGTGGCCCGTCGTCGGCCAGCGGATGGCCTTCCGGCCGCGGCGGCGGAGCATCGGCCAGCAGTTCCACGGTGACGCAATGGATCTGGGTTTCGGCGAGACCGGTATCCGATGTTTCCACGAGCCGCCAAGCGCCCGACTGGAAAACCAGTTTCAGCTCCAGCGTCACCCGCGCCGCTTTCGGCTCGGGTCCGTGCGGTGAACAGGATTCGGCGCGCAGCGCTTCGGCGAGTTCCGTCCGGAGGCGATGCAGGGCTTCTGGCAGCGTTGGCATGGGCGGAGGCTATGCGGGGCCGGCGGCGGAGACGAGCCGCGACCTGTCTCGGCCTGCGGTCGGGCGGAAGATTGTCCGTGCTTTCCCTCGCGGCGCAGGGGGGGGCGTGCTAGACACCAAACCAACGTTTCATGAATCCCTCCTCCGCCAAAGACGCCACGATGGCGCTGTTCCTCGACCTGGAAAACATCGCGCTCGGCGCGCAGGACGCGCGCTATCCCAGGTTCGACATCCAGAAGGTGCTGGAGCGCCTGCTGCTCAAGGGCCACATCGTGGTGAAGAAGGCCTACTGCGATTTCGACCGCTACAAGGAGTTCAAGCGCGACCTGCACGAGGCGGCCTTCGAGTTGATCGAGATCCCGCACGTGCGCCAGTCGGGCAAGAACTCGGCAGACATCCGCATGGTCGTGGACGCGCTGGACCTCTGCTACACGAAGGGGCACGTGGACACCTTCGTGATCCTCAGCGGCGATTCGGACTTCTCCCCGCTGGTCAGCAAGCTGCGCGAGAACGCCAAGAAGGTCGTGGGCGTGGGGGTGAAGAACTCCACGTCCGACCTCTTCCTGAACAACTGCGACGAATTCCTCTACTACGACGATCTCGTCCGCGAGCAGGTCAGCAAGGCGCGCCAGCAGCAGCGCAACCGCAGCGGCGGCGCTCCGGCCCAGCCGAAAGATGCTGCAGCAAAGGCCGCCGAGGTGCCGGTGGTGAAGACGCTCTCGCTGGACAAGGCGCTGGAGCAGGTCACGACGACCTTCGACGCCCTGGTGGACGAACGCGAGGAGGACGAGGCGATCTGGGGCTCGATGATCAAGCAGGCGATCAAGCGGCTGAACCCCGGCTTCAACGAACGCGCCTATGGGTTCCGCTCCTTCAACGACCTGCTGCTGGAGGCGCAGAAGCGCGGGCTCCTCAAACTCGACGCCGACCAGAAGTCGGGCGGTTATCTGGTGCGCGCGGCCGAAGGCCCGGCCCCGGCCGAGTGATTGGGTCGGTGCCATATTCCGGGAACGATTTGCATGGCGCGGGGATTGTCGATGGGGGCCGAGGCTCCTATCACGGGCGAATCCTATGAGCTTCCCATCGCGCTGTCTGCTCGGGCTATTGGCCATGACCGGCACCTTCGCGTCTTCATTGGTTGTCGCCGCACCGGTCGAAGTGCGGGTGGCGCAGGACGGCTCCGGCCAGTTCACCTCGGTGCAGCAGGCGATCATGTCGGTGCCGTCGGGCGGCTCGAACAGCCCCGTCGTCATCCGGATCAAACCGGGCACCTACAAGGAGCTGCTCTATGTGCAAAAGGAGAAGCGCTTCTTCCGCCTGATCGGTGAAGACGCCGCCACGACGATCCTCACCCACGACCTGCACGCGAACCAGATCGGGCTCGACGGGAAACCCATCGGCACGTTCCGCACGCCCTCCACGGTGATCGACGCCGATGATTTCCTCGCGGAGAACGTGACGTTCGAAAACTCGGCCGGCCCCGTCGGGCAGGCGCTGGCCATCCGCATCGACGGCGACCGCGCGGTCTTCCGCAGATGCCGGTTCGCGGGCTGGCAGGACACGATCTTCGCCAATCGCGGCCGCCACTACTTCGAGGACTGCACCATCCAGGGCCACGTCGATTTCATCTTCGGTGCGGCCACGGCGTTCTTCGAAAGATGCCGGATCGAATGCCTCGGCAACGGCTACATCACCGCCGCTTCGACGCCGGAGACGGAGCGCTTCGGCTACGTGTTTTCGCGCTGCACGATCACCGGCAAGGACGCCGACGTGCGGACGTATCTCGGGCGACCGTGGCGCGACTTCGCCAAGGTGGCCTTCGTGAACTGCGAGATGTCCTCCGTCGTGCGGCCGGAAGGCTGGCACAACTGGGGCAAACCCGAGCGCGAGAAGACCACGCTCTACGCCGAAGGCGGCAGCACCGGCCCTGGTGCCCAACCGGACAGGCGTGTTCCCTGGGCGAAGCCATTGAGCGCGGCGGAGATCGAGGCGCTGACGCCGCGCGCGGTGCTCGGAGGCGGAGATGGCTGGAATCCGGCGGCCGAGTCCGGATTGAAACCGGTTCGTTGAAGTCGTTGTCTCAGATTCCATGAAAGCCCTGTTCCGTCCCCTGCCCTTCGCGCTTCTCGTATTGCTGGTGATGGCCCGAGCCGCGCTGGCCGCCGGGGCGCTGTCTTGGCCCGAACCCACGCGCGAACAGAAGCCGTGGACGCGCTGGTGGTGGCTGGGCAGCGCGGTGGACGAGACGAATCTCACGCGCCAGCTCGAACAATTCGCCGCGGCAGGAATCGGCGGCGTGGAGCTTTGCCCGATCTACGGCGTGAAGGGCCAGGAGCACCGGCACGTGGAGTTTCTCTCGCCGCGCTGGATGGAGCTGCTGGCCCACGCGACCCGGGAAGCGAAGCGGCTTGGACTCGGGTTCGATCTCACCACGGGCACGGGCTGGCCTTTCGGCGGTCCCGAGGTCGGCATCGACAAAGCTTCGTCCGGGCTCTTCCTCCGCACCGTCACCGTTTCCGGCGGCAAACGGCTGGAGGAGGCGTTCGACCCCGCGCGCGTCGCGTCGCTCATGGCGTTTCCGGAAACGGGCGAACCGGTCGAGCTGAAGGACCTCATCCGTGGCGGCCGGCTGGACTGGACCGCTCCGCCCGGGCAGTGGCGGCTGCACATTGCCACCGTTCGGCCGGCGGTGCAGAAGGTGAAGCGCCCCGCCCCCGGCGGCGCGGGCAACGTGCTGGACCCGTATTCCACCCGCGCGATGGAGGCGTATCTCGCGCGGTTCGACGTGGCGTTTCGCGGCTGGAAAGGCATGGAGCCCCGCGCGCAGTTCCACGATTCCTTCGAGTATTACGGCGCGACCTGGACGCCGGACCTGCTCGCCGAATTCCAGAAACGTCGCGGCTATGACCTGCGGAAACATTTCCCCGCGCTGGCCGGCGAGGGTCCGGACGAAACGGTGGCCCGGGTCAAGGCCGACTACCGCGAGACGCTGTCCGAGTTGCACCTCGACTACATGCGGCGCTGGGGCGCTTGGACGCATCGGCGCGGCGGGCTCGTGCGCAACCAGGCCCACGGCGCGCCCGCGAACCTCGTCGATCTCTACGCCGCCTCGGACATTCCCGAGACGGAGATCTTCGGCTCGCTGGCGGAAGGCAGCGTGCCGATGAACAAGTTCTCGTCCTCGGCCGCGAATCTGGCCGGCCGACGGCTGGCGTCCGCCGAGTCCTTCACCTGGCTGGGCGAACACTTCAACGCCACGCTCGGCGAGGTGAAGGCCGCAGCGGACTATCTTTTCCTCTGCGGCGTGAACCACGTGTTCTTCCACGGCATCCCGTATTCCCCGGCGGACGCGCCCTGGCCCGGCTGGCAGTTCTACGCCTCGGTCAACTTCGGTCCCCAAGGCGGTCTCTGGCGCGATCTACCGGCCTTCAACGGCTACGTCTCCCGCATCCAGTCGATCCTGCAATCCGGGCGTCCCGACAACGACGTGCTGCTCTACTTCCCCGTCCACGACATCTGGCACGCGACCAACGGCCTGCTGATGACCTTCACCGTCCACAACGTGGACCAGTGGCTCGGTCGCAGTCCGGCCTATGCCTTGGCCCAACGCCTCTGGGACGAAGGCTACGGCTACGACCATGTCTCCGACCGTTTCCTCGCCGGGGCCACGGTGAAGGACGGCCGCATCGAAGTCGGCGGCGGCCGCTACCGCGCGGTGGTCGTGCCGCGCATCCGCGTGATGCCCACCGAGACCCTGGTCCGACTGGGCGAATTGGCCCGCGCCGGAGCCAGGATCGTCTTCCAGGACGCGTTGCCCGAAGGACCGCCCGGCCTGGCCGACGTCAAGCAGCGCCAGGCGCTCTTCGCCCTCGAACGTCTGCGCCTGGCGAAGGACGTCACGGTGCGGAGGCTGGAAGGAACCGGCCTGTCCTCGGCATTGGGCTTCGGCGGCGAAACGATGGCGCGCACGGGCCTGCGCTTCGTGCGGCGTTCCCTGCCGGAAGGCCCGGCGTATTTCGTGGTGAACCCGGGCGACATCGCCTTCGACGACTGGCTGCCGCTACGCGACGCCACCGGCGCGGTGGCCGTGCTCGATCCGCTGCGGCCGGAGCATTCCGGTTGGGCGGCGGTGCGTTTCTCCGCCGAGGGCATCAAGGCGCGCCTGCGTTTGGAGCCCGGCCAGTCGCTCTTGCTGCGCGTGACGAACCGGAAACAGATCGGCCCCGCTTGGCCTGTCCTCGTCCAGGCCGGAGAACCCGTTCCCCTGGCCGGCCCGTGGAGCGTGGCCTTCGTCGAAGGCGGGCCGGAACTTCCGCAAGCCTTCAGCGCCGACACGCTGGCTTCCTGGACCCGGCGCGACGATTCGGAGGCGAAACGTTTCGCAGGCACGGCCCGATATGCGGTGGAATTTGAGCGCCCCAAGGGCCTCGCCGACGATTGGACCCTGGATCTCGGGCTCGTGGCCGACAGCGCGAGGGTGAAGCTCAATGGCCAAGAGATCGCCACGCTCTGGAGCCCGCCGTTCCGCGTCTCCGTCGGCCGCTGGCTCCAGCCGGGCCGGAACGAACTGGAGGTGGAAGTGACCAACGTGGCCGCCAACCGCATCCGCGACCTCGATGTCCGCAAAGTCCCGTGGAAATACTTCGAGGACGCCAACGTCGTTGGAAAAAACTACCGCCCGCTCGACGCCTCCACCTGGCCGATCCGCGAAGCCGGACTGCTCGGCCCGGTGCATCTGCGGCCGATGAAATCCTCCGATTAGCGGTGGGAACGAATTGACCGAGGACACGGACTCCCGTCTCCCGTCGTCCTCCGCAGGCGGTGTCGGACGAAGCGTCGAAGCTCCCGCGCTCGCTTCAATACGAGCCGCTGATCCCGAGGCGGAGATATGGCGCAGCGTCGCCTTCGAACTCCACGTCGAGATCGTCATAGACGAAGCGGCGGTCCACGGCGCAGCCGGCCTCCAGCTCCACGCGTAGCCGTCGGCCCAACTGATAGCGGGCCCCGGCCCCGAGACGGATTTCCCGATAGGTGAGGCGTTCACCGTCGATGCCGGGAGAACCGTGGGCTGTGCCGAAGCGTTCACCGACGGTGTAGGCGCCGCCGACCAGATCAAAGCCGACGAAGGCGGACCAGTTGTCATCCAGGCGCCGTGTCACGTCGGCGCGGGGCAGGACGAGGTTCACGCTCCAGTTCCCGTCCGGCCGCCATACGGCCCCGACGGCGGGCAGGACGGGGAGCTCGCGGCCGGCATGGACATTGGCCCCGAAGAGGAGCGTCCACTGCGCGTTCGGCTGGTAGGCGAAGACCACAAGTCCGGGCACGTGGATGTCCTGGCCGGAGATTTCGTCGAAGTCCGAGTAGAGCCCGGGACGGATGGAGAGCTGCAGGGTCCATTGCTCGGCGAAGCGCCAGCGGTTGCCGAACA
>CAMLMI010000089.1 GCA_946480965.1 uncultured Verrucomicrobiales bacterium | reverse complement strand
AGGAGGGCGAGGATCGCCCAGCCGGACAGCCCGGCGAGCAGCAGCTTGAGGAGGAGAAGTTTCAGCATGGTTTTTTCGGGGGCGCCGCGACGCGCGCAACGGCCGGGGGGATGACACCCTCCGGGGCGGACGATGGCAATTCTGCATCGCGCCGCGATATTTGGCGGCGGCGGTGTCGATCCTTGAGGCCGGTCCGTGGTAGCTTTGCGCCCATGCCGTCGAAGCCACGCCGCGTCACCAAGGCCCAATACGAACTGCTGGCCGCGTTCCGTTACTCGCTGCGCCTTTTCCTGCGCTTCAGCGAAGAGGCCGCCCAGTCCGTCGGGCTCACGCCGCAGCAGCACCAGGCGCTGCTGGCGATCAAGGGGTTTCCCGGACGCGATTCCGTGTCGGTCGGCGAGTTGGCCGAGCGGCTCCAGCTCCGCCACCACAGCGCCGTGGGGCTGGCGGACCGGCTCGTGGCGTCGGGCCTGGTGTTGCGGACGCCATCGACGGTGGACCGGCGGCAGGTGGACCTTTCGTTGACCGAAAAGGGGGAGGACCTGCTGGAAAGGCTCTCGGCCGCGCACCGGGCGCAGCTCGAAAAGATCGGGCCCCATCTGAAGGGGCTGCTCGAAGGACTGTCCGGTGGGCAGAACGGGGTTTGACGCATATCGCGGTGCGATATACATGTCGCGGCCCGTCCGGCCGACCCGGCGCGTGCGGGACGTATGAACCTGGAGCCGTTGAAGAACTGGTTGGGCGTCGAGTTGAGCGCGGTCAGCGCCATGGAGAAGCTGGTCTCCGGAGCCGGCGGCCTGGCCTCCATCCTGTTCGCCCTTTTCCTCGGCCACTGGCTTTTGCCCCCGGGCCCGGCTGCGGGGCTGGTCGCGTCGATGGGCGCGAGCGCCGTGCTGCTGTTCGCGGTCCCGCACGGACAGCTTTCCCAGCCCTGGCCGGTGGTGGCCGGGCACGGGTTCTCGGCTTTGATCGGTGTGGCGTGCGCGAGGTGGATGCCGTCGCCGATGTGGGCCGCGGCCTGCGCCGTGGGGCTGTCCATCATGGCGATGCACCAGCTCAAGTGCATCCATCCTCCGGGCGGCGCGACGGCGTTGACCGCCGTGCTGGGCGGCGACGAGCTGCATGGGCTGGGCTTCGGCTACGTGCTGTTCCCGGTGCTGTTCAACGCGGTGGCGATGGTGGGGCTGGCCGTGGCCATCAACGCGTGCTTCCCGTGGCGGCGCTACCCGGCCTTCGCCAACCATCCGCCACCGCCGGAAACCGCGTCCGGTGATCTCCCGGCCGCGCCCTCCCACGAGGAGATCGTCGCGGCGCTGAGGTCGCTCGATTCGTTCGTGGACATCACCGAGGACGATCTGGTCCGGCTGGTGCAGCTCCTGGGCACGCCCCGGGAAGGCTCCCGGACGAACGGGGCGCGTCGCCGGGAGCCGGAACGTTGAGGGCCGATGTGCCGTGGACCCGGCGCGGCCCAGGACGGAGGTTCAGGCCAACCTGGCCAGCGCGTTCTTCAACCGCTGGATCTTCCGGGCCGTTTCCGGTGCGGCGGAGACCAGCACCTCCGGCAGGTCCGGATCGAAGGCCAGCGACGGGATCGTGGCCAAAATGAACGGATGCTCCGCGAGGAAGCGCCGGGCTTCGGCCGTGGTGGCCAGGCTGAACAGCCCGCCGTAGAACCACGGCTTGGGGTCCTCCAGAGGCTCCATCGAATACACGAGCCGATGGGCGCGGCGACAGGACCGCACCAGGCGCTCGGGGTGGATGCGTTCCAGGTGGTTCATGTAGGCCGTGGCCGAGTCGTTCAACCCGCCGCGCACGATCCAGCGCGCGTTCACGCGCCGGGCCCAGGCGACATGGTCCAGACGGTCCGTGGGAACAAGCGTCTTCATGGTCATGGCTCAGGCGATGGGTGCGGGTTCGTGCAGGCCGACACGGCGGATGCGGGCGTGAAGCGTCCCGCCGGGCACGGGCCAGCGGAAGTCGTCTCCCGCCCCGTAGCCGAGCATCGCCGTGCCCAGGGGAGCCAGGATCGAAATGCGCCCAAGGCTGGCGTCCGCCTCGCTGGGCAGCACCAGCGTGTAGGTCAGGATCTCGCCGTCCGAGAGATCCTCCAGCTCCACCGTCGATCCGAGGCGGACGATGTCGGGCGGGATCTCGCTGTCCGGCAACAGCCGGGCGCGGTCCAGCTCGGCGGCCAGACGGACGAGGCTTTCGCGGAGCGAGGCGTTGTTGGGGCGAACGGTGGCGAGCAGCCGGCGAAGGCGGCTTTCATCTCGCTGACCGATGAGGGGAGTCGGGTTCATGGTATTGGACAGGGTTTAGGTGTGAACGGATGAGGACGTCGCGCCGACAGGGCGCGTCGTCCAGGAAACGGCTTGGGGGGAAGGGGAGCTGCTCGCTATCGGCCGAGGCCGACAGGGCTAGCTCCCAAAGTGGCGGCAGGCCGAGAGGCGGCTAAACGACAGGCAAACGCCCCGGAAAGAACCTCTTTCCGGTTGCACCATCGTTTTGTGCGCGTTGCCAATCACTGGAGCAGAAGATACCGGAATCCGCGTCGAGGGCAAACCGCGAATGAGCCGGGCGGACCCGAAGCTGGGCGGGGAAGGGGTTGCGTGGGATTCAGCCGACTTCGAGCAGATGGCCGCGCAAGCCGACCAGCGCATGGGCGCGATGGCTCAGGCGGTTCTTCACCTCTTCCCCCAGTTCGGCGAACGAGCGGTCGTAGCCGGCGGGAATGAACAGCGGGTCATAGCCGAAGCCGCCTTGGCCCGAGGGTTCGGGATGGATGCGGCCTTCGCAGGCACCGCTGAAGGTGCGGGCGGATGCTTTCAGTTCGGCCGTGGTCGCGCCGGGCCGGAGCGGGACCACGGCGAGGCAACAGCGGAAGCGGGCGGCGCGTTTCTCCGGCGGCACGGAGGCGAGGAGGCGGATGAGCTTGGCGTTGTTGGCCGCGTCGGGGCTGTTGCCGGTCGCGCCGGTGTCGAGGGCGGCGAAGCGGGCGGAATGGACGCCGGGCGCGCCGTCCAGCGCATCGACTTCGAGGCCGGAATCATCGGCCAGAGCCAGGAAACGTCCGGAGATGTTCCGCTTCCAGAGATCGTGGCCGGGCTGGGCAACGAGCCATGCGCCGAGGCTGAGCGCCTTGATCAGCGCGTTGCCCTCGAAGGTGGCCGCATCCTCCACCGGCGTGGGCGCTCCGGGCGCGGCGTCGAGCGTCAGGCAGGCGAAGCCCGCGCCGAGAATGGCGGCGATTTCCTCCGTCTTGTGGCGGTTGCGCGTGGCGATCAGGAGCGTGGTCGGTTGCATGGCGGCACGTTGCCGGAGCGGGCGGGGCGGGGGCCAGCTTGGGATTGCGGGGCAGCGGGTCCGGGCTACGCTGCCGATGGCAACCGCCGTTTTTTCCATGAACTCGATGCTTCGCTCCCCGGTGTTTTCGATCTCCGTGTTGGCCGCCGCGCTCGCGGCGGGCTGCGCCTCGGACCCCAACACACCCGGCATCACGAATTCGCGCCAGCCCGGTCCCGCCATCGGCCGCGGCATCGGCAGCGTGGTCGGCGCGGTTGGCGGCAACGTGGCCGGCGGCGTGGTCGGCATCGGGGAAGGGGCCGTGGCGGTGGGTTCCAAGCCGTTCAACAACACGCGCCGCGTCGTCCGCACCTGGCGCACCGAGACCACGGCCGACGGGCGCACGATCCAAGTGCCGGTGGACATCGAGGTGGACGAATACGGCCGGCCGTTGCACGCGCCCGTCGCCGTCACGCCGCCCACGGCGGTGACGAATCCTCCGGCGCAGTGAGCTTCGGCGACGAAGCCACGGACGGTGCGTCCGAGCCTCCTCGCTTCTGGGAAAACGGAGGAAACCACGAATGAACACCAAGGAACACGAATCCTTGGTGCGGGAGATTCGAGCTGCAGCCCCAGTGCAGGCCGATTGAACCCTTCTTCATTCGTGTGGATTCGTGTTCATTCGTGGTTCAAAGGCAGCTTCGCAGCTTGGTGTGAAAGCACTCCCCATCCCCCGTTTGGGTGATGGGGAAGCACCGCCTTGAGGGATGTTCGCGGGGTCCGGGCCTCTTCTATGCTGCCGGAGACACCATGAAATCTCTGTCCAGATGGCTGGCCCTGCTCGGGGCGGCTGCGGGTTGCGCCGGGGAAGTCCGGGCCGGCTTGAGGGTTCCCTATGTCGCGGACGACGCGACGCTGCATCTGTGGAGCTTCGATGCTCCCGGCAGCACCACGTCGGACAAGGGCCCGGGCGGCATCACCCTGACGAACTACAGCCAGACGGTGACGCCGGGATCGACCGCGTCCATCACCGACTCCGGCATCGCGGCGCTCGGCAACGCCCTGCGCCTCGTCGCCACCAACCTTTCCGCCGGAAACTCCTACGCCTTCGCCAATGGCGACCGCGCGGAGATCGCCAACGTGGTCAACCCCGAGACCGGTGCCTTCACCTTCGAGGCCTTGGTCAAGCCGGAGGGCAATCCCTTCGTGGCGAACGGCAACTGGGAGATCATCGCCGCCGATTCCAGCGCCGCGCCGCGCGGCTGGCAGTTCCGCATCCAGACGGGCGCGACGCCGACGCTCAACTTCAACGCCTTCCCCGGGAACAACGCGGCGGTGAACAACCTCGTGACGCCGCTGCCCGCCAGCGGCCCCAACGCGGTCGTCGTCGGCCAGTGGTATCACACCGCCGTGACCTACAGCGGCCATTCGCCGACGAACGGCGACTCGGCCGGGCTGCTGCGGCTTTATTGGACGCTCTTCGACGCGAACCGCACGGCGGCCGACGTGTTGTTCGAGACGACGGTTGGAGCGGGCTTTGGCCTGCCCGCGTCCGGAAGCGTGCCCATCGCGGTGGGCGGCAGCGGCCGGAATTTTCCGGGAACGCTGGCGAATGCCGAGGGCTTCAAAGGGTTCCTCGACGAGGTGCGGATGAGCACGGTCGCTCGCGGCTCGAACGAGATGGTCTTCACTTCGGGCGGCGCGGTGAATCCGCCATCCTTTCTCCAGCAACCGCCCGCGACGACGACCGTCGGCTTCGGCAAACCGCTGACCGTCGCGGCGCTCGTCACCGGTTCGCAGCCGCTGGCTCTCCAGTGGCAACAACAGGGACCAAGCGGCTTCACCAACGTGACCGGGCAAACGGCCAACGCGTTGGAGTATCCCGCCGCCGTGTTCGGAAACTCCGGGCTGTTCCGCTTGGTGGCGTCCAATGCCTCCGGCGCCGTCACCAGCCAAGTCGCTTCCGTCACGGTCCGGGCTTCGTTCTCCGGCTTGTTCCAGACCGGACAGGCGGAAGACGGGGCGTTGATCGCGGGCGGCGTCGATATGCTGGACCCGCACTATCGGCTGGTGGAAAGCGCCGACATCGAGCGGCTCGGCGGACCGGTCACGGTCTGGGACATGGGAGCCTTTCCCATGCTCGCGAACGGCGGCACCTACGACAACATCAACGGCGTCTCCCAATGGGTCGGACCGCAGGCGAACTCCTACACCTCGCCCGTCGGCACCTATGTTTATCGCACTACCTTCCTCATCGACGGCGGCGATCCCGCCAGCGCTTCGCTCAGCGGTTCCTGGTGGGTGAATTCCGCCGGAGTGGACATCCGGTTGAACGGCGTTGCCACCGGCCTGCGCAACGACGTCGCGCAACGGCCTGGAACGGCCTTCGCCCTGACCAACGGCTTCATCATCGGACTCAACACGCTCGACTTCGTTCTGACGAACACCGCCGGTGGTTCCGCCTTCCGGGTCGAGATGTCCGGCTTGGCCGATCCGCTGCCTGCCGGTGTGCCGACGATTCCCGTGCCGCCGATTGCGACCACCGTGCGCGAGGGATCGAAGGCCTCCTTCTCGGTCGTGGCGCGAGGCCGGCAACCGCTCCGCTACCAGTGGCGCCTGGACGGCCAGCCCATCGCCGACGCCACCAACCGCGTGCTCAGCCTAGACGCCGCATTGGGCAACCTGACGGCCGGGACCTATTCGGTGGTGGTCTCGAACGACTCGGGGTTCGTGACGAGCAGCGGCGCGGCGCTGGCGCTGACCCAGGCGAACCATCCGCCCGTCGTTCCGGCGGCGACCGCGATCACCTCGGTGGACGTGCCGGTCGCGGTTTCCATCTCCAGGATCGTCAACAGCGCCTTCGACGCGGACGGCGACGCGGTCCTCTACGTGTTCACCGATGCCTCCAGCACCAACAATGGCGTGTTGGTCGAGGAGGGTGCATCGATCCTCTACACGCCGCCGACCGGTTATGTCGGTGCGGACCGTTTCTTCGTCACGCTGTCGGATGGTCTCGACACCGTGGCCGTCCCGGTGGACATCACCGTGCGGACGCCGGGCAATCCCGCATTCGCCGGGGCCACCGTCGCCGGTTCCACGCTGGTCGTGACCGGGACCAACGGCACGGCCGGCGCGAGCTACCGCATCTTCGGCACGACCAATGTGGCCGCGCCGTTCGCCACCTGGGTTCCGCTCGCGACGAACACCTTCGGCCCTGGCGGAACCTTCGCCTTCACCAACCAGATCAACCAGCCGCAGTCGTTCATCCGGCTTCAGACCCCCTGAGATTCCCGTTCCCACAAAACAACCCCATGCTCCGATGAACCAAAACCAATCCCGGAAAACCCTGTCCCTGATGGCGGCCGCGTCGCTGTCCTTCGCCGCTGGAACCCATGCCGCCGTGATCGACGACTTCGACACGGTCGGTCTCGAGAACTACACCTTGACCCGCGTCTTGGACAACGGTGTCGCCGAGTCGAACGTTTCGTTCTCCGACGCGAGCGGATCGCTCGTCGCCTCTTACGGCGGCACCGTCGCCCAAGCAGAGCAGGTGCTTCTCCTGCGCAGCGACTTCAGCCTCTCCATCGGCGACACGTTGAGCGTGGACGTCTCCTTCGCCGCGCAGACGAGCCAGATGGACTTCGGTCTCGCCATTGCCTCCACCGCGACACCGGCATCCGCTTCCGTCGGTGACACCGATGTGCGCGACACCTTCAATTGGGCGGCGGTTTACCTCCGTCCAGGCCAAGACGCAGTCCGCAACACCAGCTCGATCAACGGCACGGTGAATACAGGTGCGGGCGTGGTTACAGCGGTGGAAACCTCGGTGAGCACGCTCTTCATTGAGCGCATCTCCTCCACCGACTTCACCGTGGGCTACGTGGACACCGGCGCCGTCCGCCACGACACGCGCACCATTTCCTTCACCGCCACCGACGTGGGCACGGCGATCGGATTCTACGGCGATCTCCGCGCGGTGGGCGGTTCGCTGGGCAGCCTCGACAATCTGAGCATTACACCCGTGCCCGAGCCCGCGTCCGGCGCGCTGCTGCTGCTGGGCGGTGGTGCGTTGGCGATGTTGGCCAAGCGCCGTCGCTCAGTTTGAGTCCTTCCGGCGAGCTTCGTTACCGACATCGCCCGAGGCCGTCGATCCGAGAAGGATCGGCGGCCTTTTTCGTTTCATCGGCTTACGGTCGGCGATCAACCCAGCTTCGCCGCCCAATGGTCTTCAGCCACGGCGAAGGATCGCGTCATGCCCGCACCGCCTAGGGCGTTCATCACCGTGACGCCGGGCAAGGGTTCCGCGATCCACTCGGTCCTGGACGGGTGCTTCGCATAGACGCCGTGCCAACGCGCGGCGATGTCCCAGCAAGGAAGCCGGACGATCTTCCGCAACTCACGAAGGATCAGATCGTCGATCTCCGCGCGGTCGAAGGGCGTGATGGCGTCGTCGTATTCGTGGGAGTCGCCCAACACCAGGCCGCCATCGGGATGCTGCGAGGCCATGACATGGACGCCGAACCGGTCCAACTCCGGGGTTTCGCGGGCGATCCGCTCCTTCAAGGCCGCGAGAGTCCGGCAATCCTGGAAGATGGCGTAGTGCCGCAGCGTCAGCCCGCTGGCGATCATCGGGCCGAGACGCCAACCGTCGGGTTGCGGCGCGGTCTTGAGCATCTGCAGCTTGCAGCGGCGGATGCCGGAGTTGGCAAAGGCCTCGGGCAACAAAAGCCGGAAATCTTCCCCGGTGCAGACCACGATCTGCTCCGCCGCCCATGCGGAACCGTCGCCCAAGATCACTCGCCCCGGTTCGACCGCGCGCACCGGACAGTCGAACCGGAACTCTACGCCGTGGCGCGAACGCAGATGGCCGGGCAACGCGGCGACCACGGCGGGCGGACACACGCAGGATTCGGTCGGACTCCACAACGCGCCGAGCAACCCGTCGGGCCGGGCGGCGGGAGAACGGCGCAACGTTTCTTCCGGCGAGAGCAACGCGGCGTCGATTCCACGGGCAGCGGCGAAGGCGGCGAACTCCTCCAGCACGGCCAGTTCGTCCGGCCGATGCGCGAGGTGGAGCGAGCCGCAGGGATCGAAGAACAGCCCGGCTTCTTGCGCCAAGGTCTCCCAGATCGCACGGCTGCGGCGGGCCTGGTCGTGCAACGGTCCGGCGGGTTGGCCTATGGGCCAGACCATGCCGAAGTTGCGGATCGACGCGCCTTGCGCGCGCGGATGACGTTCCAAGACGGTGACGGTGTGGCCGCGACGGGCGAGCGCGAGGGCGTTGGCCAAGCCGACGATGCCGGCTCCGACGACGAGGGCCGAGGATGGGGAGGACATGAAATTGGCATCCAAGTCTGGTGGCCACGGCGGCGATTTGTCGATGGGACAAGTGCGACGCTTTGGTGCGCGATGGGTGTCGGCTCCGTTTCCGGACGCTCACGCAGTCGTCACCGTCACGTCCGATGTTTGTAACCGTCCGTGCCCAGCTTGTCGGCCATCGAAAACATGACCTTGGCCTTCGTCCCGGTGGGAGCCTGCGGCCGTTCCCCGGGAGCCTCCCCAACTTGGGGGGTGGACTTTCCACCCGCGTCCCTGCGTGATGTAGCATGTAGGGCGGAGAGGTCCTGCTTCCCAGGACGCTAGTTTCATAGTCGTGCAGTGCGCCGTAGGCCGAAGCAGCATTATGAACTTCACACCATCCCGTTCGCGTTCCTTTTCCCGAGGTTTCACCCTGATCGAACTCCTCGTCGTCATCGCCATCATCGCGATCCTCGCCGGAATGCTGCTGCCGGCCCTGGCCGGAGCGAAACAGCGCGGGCATCAGGCGGTCTGCATGAGCAATCTGAAGCAGATTGGCGTGGCTGCCGTGCTCTATGCCGACGACAACCGGGACGAGTTCCACAACATCAACGGCTCGATCCCCAATGATGGCCAATGGACGCCGAATCCTATGTCCACCACCTTGCTGGACCCGACGCACGAGTTTGCCTACTGGGCCATCGCCTACGTGCCTTATGTTGGGTTCAAGGGAGACAAAGTGGTCAACAGCTCCAGTGGCGGATACGAGAAGACCGGGGTCATCCGCATATGGCGCTGTCCTTCAGCCAAGGTCGTCGATGATTGGCGCGACGAAGACAGGCGTTACCAACCGGACTGGTGGTTGAACTCCAGCATCGGGATCAACACGTTTCTGACCACGTGGTATTCGCCGTCGAAGAGCGGGAAAAAGAAGCTGTCCACCTATCCGATCCCCGCTGAAACGGTGTTCGCCCAGGACGCGACCGAGCAGCGGATGGAGAACAACGGCGGCGGCGACATGCTGGGCCGGTTTCCCGGGCAGACGGAATGTCTGCTGCAATGGAAGCAGGGCTACGCAAGCCTTTATCCGGGCGTGAAGCTTGAGAACGGATGGTGGTCGCACAATCGGAACCGGGTCTGCAACACGATCTGGGCCGACGGCCACGTCACCGCGATTCCCTACACTAAGACCGGCGTTGACTACCGCTGGTATGCGGGCGAAACCGGCCTTCCCGCCTATCCCTGATCTCCCATGAAGCTGAACTTGTGCGCGGCCTTGGCCGCTGGTGGTTTGTTGTTCGCAACGGGCTGCGGAGAAAAGGCGCCGCAGCCGGTCGAGGTCACGGCGGACTCCGCCGGAATCGCGGATGCCTTCAAGGGCGCACCGCCCGAGATCCGGCAGATCCTGGACCGTGCGCTGGCCGCGATGAACAGCGGCGACGCCGTGGCGGCGCACGACGCCTTCACCCGCCTCCAGAGCGCCCCGGGCCTGATGCCCGAACAGCAAAAGCAGGCCGGCCAGGCAGCTGTCGCCATGCTCCAGAAGATGCAGAAGGACGCGGGTGCCGGAGACAGCCGGTCCCAGGACGCGATGCAGCGATACCGGTCGTCCAAATAGCGCCGTCTTCGTTCCGTCGATCCCTCCTTCCCGTCCGCTTCCAAACCACCCCCAACCACACATGAAACACACCTGCCTTGTCCGCTTGGTGGCGGCTTGTGGACTGTTCGCCGGAATCTCCGGTGCTCAGGCCCAAGTCACCGGCCAGTGGGACTTCAACAACGGAAACCTCACCGCCACCGTCGGCGACGCGCTCACCTACAAGGACGGCGACGGTGGAGCTACCCAGACCGGATCGCAGTTCGGCACCACCACGGCGCTCGGCCTGCCGATGATCGGTGGGGCCGTGGCCAACGTCATGGGTTTCCCGGCCGATTCCACCGCGAGCATCGGCTATCTCTTCAACGCGCCGGCCACGGGCAACGGCGGCGGCGAACAGGTGAACGAATACACTCTCATCCTGGACGTGCTCTTCCCGACGGCTTCGCAGGGAAAGCTGCGCGCGGTGTTAAACGCCAACACGCTGTTCGACCCGAACGCGGATCTCTTCATCGGATCCAACAACGGCATCGGCGGAACCAGCTTCAGCGGCGCGTTGCTCGACAACACCTGGCACCGCGTCGCCTTTGTCGTGGGGAACGGCAAGATCCAGAAGTTCATCGACGGTGAACTGGTGGGCGAAGAAACCGGCGTTGCGCTCGACGCTCGTTGGGCTCTGTTCGCCGGGGGACAAGCCGAGCTTTTTGCCGACGACAATTTCGAGTCGCAGGCCGGCTACGTGAACAGCATCCAGTTCCGCGCCAATGCGCTGAATGTCGGCCAGATCCTCGCCTTGGGCGGTCCCTCCGCCGCCGGGATTCCGCAGGCGATCCCGCCCGTGCCCGCCTACTTCTCCTCCCGTTCACCGAGCGTGAACGCCACCGGGGTGGTGCCCCTGCCGGAGATCACCGCCTCCCTCAAGCGCGGAGACACCACCATCACCGCCGGAACGGTCGGCATGCTCCTCGACGGCGTGTCCGTGCCCGCCACCGTGACGACGGTGGCCGACGGTTTCGATCTCGCCTACACCGTGCCGACGATCCTTGCGCCCGAGTCGGTCCACACCGTCTCCGTCGCCTGGACCGACGCCAACGCCGGTCGCCGGACGAATTCCTGGAGCTTCACCGTGGCCGCTTACCAGTCCGTCACCCTGCCCGCCCCGCTCGTGCTGGAGACGTTCGACGCCGTCGAGGAAGGCGCGCTGCCCGCCGGTTGGTCCGTGACGAACAACACCCAGGTCCAAATCGAGGGATTGGACCTCGACCAGCCCCGCTCCGACTCCTACCGCGACTGGGTCGTCATCAGCAGCAACCGCCTCTCGACCGTCCACGGCGGGCGTCGCCTGAACAAGAACACCATCGTGCTGAACGGCTCGCTGGTGGACAGCATCGTTTCCGGCAACCTCTTCTACGCCGAGTCCGACGTCCGCAGCGGCCCCCAAGTGCAGGCGCTGTTCTCCCCCGACTTCAACCTGACCGGGAAGAGCAACATCTTCGTGGCCTTCTTCAGCGGCTATGAGCAGAACCAGGACAACATCAACGCCCTCGAATACTCCATCGACGGCGGCGCGAACTGGTTGCCCGCCCTCTACCTGGTGAACAACCGCAGCGACAATCCCGACGTGATCCTCACCAACGGGGTGATCGACGTGGGCGCGACCCTCGGCACTGCCCGCGGCGACCAGGCCTACGGCCTTGCCTTCAGCAATTTCCTCGGAGCCCCCGTCTCCATCATCAAGCCCGAGCACATCAGCGGCCGGATCGACGACGATTCCTTCGAGTCGAAGCGCATCGAGATCATCCGTCTCCCCCAGGCCGACGGTAAGGCGACGGTCCGCTTCCGCTTCATGCAGGCGGGCACCGCGAGCTGGTATTGGAGCGTGGACAACTTCGGCCTCTACAGCATCAACACTCCTGTGATCACCCAGCAGCCGCTCTCCCAGACCATCGACGCGGGCAAGCCCGTGACCTTCTCCGTGGCCGCGACGATCAACCCGCCCTACACCTACCAGTGGCGCTTCAACGGCGCGCCGATCCTGAACGCGACCAACGCGACCTACACCATCGCCGCTGTGGAACCGTCCAACGTCGGCGCCTACTCGGTCCTCGTGTCCAACTCGGACGGCACCACCGCGAGCGCCGCGGCCTCGTTGAACGTGATCGATGCCCCGCAGATCACCCAGCAGCCGGCCAAGACCATCGTCAGCTCGGGCAACGCCGCCATCATCCCCGCCGCCGCGCGCGGCCGTGATCCGCTCACCTACCTCTGGCTCAAGGACGGAACCGTCGTCCAAGCGGGTTCCGGTGCGGCCCTGAACATTCCCTCCGCCGCCGCGGGCAATGCGGGCAACTACCAGTTGGTCGTGACCAACGTCTCCGGCAGCGTCACCAGCGTGGTCGCCGCGCTGGAGGTTTTCACCGGCACGATCTCCGACGGCCTCGTGGTCCACATCAAGTTCGATGGCGCGGCCGAAACGGCCTACAACGACGCCTCCGGCCGGAACAACCACGCCACCCCCATGGGCGAACCCGCCCTCGTCGGCGGCAAGGTCGGATCCGGCGCCATGCAGTTCACCACGTTTGACGACGCCTCCTCAATCAGCTACGCTACCCTCGGTTCGCCCGAGGATCTGATGATGGATTCCACGAACGACTTCTCCGTGTCCTTCTGGGTCCGGGTGCCGACCGGCGGCTACAACGGCGACCCCGCCCTCATCGGCAACAAGAACTGGGGCAGCGGCAACAACCAGGGCTTCGTCATCTTCACCACCGGCCCGCTCCGCTGGAACTACAAGGAAGGCCAGGGCAGCGGCACCGGCGGCGCCCGCGTGGACTACAACCCCGGCGGCAACTCCGTGGACGGCCAATGGCACCACATGCTGGTTTCCTATGACCGAGGCGTCGCGGCCCGCACCTACATCGACGGCGTCCTCACCGCCGTCACCCCCATCGGCAACAACGTCGCCTCCATCGATGCTCCGGCCGGTCTCGCCTGGAACCTCGGCCAGGACGGCACCGGCGCTTACGCCTCCGGCATCACCAACGCCCTGCTCGACGACGTCGGCATCTGGCGCCGCGTGGTGACTCCGCAGGAAGTCGCCTCCATCTACGCCCAGGGCCAGGCGGGCCTCGATCTCAGCACGGCCACCACCGTGACCATCGGTTCCGTCACCATCGTCCCGGCCGGGGCGAGCGTGACGCTCAACTGGACCGCCGCCACCGGCGTGAAGCTCCAGCGCACCACCAACCTGGCGGCCACCCCCATCGTCTGGGAAGACGTGCCGGGCACCACCGGTGTCGGCACCATCACCTTGCCCGCCGCGGGAACGGCGACGTTCTATCGCTTGGCGAAGTGACCCTTCGCCGGGACCGTTTTCGCTTCTGAGTGGAAGTGATTCACCGGCGGGTCGGTGTGTGTGAATCCGTGTGTCACACGCCGGCCCGCCGGGTTGTTGTTCCTGCTCCCACTGTCCATCGTGCCGTCCATGAAGCCCATCCTGTGTCCGCGGATCGCGGGGCTGCTAGCCCTTGGACTGCTGTCTTTCTTTCTCCCGGCGCTCGCGGCCGATGCCACGGAGCCCTTGCCGCGCGCCCATGCCCACAACGACTACGAACACGCCCGTCCGCTCCTGGACGCCTTGGAGCAGGGCTTTTGCAGCGTCGAGGCCGACATCCATCTCGTGGAAGGAAAACTCCTCGTCGCCCACGACCTGGAGAAGGTTCGCCCCGAACGGACGCTGGAGGCGCTGTATCTCGATCCGCTCCTGGCCCGCTGCCGCGCGAATGGCGGCCCTGTCTTTCCCGGGCTGAAAGATCCGAAACTCCGCCGTCCGCTCGCCGCTTCCGCGCCGGACGTCGAGTTCACCCTCCTGATCGATTTGAAGAGCGACGGAGCCGCGACCTACGCCGTGCTGCGCGAAACCCTCCGGCGCTATTCCTCCATCTTGACCAAGTTCACCCCAACCAACACCCAAACAGGCCCGGTCACGGTGATTCTCAGCGGCAATCGTCCGAGGGCCCTGGTGGCCGCCGAAGCCGAGCGCTTCTGCGCCATCGACGGTCGTTTCCCGGATCTCGAAGGAGATACGCCCTCGGTCCACCTCGTGCCGTTGGTCAGTGAAAGCTGGGCCGCGCTGGCCAAGAGCCAGAACCAGCCGCTGGATTCCACCACGTGGTTGCCGCGCCGCGAGATCGACCTCGCCCATGCCCAAGGCCGCCGCATCCGCTTCTGGGCGGTTCCGGATCAGCCCGCGATGTGGCGGACGTTGCGCGACGGCGGCGTGGACCTGATCAACACCGACAACCTGGCCGGGTTGGCGACCTTCCTGAAGACCCAGCCATGAACCCTTCCGGAGAAGAGATGAATCTCGATGGCCTGCGTTCCGAGGGCGACGTGAACCTATCGCCCCAGCGCCGCGAATGGAACGCCGAGATGCTCGGCGATGAAACGCGTGCGCTGCTCGAAGCCGATGCCCAGGTCTTCCTCCATCAGTCCCTCTCCACGCCTTGCCTGAACGCGCTCCAGTCCGCCGACGGCGC
>CAMLMI010000088.1 GCA_946480965.1 uncultured Verrucomicrobiales bacterium | reverse complement strand
TTTGGATCGGGGCGGGGCGGCGGCGGTTTCCGGGCGTTTTTCCGCCACCGGAAAGAGCACGCGGACGTTGGTGCCGCGCCCGGGTGCGCTGTCCACGAAGAGCGCGCCGTTGTGCCCGCGCACGATGCCGAGCACCGCCGCCATGCCGAGGCCGCGTCCGGCGAACTTCGTGGAGAAGAACGGCTCGAACATCTTCTGGAGCACCTCCTCGCCCATGCCGACGCCGGTATCCGAGACCTCCATCGCCACGAACCGGCCCGGCGGGATCGGCGTGTCGGTGCGGCTGAGGGCCAGTTCCCGGGCGGTGCATTCCACGGTCCGCAGGGCGACGCGGATGGAGCCGCCGTGATCGGGAATGGCCTCGGCGGCGTTGACGAGAAGGCTCTTCAAGACCTGCACGATCTGCGGGGTGTCGCCCTCGAAGCCGGGAAGGTCCTCGGCGATGTCGAGATGGATGCAGATGTTGCGCGAGGCCGAGAGCGTGAGCACCTGGAGCGTCTCGGTGACGAGCGCGCCGAGATGGACGGGCTGGGCGACGAAACGGCCCCGACCGGAATAGGCCAGCATCTGCCGCGTGAGATCGGCGGCGCGGCTGGCGGCGGCGCCGATCTCCTCCAGCGAATGCCGGACCGGTGACGGCTGGGGCACGTGATGCCGCGCCAGGTCGAGGTGGCCGAGGATGACGGTCAGGAGATTGTTGAAGTCGTGCGCGATGCCGCCGGCGAGGATGCCCAGGCTCTCCAGCTTCTGGCCGCGCAGGCGCGCACGCTCCAGTTCCAATCGCTCGGCCTCGGCCGCCTTGCGGTCCGTGATGTCGTTCGACACGACGAGGATGCCCCGGGTGCCGTCGGGCAGATCGACCGTGCGTTCGCGGATCTCGTAGTGGCGCAGAGTGCCGTCCTTGTGGCGGTTGACGACCTCGTGTTCCAGCACCTCGCCGTTGCGCAGGCGGGCCAGGTTGCGCTCGATCGCGCCCGGGGCGTCGGCGCTGAAGCGGCTGACGTGCGCGCCGACGACTTCCTCGCGGGTGAACCCCATGCGCTGGCAAAAAGCCGGATTGGCGTCCCGCACGCGGCCGTCGAGATCGACCAGGACGACGCTGCTGGGCAGCAGCTCGAAAAGCGCGCGGTAGAGCGAACGATCCGCTCCTGCTTCGGCGAACGCCGGAGCCGGGGTGGCCACGTCCTTGGTTGGCGGAGCGGAATCCACTTGTTTGGACCGGCGCGCGGCCGGAGACCCGATGGGGACAGGCGCTTCCATTGCACCTGCGGCGCGCACGCATACCAACCGGCCGGGGAAATTGCCAATCCCCATTGTTGGAGGGAGGGGCGGGGGATCGGGCATCTGGCATCCGGCATCGGGTATCCGGGATCAGTGGTCCGTTCCGGGCTCGCCAAAATTCTTTGTCCGGTTTTCGCTCGGCCGGGTGCTGATGAGGTGAAATGACGTCCCACGATTCCGAACTGCTCAAGGCCTACGCGGCGGACGGCTCCGAACCGGCCTTCAACGAACTCGTCCGCCGCCACCTCGGCCTGGTCCATTCCGCCGCGCTGCGGCTGCTCGACGGCAACGCCGCCGAGGCCGAAGACGTGGCCCAGACGGTCTTCACCGATCTGGCGCGCAAGGCCCGGGAATTGGCGAACCACGGCAGCCTCGCGGGTTGGCTCCACACCAGCACGCGCTTCGCCGCCGGCAAACTGCGGCGCTCGGAACAGCGGCGGCGTCAGCGGGAACTCGCCACCATGCACGCACCCACGCCCGATGATTCCGGCACCCTCTGGGAGGAGATCCGGCCCAGCCTCGACGACGCCCTGCACGAACTGCCGGAGACGGACCGGGAGGCGGTGCTGCTGCGGTTCTTCGAGAAGCTTTCGCTGACGGAGGTCGGCTCTCGCCTGGGGATCGGCGAAGACGCCGCGCGCAAGCGGGTGGACCGGGCGCTGGACAAGCTCCGGGGTCTGCTCGCGGCGCGCGGCGTCACTTCGGCCACCACCGCCGGGCTCATGGCGGCCTTCACCGCGCACCTCACGGCCGAAGCCTCCGCCGCGCTCCAGCAGCAGATCGCCCGCACGGCCCTCCAACAGGCCACGGCCGGAACGGTCGCGGGAACTGCGGCCATCGGCGGGTGGCTGGCATGGTTCCTCGGCTGGCCCGCCAAGGCGGTTTTGGTGGCGGGCATTGCGGCCATCGTCGCCACGGTGCTGTGGCCGAAAGGTTCCGGGGAGAACACGAGCGGCCGTTCCGCTGCCGGTGAACCAACGGCCAACGCCGCTCCTGTTGCTGGAGCCGAAGCCGCCTCCGCTGCGGGCGTTTCGGCGACGGCCGCTGCGACGTCGGATGAACCCGCCGGGTCGCTCGCGTTGCACCTCTACCTCGTCGAAGACGCCACCTTGCAGCCCGTGCCCGGCGGCGAGATCGAGTTCCGGGGCTGGAAGGGCGAGGAGTTCATCGGCCGGATCTTCCGCTCGGACAGCAACGGCTACAGCCGCGTCCACTACCCGCCCGGCATCACCGACCTGGAAGTCACCACCCGCATCGACGGCCTGGCCGACACCCGCCTGAAATGGACGCCCAAGAACGGCGAGATCATCCCGCCGGACTACACGCTGAAGCTGGTGAAGGGGACGACCATCGGTGGCGTGGTGGTGGATGAGGCCGGACGACCGATTCCAGAGGCCACGGTGACGGTCAAACCGGAGCCGGACCCGAACAATTTGACCCGACCGGAAAGCCACGAGTTTGGTCGGCTCCAGGTTCGGACCGGCTCGGACGGACGCTGGAGCGTGGCGCGTGTGGCGTCGGGCTCCGTCGGCAAGCTCCTGATCCAAGCGGCGCAAAGGGGATTCTTGTCCACGCAACAGACGGTGGTTCGAGCCGACCAGACGCGCTCGGATGCGGAGATGGTGGCGAGCCTGTTGGCCGGGACGCATCGCCTGGAGCTGAAGGCTGGGCGCACGATCCGTGGGATTGTTAAGGATGCGGAAGGTCGGCCGGTTGCTGGAGCGTTGGTGACGATCAACGGGTTCTACGTCGGGGCCAACCTCGTCGAAGCCGAGTCCGCCGCTGATGGCAGCTTTGCCCTGGTCGGATGCCATGAAGGCGAGCTGTCAGTGGGAGCCCATGTCGAAGGCGTCGGGACCGCGCTGCAAACGGTCAAAGCGGACCAGAGCGAAGCGACGCTGGTGCTGGGGCCGATGCCGGCGCTGCGAATCCGCGTTCTCGGACAGGACGGGAAACCGATCGAAAAGGCTCAGGCGACCCTGGGCCGGGAAACGTTCCGGGACTTCATCAAGCACCGGAGCATCGGCGAGCAGCCGACGGAGCCGTTCAGCCCAAGGATTCTGAGGCTGATCGACTCATTGGAGCGCACGCAGCCGGAGCCGGGATTGTTCGTCTGGAGCGATGCGCCCGCATTCCTTCTCCCGGTGGCGATCTCCGCGCCCGGATACTTGGAGGGACAGTGGATCGGGTTCGCTCCCCAGCAGGGTGAGCACACCGTTCACCTGCATCCCAGCCTGCGGGTGCGGGGTGAGGTGCGCGACGCGTTGACCGGGCGGTTGATCCCGGAGTTCGAGATGATGATTGGTCGGGCGCTGATCCGGGAGGGACTTCCGACGGTCCCCATGTTCCCCGCCGAGGAAGCCTACACAACGGCCCATGTGGGCGGACGCTACGAACGGACGCTGGACGACCTCTTCGGCGCCTTCGGGGAAAAAGATGGCTACATGATCCAGTTCAGCGCCCCGGGATACGCGCCCTTGATCTCTCGGCGCATTGAGGCCGACGAGGGCGATGTCGTGCTTCCGGTGGCGCTCGCTCCGGCTGGAAAACGGGTGCTGACGTTCGTGCGACCTGACGGCGTTCCGGTGCCAAACATGGAGGTGGCCGCCATCGATCTTGCGGGCGAAAAGGTTGTGGTCGGGCGGGATGGATTCGATCCAGGTCAGAACCGGTTACCGTTTAAGAGGACCGATGCGCAGGGACGTGTCGCTGTGATTAAGACGGATTCGGTCATCGGCTACGCCGCCGCTTCAACGGACGGTTTCGTGGAAGTCGATGCGGCGGGCTTGCCGGATCAAGCGACCGTGACATTGCAGCCGTGGGGACGGATCGAAGGCGTGCTCGTGGAGGATGGACGCCCGTTGGCGGGTAGGACGGTGGTGCTTCGCAGCCCGAAGCTGTCCATTTTGTCTGTATCGGGCTTGGCATTGTCCGAAGGGCTGCATTCGGCACCAACGGACGAAGAAGGCAGGTTCGTGCTCCCGCAGGTGCCCTCGGGATCTTGGAATCTCTTGGAGCGCGTCGGTGGCGGATCGGGCGTGCCCGAACGGGTGCAGATCCCGCCCGGAGAGACGCTGCGGGTGGTGATCGGTGATTCGGGCGCGCTGGTTTCGGCGGACATCGTGGTGCCGGGTGGCCGAGTCCAAGGACTGAAGATTTCCGGACGACTTGACGCGGTGAACGCCATCCCACCGAGGGGCACGCCTAGCGGCCTGTGGATGCGCGATCCCAAGCATCAGGCGGCTTTCGCCGGCGCATGGCAGATCCTGGGACGATTCTCCGAAGGACGGCTTCTGATCCGGAACGTGCCGCCGGGGAACTATAAGCTGCGGGTCTTCGGCCAACGCGACGGCGGTGCGGACGCCATGCCCAAGGACCTCAAAATCCCCGATGAAGTGCCGGCGGAGATTCGGGAGCAGATCAAGAAGGATTTCCAAATTAGGGATGCTTTCCGCATCGATCTCCCGGTTACGGTGCCCGATCCGGTTCCAGCAGATGGGATGGATTTGGGGGAGATCCGGCTGGAGCCGGTGGGGAAGTGAGAGAGAAGTTGGCGGCGAACTTCCGTTCGCCGCTACGGGAACTCAGCGGCGGCCGTCATACCAGGGGGAGCAGGCTTCGCGGTTGGTCATCGTGCGCTTGGGCAGGAAGACGGCGCGGAAGAAGAAGCGGAGGAGCTCGCCGCGTTTGTAGAGCTTGAGCTTGCGCGACGACGTGACCATCGGGTGTTGGTCGAGGATGACGGTCTTCAAGCCGCGTTTGCGGCCGAGCTTCTGGAGGCGTCGGGCGAGGTCGAGTTCCTCGCCGGCGAAGATGCCGGGAGCGAAGCCGCCGACTTCGCGGAAGAGGTCCTTGCGCACGAGGATGAAGCTGCCGGCGACGAGTTTCAGGGTGCGGCTGGCGGTGTTCCAACAACGGGTCAGGACGCGTGCGAGCGGAGGGGCGTCGTCCAATCGCAGGGTGCAGCCGACGAGCAGGACGTCGGGCCGTTGCATGACGGCGGCGACATCGCGGAAGAGATCGGCGGTGGGTTCGGAGTCGGCGTCGATGAAGAGAATCCAGGAGCCCAACGCGAAGGCGGCGCCGCTGTTGCGGGCGCGGCCGATCTGGTTGACGGGCTCGAAGACGACGCGGGCTCCGCCCAGGCGCGCGAGGTCGCCGGTGCGGTCGGTGGAGTTGTTGTCGCAGACGATGAGTTCGTGGGCGACGTCGGCGTCGGTCAGGGCGGTGGCGGCCTGCCGGATGGCGGCGAGGGTGGACGGCAGCAGCTTCTCCTCGTTGAAGGCGGGGATGACGATGGAGAGCTGGGGCGCTGGCACGCGCGGGAGAGTGGGGAATCCGGGGAGAGGAAGCCAGAGGCCAGATGTCTGATCCCAGATCCCTGATCCCAGATCCCTGATCCCAGATGCCGGATACCGGATCGCAGGTGCTACGCCGGAGTGGCGTTGCGTTCGATGGCGGCTTGGAGGGATTTCAGGTCGATGGGCTTGGCGATGTAGTCGTCCATGCCGGCTTCGAGGCACTTTTCGCGGTCGCCCTGCATGGCGTTGGCGGTCATCGCGATGATGCGGATGCGGCGGGCCTGCTCGGCGGACTCGGAGCGGATGCGCCGGGTGGCTTCGTAGCCGTCGAGCTCGGGCATCTGACAGTCCATGAAGATGAGGTCGTAGGCCTCGCGTTCCAGGGCCTGGACGGCTTCGATGCCGTTGGCGACGAGATCGACCTTGTGGCCGAGCTTGGCGAAGAAGCGGGCGGCGACCTTCTGGTTCACCAAGTTGTCCTCGGCGACGAGGATCTTGAGCGTCGAGGCTTGCGAAGCGGCCGGGGCGGCGGGCGGGGCCGAAGCTGCGGGCAAAGGTTCCACCGCAGGGGCGGAGGGGACGATGTCCGGCGCGGGAACTGGAGCGGAAGTGGTCGGGTTGTGCGGGAGCGGCCGGGTGGAGAGGGCTTCGACGAGGGCGTTGAAGAGGGTGGAATGTTTGACGGGCTTGGGGAGCCAGACGGCCACGTCGGCCCCGGCGGCGGAATGCTGGAGCTGGTCGCCGAGGGAACTGAGCATGACGAGGCGCGGCTGGACGGAGAGACCGGTGTCGGCGCGGACGGTCTTGGCCAGTTGGATGCCGTCCATCTCGGGCATCTGCATGTCGAGGAGCACGATCTGGAACGGGTGCCCGTCGGCATCGGCGCGGCGGAGCTGGTCGAGCGCTTCGGCGGGGGTGGGGCTGGAGGCGGGGTCGCATTTCCAGCCGCGCAGGTAGTGCCCGGCGATGCGGCGGTTGGTGGTGTTGTCGTCCACGACGAGCACGCGGAGACCGGGCGGGAGGAAGCGCGCGGTGGCCTCGGGCGCGGGGTGGGGCTGGTGGGCGAGGCGGAGGGTAAACCAGAAGGTGGAGCCCTTGCCGGGTTCGCTGTGGACGCCGATCTGGCCGTCCATGAGGTGGACGAGCTGGCGGGAGATGGCGAGGCCGAGGCCGGTGCCGCCGTATTTCCGCGTGGTGGAGGAATCGGCCTGGGAGAAGGGCTGGAAGAGGTTCCGCACGGTGGCGGCATCGATGCCGATGCCGGAGTCGCGGACCTCGAAGCGGAGGAGGACGCTTTCGGCGGATTGCTCGACGAGGGAGACGTGGAGCGAGACCTCGCCCTGGTGGGTGAACTTGACGGCGTTGCTCAGGAGGTTGAGGGCGATCTGGCGGATGCGGCCGGGATCGCCGCGCAGGCGGGTGGGGATGTCCTGGGGGAGGAAGCAGGAGAGCTCGACGCCCTTGCCGTGGGCGCGCTGGGCGACGACGTCGAGGCAGCCCTCGGCGGTCTCGCGGAGGTCTAAATCGACGGTCTCGAAATGGAGCTTGCCGGCCTCGATCTTCGAGAAGTCGAGGATGTCGTTGATGATGGTCAGCAGGGCCTCGGCGCTCTGGGCGATGGTCTGGGTGAAGTCGCGCTGGGTGGGGTTGAGCGGGGTGTCGAGGACGAGGTTCGTCATGCCGATGATGCCGTTCATCGGGGTGCGGATCTCGTGGGACATGTTGGCGAGGAAGGCGGACTTGGCGCGGTTGGCGTCCTCGGCGGCCTCCATCGCGGACTTGAGCTCGGCCTTCTTGTGTTCCAGCTCGGCGATCTTGGCACGGAGCTCCTCGGTGCGCTCGGCGACGCGCTGCTCCAGCTCCTCCCGCGAGCGCTTGAGCTCCTGGTCGCGGTGCTGGATCTCGCCGAGCATGGTGTTGAAGCCGGCGACGAGGCGGCCGAGTTCGTCGTCGTTGAACTTGCGGGCGCGGAGGTCGAAGTTGGTCTCGTGGGCCACGCGGTTCATGACGCCCAGCAGGTGCTCGACCGGGCCGCTGATGACGCGCTGGAAGCGGAGGGCGAGGATGGAGGCGACGCCGAGGCCCATGAGCGCGATGGCAGCGGTGCTGAGGACGATGGAGCGGATGCGGGATTCCAGGCCGACGAGGGTGGCCTCCAGGTAGATGGTGCCGACGGGTTCGCCGTTCCAGACGATGCGCCGGGCGATGACCACGCGGCCATCGACGGTGGTGAGGGTGCCGGGTTCGGGCGCGCGTTCGGGCGGCTGGAAGCCGGATGCGCCCGGTTCGGGATGGGCCGCGCGCCGCGCGCCTTCGCCGCCGTAGAGGGAGACGCCGAGGATCTCATGGCCATCGACGATGGAAGCGATGTCGGCGGAGGCGATGGGGAGATCGAGGCTGACGGCGGGGGCGAGGAGCTGGCCGATGGTCTCGGCCACGGCGGTGTCGCGCCGGAGGATGTCGGCGCGGA
The DNA here is from genome assembly GCA_946480965.1 of uncultured Verrucomicrobiales bacterium. Next base: position 6,676 of record CAMLMI010000088.1, on the reverse strand, counting down.
TCTGCGTCACCTCGATCGCGACGAAGATGACGCTGGCGAGGCCCACGGCGACGGTGCTGGAGGCGACGCTGAGGAGGAGGAGCTTCTGCCGGATGGTGAGGCGGCGGAGGGCGCGCAGGATCACGGGGCGTCGCCTCCCTCGACGATGCGGCCCAGCTTGAGGACCTGGGGATTGAGCTTCAGCCCGGCGGACTCGACACGGCGGAGGGCGCGGATGTTCACGTCGAAGGTCAGACGCGCGTCCTCGCGCCGGAGGCCGATCATGCCGCCCTCGGCGCAGAAGCCGGAGGGATCGCCGATGGTGAGCACGGGGCGTTCGGCCAGGCGGCCGAAGAGGGCCTTCAAGTCCGTCCTGCCGCCCTCGGCGGCGACCACGAGCACGTGGACCGCCGACTTGAAGTCCGGGTCGGCGACGACGAGGACGGGGCGCTTGCCGATCTTCTTGTCGGCGGCGATGCCGCGCACGGCGGCTTCCAGCCCGTGGCGGCCGACGACGGCGATGACCACGGGCGCCTCTGCGTCGGCGAAGGCGGTGTCGGGCCACTGGGCGAGGGTGGCGAAGCGGTAAACGAGGGCGGCCTTGAGCTGGGTCTCGGAGGCGGCGTCGGCGGCGTCGAGCCGGAGGCCCAGCGCCCAGACGAGCAGCAGCAGGGCCGCGGCGACCAGCCAGCGCGGCGACGGGCGCAAGGGGATGGTTCTCAGAAACGCCATGTGAGCTGGGCGAAGACGCTGCGTTCGACGAGGGCCACCGGGGCGCCGCCGTATTGGGAGGTGCCGAACTCGGCGTGCCGGTCGTGCAGGAGGCTCTTGCCGATGAGGGCCAGTTCCAGATCCGGCCGGGGCTGCCAGGCGAGGCGGGCGTCGAGTTCCCAGTAGTCGGGGACGCCGGAGGCGGCGAGTTCGCCGACGTAGCGCAGGCGGGCGTCGAATTCGAGGGAGGCGGTCAGATCGATGCTGCCCCAGAGCGCGGCCTGGTGGCGGGGGCTGCGGTCCACGGCGAAGGCGACATCGGTGGAGCCGGGGAAGTCCTGGTCGCGCTTCAGGTCCGGCGAGAAGAACGAGTAGCTGGCGCGCACGCGGCTGCGGGCGGTGGGGTTCCACTGGACGCCGAATTCACCGCTCCAGTTCACGCCGTGCATCAGGTTCGCGGGGCTTTGCGGCAGGACGAAGACGTTGTTGACCGGATCGAAATAGGGGGCGCCCGGGCTGATGGTGCGGAGGTCGTCGTAGATGTGGCAGTGGGCGGCCACGTCGAAGCTCAGCGTGTCCCGGGCCTGCCAACGCGCGCCGGTCTCCAGGGCGAGCAGGTGCTCGGGCGCGAAGTCCTCGCTGCCCATCGCGACGACGGCGGTGGGGAAGTTCGGATCGGGCATTCCGGGCGTGCCCGGCGGATAGACCTCGAAGACGGCCGTGGCGTCCCGTTCCGCGCGCGACGGGGTGCGGGCGGCGCGGGCGACGGCGCTCCAGACCGTGACGGTCTTCACCGGGGTCCAGGCGAGCCGCGCGGCCGGTTGGACCTCGACGCCGTGGCCTTCGACGCCCTCGACCTTGGTGCCGAGGGTCAGGGTCAGGCGTTCGGGCAGAAGCTCGATCTCGTCCTGCACGAAGGCGCTGGGCAGGTGCCGGACATCGGAGGGCGGGTCGATCAGCACCGCGCCGACGGTGCGGTAGTCGTCCGCGACGACGCGGTAGTTCAGTCCGGCGGACAGGCGGTGGATCTCGCCGAGTTCGGCCACGTATTGGAGGCCGATTTCGCCGATGTCCCGGTCTTCCTCGAACTGCGGATGGTCCATCCGGGTGGCGTCGTAGTAGGCGTCCACGGTCAGGGCGGAGCCTTCGGAGAAATGCCTGCGCCAGCGGCCGAGGAGGAAGCCGCCGAGATTGCGGTCCTCGTCGAAGACGGTCTGCACATACGGCGGGGCGTAAATCGGGGTGACGGCGGCGGCGTCGCCGACAGAACGGTGGATCTCGCCGTTCAGCATGAACTCGGCCTCGCCGGGCTCGCGCCAGTCGAGGCGGAAGCCGCCGAGGGTCGATTCGAACCTGTCGTTCGCGCGGTCTCCGGAGGGCGTGCGCGAATCGTCGTGGAACTGCTGCTGCGCATAGATGCGGAAGGCGAGATCCTCGCCCAGCAACGCGCCGTGGCGCACGGTGGCGCGGCCGAGCTGCTCGGTGCCGCCGCCGGTCTGGACGAGCGTGCCGAAGGTGTCGAAGGCGCTCTTGGACACGACGTTCACCACGCCGTTGACGGCGTTCGCGCCCCAGACGCTGGCACCGGGGCCGAGCACGACCTCGATGTTCTCGATGTCGGGCAGGATGGTGGTCTGCTGGTTCCAGTAGGTGCCGGAAAAGAGCGGCGTGTAGAGGCTGCGGCCGTCGCGCAGGACGAGCAGCTTGTTGGCGTAGGTGTCGTTGAAGCCGGCGGAGGAGACGGCCCAGTTCACGGAGTTCACCTGCGCGACCTCCATGCCCGGGGCGAGGCGCAGCGCTTCGGCTACGCTCTGGGAACCGGAGCGCCGGATGTCGTCCTGCGTGATGACATGGACCGCGCCTGCGGTCTGGCTCAAGGGGCTGGAGGTGCGGGAGACGACCGTGACGGGGATGTCGAGCAGCTCCGCGAGGCTGAGCTGGGACAGGTCCTCCGGCCCGGGAACGCCGACCGCCGGAGGAACCGGTTCATCGGCCCTGGCGGGGGAAAACAGCGCCGACACCACGGCCCCGGCGAACACCAGCGGAGCGCAGGGAACGGTGATCAAACTGGATGGCTTTGGTCGCAAGCCCATGGCTTTGACGGAATCGGAAACGAGGGCCGGGCCAATCGGGTCCGCGACGCCACTGCTTCCGGGTTGGGATCGGACGAACGGAAGAAGCTCTTAACAGGAACGATGCAATTCGGGCCAAGCGGGAACGCGACCGGCGGAGAGGAACCTCACGGCCACGGCCGAGAATCCAGACCAAGTCCGGCGGAGCTTCGGGAGAGGACGCCGGGCGACAAGCGGAGCTGTGGCGCCCGATGACGCGGCTTCCTAAGGTGCGTTGCTCCGGGACACCGGTCCCAGAATGCCGAAACCAACCCGGTTTTCTCCCACGCGGGCCCGAGGCGTTCAGCAGTTCTTGGTCTTGGTCTTCCACTTCCGGATCTCGTCGCGGAGCGGGAGCAGGTCGGAATCGGCCAGGGCCATTTCCTGGATCAAGGCGGAGCCGCCGCGTTGGCGGGCGGTCTCGAGCCAGCGGCGGGCGTCGTCCAGTTCACCGAGCTGGGCGGCGTAGCAGGCCAGGTTGTAGGGGATGACGGCTTCGTCGGGGAAACGGTCGCAGGCCTCCAGCAGCACCTCCCGGGCGCGGGTCAGCCCGCCGCCGTCGGCCCGGCGCAGGGCGAAAGCCCGGTGAATCCACGCGCCCGGCCGACCGGGGGCGATGGCCACGAGCAGCTCGGCGATGGTCAGGCTGCGGTTCCAGTCCCGGCGGGCAGCGGTGAGGAGCCATTCGGTCTCCAGCACGTCGGGATGGTGGCGGCGCTGGACGGGGATCTGGCCCAGCTCGCGCTCGGCCTCGACGAGGTTGCCGAGATCGATCCAGCCGCTGACGGCGCGGAGCGCGTGGACGTCGGACATCTCCAGGGGATCGGACATGGGGCGCGGTCAGTTGTGGAGCAGGCGTTCGGGCCGGTCGCTGTCGTCGCCGAGGCCGAACCTTGGGAATGCCTTCATCGAGAAGACGAAGGCGATGGTGTAGTCATCCTCCTCCACGCGGCTCTCGCGGACGCGGAAGGTGAGGGCGGAGGTCCAGCTCCGGAAGTCGCGGTAGAGCGTGTAGTTCTGCTCCTCCAGCACGCCGTCGCGGGCCTCGTAATGGTGCGTGATGCGCACGGCCCAGTTTTCGTTCAGCTTGTAGAAGAAGCTGCTGAACCAGGTGTTGTGGTCGGAGCCGGGCCCGAAGGTGGCGTCGTCGTTGAAGTAGCGCTGGCCGAGCATGAGGCTCCAGCGGTCGCTCGGGTTGAGGAGGATGCGGTGGTGGCTCTCGCGCATCCGCTCGTCCTCCACGCTGTAGCGCAGGCCGGAGTTGAGCGTGATCCAGGAGCGGGGGCGGAAATCGAGGTCGGAGTAGCCGTCGGAGATCGTGGGCTCGCCGGGATGCCGGTCGATGCGCCAATCGGCCAGCAGGTTCCAGGCGACGAGATCCTCGATGCGGTCCGAGCGCCTGGTCTGGAGGCGGTTCCTCAGGCCGAAGCGCAGGACGTTGCGGGCGTCGATGGAGTCGATGGCGTTGTAGTCGGGATACTCGATGGGCAGGAGGCGGAGATTTGGGATCTCGCGGTCGAACTGCGGGAGCTCGCCGGGCGAGCGGCTTGGATCGGGCACGAAGGCGTAGTTCAGCGACGGCTCGAAGATGTGGCGCAGGCCGCGGACATCGAGCAGGCGGTTCTCCGCGCCTTCCCAGACGCGCGAGGCCTTGAAGCTCACCTCAGCGCCTGTGTGGTAAATCCAGCGGCTCGCGGAATCGGTCGTCGCTCCGGGGCCTTCCGCCTCCGTGTAGTAGGTGTAGCGCGCGCCGGTGCGGGGCGTGACGTTGAGCCAGCCGAAGAACGTCCACGGCAACGAAAGCTGGTGCATCGTGTCGGCGCGCGACGCGGAGAAGTCGTTGGTCGAGAAGTTCGCGTGGCTGCGCCGGAGATGGGCGAAGGAGGTCTCGCTGTCGTAGTAGAACGGGGTCTCCCCGATGCGCTGGCGCAGGCCGGTCAGGCGGAGGTCGGGCAGGCGCTCGACGGTCTCCTGGAAGTCGTTGACCTGCGGCTGCACGTAGGCGTCGAGCGCCCAGTTGCTCCACTGCTGGTTCAGCTCGACGAAGCTGTTGGGCTGGGCGTTGTCCCGGTATTCGCTCTCGAAGAAGTCGCGGACGATGTAGTCGTCGCCCTGGTAGCGGATCTGGCTCTTGACCGTGAGGTTGGTCACGAGCGTGGCGTCGTAGGTGAACTTCAGCCGGTCGCGGTTCTCGGAGATCGGGCGGTTCAGCGCATCGAGGCCCGGCCGGTCGTCATCGGCGTAGTAGTATTGGAGCCCCGCTTCGCCCCAGCGGCCGAGGTGCAGCTCGAGGTCCGGTCCCAGGGCCACGCCGCGCTTGCTGCGGAGGTCGAAGCGCAGGGCGGCGTCGAGGTGCTCGTTGACGGCGTAGTTGAACTTGGACTCGAGGAACGCGCCGTGCCGCGAGCGGTAGCCGGGCAGGAAGTTCATGTCGAACCGGTGCTGGTCCAGCGCGCGGTGGTAGTAGGGCAGGTAGAAGACCGGCACGGAACCGAGCACGGTCTTCGCCCCGTCCAGCTCCACGTATTCGCCGGGCTGGATGCGGAGCTCGCGGGCACGGACCTCGTGGGCGGGATCGGCCACGTTGTCGGAGGTCAGCACCGCATTGGTCGCCGTGTAGGCCCCGGTGGCCGGATCGTAGCGCAGCCCCTCGCCGTAGATGTAGACCGGGTCGTAGCCCGCCTTGAAGCTGTCCGCCTGGATCTCGCCGGTCTTGGGCCGATAGACCACGTGGTCGCCATACCAGGCGGTGCCGTTCTGGAGCACCGAGACGCGGCCGCGCGCGTGGATCTCGTCCACCGCCGGCGACACCGTGACCGTGTCCGCGCGCACGACGATGTTGCTGTAGGCCAGCTCGAACGGACCGGTCATCTCGCCGCCCCGGCCCTTGAGGTCGAACTCCAGCGTGCCCGAAGGATTCAGGCTCTTCAGCGTCATCCCGGGCAGGAGCTGTAAGGGCTCGGCGGCGCGGACGCCCCAGGAGGCGCCGGCCACGGCCAGGGGAACGAGAAGATGCAGCGGTTTCATGCGGCGGGCGGACGCTAACGAATGCCCCGGACAGAAGCCAAGCGCGGGGATGGGCCGGAGGCCGGAGATGTGCCGCTACGCCGGGGCGTTCCTCAGGCGCCCCCTCCATCGCCGCAGCAGCGCCACAAAAACACCGTCGGCCCGCAGGCTGACGCCTCCGACAAACGATCGTCCCGTTTGCAGCGAGTGTCGGAGGGCGACGCCGAAGAGCACGAAGGTGATCGCCGTGTTCTGCCAGCCGTCGAGCCGCCATTGGCCGCGCCAGAGCCAGGCCCAGTCGTGGTTGAAAGGCCCCGAGTAGTAGATGGCCCAGAGGTCGTGTTTCTCCGGTCCCCGCGAGCCGACGAGGTCACAGAGCAGGTGCAGGTGGAAGACGGCCAAACTCGCGAGGAAGACTTTCCCCCGCTGTCGGCTGAAGGCGGACAACACGATGGCGAGAGCGATTCCCCCAGCCAACCCGTGCAGCCAGAAGCGGTGCTGGGTTGCGTAGTGGAAGGTTTGCCGGTCGAAGGCGGCGGCATTGATCCAGTCCACGATGAGGCCGAGGCCGTCGAGATCCGGCAGCACACCGGCCAAGGTGATGCGGCGGACGTCGCGCCGGTCGTCGGTCACGGAAGTAGCGACGAGCCACGAGGCCAGGAGATGAGTGAACGGCGCCATGCGGGTTCAACGCTGGAGGAGCGGGGAAGTTGCGGGTGCCAATCCTTCTCGTTCTCGACCTCGTTCTCCTTCTCGGATTGGGGAAGGGGATTGAGATGGAGATTGAGCTGGAACGATGCAGTCAAAAATGGAGGCGGAGCATCGCTCCGCCCGGATGCCCCGGAGAAGCTCCGAACCGACCCGATGCG
>CAMLMI010000087.1 GCA_946480965.1 uncultured Verrucomicrobiales bacterium | reverse complement strand
CGGCCGAGCGCGGCGAGTTCGCGCACTACATGCTCAAGGAGATCTTCGAGCAGCCCGCCACCGTCGCCGCCGCGCTGCGGGGGCGGATCGACTACGAGGAAGCCACGGCGAAGTTCGGCGGCTTGAACATGACCCCGGCCGAACTCCGCGCCGTGGACCGCATCGTCATCGCGGCCTGCGGCACCAGTTGGCACGCGGGCCTCGTCGGCGAGCATCTCATCGAGCAGCTCGCGCACATCCCGGTGGAGGTGGAATACGCCAGCGAGTTCCGCTACCGGAACGCTCCGCTCGACAAGAACACGCTCGTCCTCGTCATCACCCAGTCCGGTGAAACCGCCGACACGCTCGCCGCGTTGCGGGAGGCGAAACGGCGCGGCCACAAGGTGCTCGCACTCTGCAACGTCGTCGGCAGCACCATTGCCCGCGAAGCCGATGGCGGCATCTACCTCCACGCCGGGCCCGAGATCGGCGTCGCTTCCACCAAGGCCTTCACCTCGCAGGTCGCCGTGCTGTCCCTCCTGGCCATCTATCTGGGACGTCTCCGGATGTTGTCCTCCACCGAAGGACTGAAGCTCCTGCGCGCCCTCGACGCCGTGCCGGGTCAGATCGAATCCATCCTCGCGCAGAACGACGCCGTCCGGGCCATCGCCTTGAAGCACGCGGCCGCCGAGGATTTCTACTTCCTCGGCCGCTTGATCAACTTCCCCGTGGCGCTGGAAGGCGCGCTCAAGCTGAAGGAGATCTCCTACATCCACGCCGAGGGCTACCCGGCCGCCGAGATGAAGCACGGTCCCATCGCGCTGATCGACGCCCAGTCGCCCGCCGTGGTCCTCGTGCCGCAGGACGCGATCTACGACAAGATGACCGGCAACATCGAGGTTGTCCGCGCCCGCCAAGCCCCCGTCATCGCCATCGCCACCGAAGGCGATACCGCCATCGGACGGTTGGCCGAGGACGTCGTCCACGTGCCCCGGACGATGGATCTCGTCTTCCCGCTGCTGGGCGTCGTCCCCCTCCAGCTCCTCGCCTACCACATCGCCGTGGCCCGCGGCTGCGACGTGGACAAGCCCCGCAACCTGGCCAAGAGCGTGACGGTGGAGTGAACGGCGGGCTGCGGCCCGCCGTGCTCCCGACCGATCGAAAGCCCGGCATTCGTCCGGCTGCGTCGTTCCGGGCACGAGCGTGCTTGGCAACAGCCGCGTCCTAGGACGCGGCGGCTCCGCGTTTGACGGCCTTCACGAAGAGGCCGGGGCGCGTTCTGCACCGATCCTTCGGGCGGAGCCGCACGGGCCGCCCCGATCTTCCGACCAAAGTCGGATTCCGCCTCCGCTTCTTCGCCGACTTCTCCGACCGAGGTCCGATACCTCTCCCCGCCGCGTTTCGCCACGCTGTGCCCGTCGATACGAACATCAACCCGCTACAAACACCATGAACGCCACCGCCCAACTCGTCGAAGCCCCGGCCTCCATCCCCGGCGGCGCCTCCTATGAATCCCTCGCCTACGTGGACGCCTACGACGCCGTCCTGAACTGCGACTACGCCTTCGTCGCCTACAAGGAGACGGACAGCTCCGGCGAATGGCGCGTGCGCATCAAGTCGTCCCAGACGGCCGGCGCGGTCTTCGAGCCCGCCATGATGAAGAGCAACGCCCGTTCGACCGGCGCGCAGGGCAAGCCCTGGTTCCAATGGGGCTACAGCTTCGACCCCAGCGCCTCCGATCCCCGCTGCATCCAGTTCCGCGTCCACGTGGCCAATGGCCAGCCCTCGGAGATCGAGATCTTCGTCCAGCTCCGCAAGTTCGACGGCACGGCCGACGCGCCCAAGTCCGTGAAGTTCCCCTGGCCCGCCTGAGCCCGGCTCCTCCGCCCTCCGATCCGCGGCCAGCAAAACATTCCCCATGAAACAAAGTTCCTTGAAGGTGTCCGTCCCTGAAAAAGTTCCCTCGTGGATCGCGGCGTTCGCGCTGCTGGGGGCGATCGGCTCGCCCGCCGCCACCGTTTCGTTCACCTTCGAGGGCACGCTGACCACGGTGTCCGATTCGGGCGGCCTGTTGCCGACGGACCTGCTGGTGGGAATGCCCTTCACCGGATCGGTCGCCTATGACACGTCGGCGGTGGCGGACTCGGCCCCGGGGGACCCGGCCAATGCCTACTACAGGTTCCAAGGCCCGGCCGCGAACGACTTCACGCTGACCATCAACCTCGGTCCGCACACCATCACCGTTGACCCTTCGCCGGTCTTGCCGAACGAAGTCTATGTAGGATACGGCGCGTCGCATCAGGTGGAATACCAGGCGCGCTACAACCTCTTCAATGGTGCGCGGCCGCCGGGCTCCATTGTGGACTGGCACGCCTCGCTCGTGCTCTACGATCCGACGGCCACCGCGTTGGCCTCGGATGCCATCCCGCAGTCGCCGCTGTCGCTCGGGGATTTCAGCGACCCGTATTTCTACTTCGGGGCCAGCAACGGGGCCGACACCTACACCCTTTTCGGCGAGATCACGACCCTGACGCCGGTGCCCGAACCCGCGTCAACCGGCCTCATCGGATGCGGTGCGGCGGCGATCTGGCTGCTGCGCCGCCGTGCCCGGCATTGAACCCCGTTCGGACATGAAACGATGCCTCCTCCTCGCCGTGCTGTCCCTGGCCCTGGTCGGCTGCCAATCGCCGGCGGGCCGGAGCTGGGTCCGGAGCGAGATCTACTTCGGGATGGCCAAGCCGACCGGCGGCCGGGTCTCCGAAGCCGAGTGGCGGGCCTTCGTGGATGAAACGATCACGCCCCGTTTCCCCGCCGGTCTCAGCGTGCTTTCCGCCGAAGGACAATGGCGCGGAGCCGACGGTGCCATCGTCCGCGAGCCCAGCCGCGTGCTGATGCTGCTCCACGCGCCCGACCGGGCGACAGCGGCGGAGATCGACCGCATCCGGACCGCCTACCGCGAACGCTTCCAGCAGGAAGCCGTGCTGAAAGTGACCACCCGCGCCCGGGTGGAGTTCTGAGAACCCCGACCGCCTTGTCCATCCCATGAACGCTCTTCGCATCTTCCTCGGCACCAGTGCGGTGCTGCTCGCCGTCGGCTTCTGGGGCTTCCTGCTCCTGATGCTGGGTTTCCGCAACGCTTCGCGCAGCGCGATCGTGGGCGAACCCGCCGGGCCGATGCTGGCGATGGTTGGTGTGGGAGCGCTCGCCGCGCTCGTGTTGGCCACGGCGATCTGGCCCGGGGCGCGGACGCTGATGCACACCGCCGCCGGGGTGCTGGGCGTCACGGCCATCGGCCTGCTCCTGCTCGTCGGCAAGGCCCCGGTGATGTCCACGCTCGGCCTGGGCGGCGTCGGGCTCTGGTTCCTCTACTACTGGCTCACCGTCTGGCGCGCGGCCGCGCCCGTGGGCGCGTCCGGGATTCCCGACCCAACCCTTTGAATCCGCCATGACCGCCACCCAGGATCTCTGCCTCGGCGACCGCGCCGTGGAGTGCGACTGCGATGCCGCGCTGCACCGTCCGGTGCTGCTCGACCCGTGGCTGACCGGGCTCGGCATCCGCGCCTGTCTCGGCTGCGGCACCGTGACCGTGACCGAATGCCGGGGCGACGAGGGCCGCTACACCGGCGACGCCTGGCAGGCCTATTTCAAGGTTTCCGTGCCGGAAGAGGCCATCGCCTGGATGGCCCAATGGCCCCGGGCGAAGTTCACCTGGCACAACGGCCGTTGGCCCATGGCCGCCACGCTCGTCCCCCGCGACGTCGTCTTTCTCCCGGCCGACACGCGGTGCGGGACGGCGGCCGAACTGGAGAAGCTGGAGGCGGAGCTTGCCGCCGATCCGCGTTCCCCCGGACGGATGCTGCGCGAATGCCGCACGCCGTCCGCCCCGCCCCCGCCGGGCATTCCGCAGATGCTCCAGGGCTTCGCCACCGTCTGGCAGGCGCTGCGGCTGAGGCCGGATTCGGACGTGAACCAGCTCATGCGCCTCGCGCAGCTCGGCAGCGCCGCCAGCCCGGTCGCCGTGGATCTGCTGCTGCAACGGCCCGACGCCGCCAAGCTGGTGGGCGAGGCGTTGCGCAGCGAGGACCGCATCTGGCAAAGCGCGGGCATCGCCCTGGCCCGGGCGCGGAGACCGGTCGATCCCGGGCTCGTTCCGCTCCTGGTCGAGCTGCTCGGCGGACGTGCGGCGCATCCAGGCGAACCCGTCGCGGCGGTGGATTCCATCCGGCAGGAATCGCTCCTGGTCCTGATCGCCGACCTCAAGCTCGCCGACCCGGAGATGATCGAGGCGCTGCGCGAGCTGCGCCGCCGCGTCGCGCGCCACAATCCCGACCTCGTCGAATACCTCGGCATCGTGCTCGCCGAACTGACCGGCCAACCCCACGTGCCGCGTCGCGTGGGCTTTCTTCCCTGATCGCATGTCGCGCCTTCTCTCCCATCTCGTCGGACCCGAATCCGTCATGCTTCTCGCCACGGCCGCAACCTACGCGGTGCTGGCGAAGCATCCGTCGGGCGAGGGCCGCGATCTCCGGCTCGCCGAGCAGATGGCGATGGCGCTGCCGCCGCTGGCCGCAGCGCTGGCGTTCCTGACGTTCTTCGCGCCCGGCTCGCGCGACTGGTGGTGGCTTGGCCGGGCCGTGGCTGCGTCGTTCGTCGGCGCCGGATTCATCGCGGCCCGCTGCATTTCGGCCTTCGGCACCGGGGCCAAGGGGCAGGATGCGGCGTTCATCCTCGTCTTCGTCCTCACCGGGGCCGTGGTCTCGGTCGGCTCGGCCGTCGCCGCCGCCCTGATCCAGGCGGACCGGCATCCGGCCTTCGCCGACTGGTTCCGGGCCCGTCCGGTCATCGGATCTTTCCTGACGCTCCTGGCCTCGGTGCCGATCGGCATCGCGCTCTTCTTCGTGGTGTCCCTCACCGGCGGCGTGGTGTTGGGGCTCTGGTCGTCCATCCGCCGCTGAACCTTTTTCGCAACCCGACATGGACCGTTCCCTCCAGTTCTTCCGCGACTATCCGGCCGTGGCCGGCATCGGCTTCTTCCTCCTGGTCTCGCTCTTCCTCGCCGTGGTGCTGGGGACGGCGATGCACAAGGCCGGAGCGTCGCTGAAGCCGCTGATCTTCTTCTTCGGCTTCCTCGCCATCGTCGGCGGTCCCCAGGCGGCGGTGCACCTGCTCAACGCCTATCTCTCGAAGCGCGTCGTCTTCACCAAGGGCGCCGACTCGGCCCCGGCCGCTCCCTCCGCCGCGCCCGCTCCGGCCAAGGCCGCTTCCGGGTTGAAGCCCATTCCCTGGGATGTCGTCTTCGGTCCCAAGGCCGATCCCGATCTGATCACCGACGCCAAGCGCGGGCTCGACGCGATCCTGGGCGAGGCCTCCGAGGCGAAGCTCTCCTTCAACGCCAGCGGCGAGTCGGCCCTGGCCGCGCGTTTCCCCTCCGCCGAGGCCGCCGCCGCCGCGCTCAACCGCTACGGCGGATTCTTCCAGTTCGCCCAGGTGACGGGCAGCGACGCCGTCGGCTGGACCGCGCGGCGCTACGGCGGACAGGGCGAGTGGAACCACGTGGTCGCCGCAGGCAACGAGCTCTACGCCTGGACCGGCGCGACGCGCGAGAGCGTCGTGGCCAACTGCGCCCGCGCGCTGGGCGAGTTCGGCGGCACTCCGACGGTCGCGCTTTCCAGTGCGGCGTCGGGCAAGAAACGGCTGCCGGAGCCGGCGGCCGATTGGCTGCGGTCGCGCCCGGCCCTGATGGCGGCCTTCCTCGGCATCAACCTCGTGCTGGCCGTGCTCTGGTTCTTCAAGGCCTCCGCCTGGTCCGCCCGCACCGAGGCCCGCACCGGCGCGCGCCCGGCCGACATCGTCACGCTGCGCGAGAGCCTGCTGGCGCTGAACCACCAGAAGGACATTCCCGTGACGGTCACGGCCAGCGACGACGGCCGGGCGCTGGAGATCAACTGGCGCTACGCCGACGCCCGGTGGTTCGACCTCATGCGCGTCCACCGGATGAAGCGCACGCACAAGCTGGTGCTCACCTTCGACGAGGCGGCCCGCAAGGTCCGCGTCACGGAATACATGAGCGCCTTCGACGCCTCGGCCGGGGCGGGCGGGCTGAACCTGAAGTGGCACGCGGCCTCGGGCATCCAGTTCTTCCAGGTGGAGCACAAGCGCGTGTTTGGAGCGCAGCTCGACGAGAACGGCCGCCCCACGGGGGAGCTGAGCAAGGCCTACACCTTCAATCTCCAGGAGCTGAAGGCCCCGGTGATCGAGGCCGTGACCGGTCGGGGCTGGACCTGGCAGCCCGTGACCTGGAACGCCCCGGCGTCGCTGCGCTGGTTGACGGAATGAACCGCCCCGCCTCCATGGACACCACGCTCGTCGTTCCCCTCTGCTGGGTGCTCTGGACCCTGCTGGCGGTGGCCGTGCTCGTGGCGTCGGCGCTGGTGCTGACGGAGAAGCACCGCAGCCCGGAGGTCGGCCACAACTTCGGCGTGCTGATCGTGGCGGTGCTGTTCGTCGGTCTGCTGATCGGCAGCGGCGTCCTCTACTGGGTGGCGCGCCGGCGGTCGTGGCTGGGCCTTATCGTGGTGGCCTTGGTCTTCGCCTATCCGGTCGTCCTCGTGGCGGCCCGGCCGCTGGTGGCTTGGTTCGGGAAATGGCGGGAGCAACGGGAGTCCGCCCGCATCGGTTCCTTCGCCGATCCCCGGGCCGATGCCTTGGGCCGCGCGGTGCTGGCCAATGACGCCGCGACGCTGCGGACTTTGCTCGCCGGGCAGAAACCTCCCGCCGTTGTGGACCGGGCTGGATTGGATCTCGTCGCGCTGGCTTGTTTCGCGGTCGTCGAACGCGAGGGCGGAGTGGAGCCGTTGCGTGTCTTGTTGGAAGCCGGAGCCGATCCCCGCCAGACCCGTTTGCCCGAAGGCCAGTCGCTCCTCCACTGGCTGATCCTGCGCCGTTACCGGAACCCGGCGGCCTTCGACGCGGTGGCCTTGCTGCTGAAGCACGGCGCCGATCCCGACGCGACGTCTCCCGCCTCGCCCAATCCGCCGCTGCACCTGGCCGAGGATCAGCCGGACCTCGTCCGCCTCCTGCTGGACCACGGCGCGGACATCGACGGGCTCGACGAATACGGCCAGCCGCCCGTGGTGCGCTTCATCGGCACGCAGCATTGGGACACGGCGCTGCTGCTCGTGGAACGCGGCGCACGCCTCGACCTCGCCAGCACCAGCGGCGTCTCCATCGACTACTATCTCAAGGACTGGAGCCAGAGCGTGCATGGCGAACATCCCCCCGGCTGGGACCGCCTGCGCCAGGCCATCGCGCAGCGCCGCGCAACCCCCGCCGCCTCGAACTGACCGACCACCTTTATGGGCTGCACCATCGACCACCTCTGCGCCGACCTCCGAGTGACCGTCCGCCAGGACTTCGCCGACGCGCGCGGCCACCGGCACCGCGCGGGCGAGACCGGCGTGATCCGGAAGATCGCGCTCGATTGGCCCAAGCAGGAGATCTGCGTCGAATGGCAACGGGACGGGAAGATGGAGACGATGCTGTTCGAACTGATGGCCAAGACCGGCCCGCGCAACGGCCACATGAAGGAGTTCTTCGAGGCGGGCGACCTGGAGCTGCCGGAGCGGAAGGACCGGAGGAAGTTCGTGCCCGATCTCGGACTGGTGCCGACGGCCCCGCCCGAACTGCCGGAAGTTTCGCCCGGGCTCATCGCGGACGCCGCCCGCGCCCAGGAGGCGCTGCAACGGGTCTGGGCGCTCGCCGGTCGCCAGCGCTTCGCCGAGGCCGAGGAACAGCTCCGCGCCGTCCAGCAGGACCCCAGCATCACGGCGGGCGTGCTCGGCGGAGCGGCCGAGCTGCACGTCTTCGAGCAGGACGGAGCGGTCTATGAATGGCTGCGCGACCGCGCCATCAACTGCTGGTATTCCTGGGGCTCCCAGGCCACGAGCGGCGGCGACGGCGCGGCGCGGATGCTGGAGATCGGCCCCGCCATGGACCGCTTCAAGAAGCTGGACCAGTGGCGGGCGGCGAACGCCAAGTGAGGCTCCTATCGCCGTGGCGACTGGCTGCGCGCGCGGCGGATCTCCTCCAGCGCGTTGCGGGCGAGGGCGTCGGACGGGTTGAGGCGGAGTGCGGCCTGGAAGTGGCTTTCCGCCGAGGCGAGATCGCCCTGGTCCAGGAAGATGAAGCCGAGGTTGCCGTGGATCTTCGCGTCGTTCGGATCGAGCGCGAGCGCGGTCTCGAAGGCGGCGCGGGATTCGGCCAGATGGTTCTTCTGGCGCAGCACAAGCCCCAATCCGTAGTGCGCGCGGGCGAACGCGGCGTCGGCCCGGATCGCGGCGCGGAGCCGCTGCTCCGCCTCGTCGATGCGCCGTTGGCCCATGAGGATGAAGGCGAGGTTCACCTGGGCCTGCGCGTTGGCGGGGTCGCGTTCGGCGGCGAGGCGGTTGGATTCCTCGAGCATCCGCGAGTTCTTGGCCGCGTAGGCCTCGGCCAGGCGCGGAAGGTCGGCCCGGTTGCGCGGCAGGAGCTGGAACCACAGCTCGGCCATCTCGTCGCTGGACTGCGCGCCGTAGAAGACGCGCTTCGGCGGCTGGTTCGGGTTGCGGAGGTTGTTGGTGGAGTTGTCGTAGGTGAAGCGCATGGAGAGCACGGAGCCCTTCGGCAGGAAGACCGGTTCCGCGTAGCGGTAGTCGCCCTGCCAGTTGAAGTCCCACTGCTTGATCCACAGCAGCGGCTCTCGCGTGCCGTCGGGCCGCGTGGCCCAGCCGCGCATCTCCTTCGCCAGATAGTGCGCGTGCGGCAGCACGGCCAGCACCTCCACGTCGGCCGGGAGCGTGAAGGAGTCCTCGACCACGTGCTCGCGCGCCCCGGCCGGGATGTCCAGCGAGAGCGAGGCCAGCGCCATCTTGAAGCAGGTGTTGGTCGGGGCCGCGTCGGTGAAGTAGAGGCCCACGCCGGGGCGCACGGGCTCGGGTTTGCCGCTCGGGTTCAGGTGCATCTCCAGCACCAGGTCCTCCCCGGGGTTCAGCCGCCACGGCAGCCCGGGCGGGCCGAAGGCGTCGATGCGGCCGGGCTGCCAGCCGAGGAACTGCCCGTCGGGCATCTGCGCCTGCGAGTTCATCCCGCCGAAACCCGGCGCGGCGTCCTGCGCGTCCAGCCGCCGCGCGGCCCCGGTGGCGTCCACCTTCACGAAGGCGTGGTGGACCACGCGGGAATTGCCGGGGCGGAAGGCCACGCCCTTGATGAAGCGCGGCGTTTCCAGCCCGGTGGGCACGACGAAGTTCCGATACACGTCGCGGCCTTCGGCGGGCAGCTCGTAGGTCTCGGGCAGCGTGAGCACGAGGTCCGGTTCGCCCAGGGGCCAGTCGCTCGACCACGTCGGCACGGACGGCGTTTCGGCCGGGGAACCTTCCGCCGCGCCCTCGGCGATCCACTGCTGGAGCCGCCCGAGCTCGTCGGTGCTCAGGCGGCGTTCGCCCGAGAACTTCCCGTGGCCCGGCTCCGGCAGCCACGGCGGCATGTAGCGGTCGGCCGTGACCGTCGCGATGTCGGCCGCGCGCCGCTTCACGTCGGCATGGGTCAACAGCGGGAACGGCGCGGCCTGCCCCGGCCGGTGGCAGTCGGCACAGTGCCGGTGGATGATCGGCGCGATGTGGCGGTTGAAGGTCAGCTCGCCCACGGGGAGCGGCGTGTAGGTCTCGGCCGCGGGTGTCTGCGACCGGGGCCACCAGACGGAGGCTCCGACGGCCACCAGGGCCGCGCCTCCGAGAACGGCGGCCCAGCGAAGCCTCGGCGAAGCGGCGGCGCGCGGTTGCGGTCCGGTTGCGACCGGCTGGGGTGCGGATGATCCTGGCTTCGCTTTCTTCTTCATGGAGACAACGGAATGGCGCAACCCACGCCCGGGACCGACGGGGTGGTGACGGGGTTTCCAGCGGTCAATGCCTCCAGGACTTCGGCCAGTTCCCGGCGCGTGGGCGAGGCGCGTTCGACGCCGAAGGAGGCGAACCGGTCGTCGATCCGGCCGTGATAGACGAGGCGCCGTGCGGCATCGAGCACCGCGACCTCGGGCGTGACCCGCACCCGCGCGGCCTTGGCCAGGGAAGCGTCTCTGTCCCGCAGCGCCGGACCTTCCAGCCGATGCTCGGCGAGCTGGCGGCGGATCGCTTCCGACGGCTCGTCGGTGCGGGGATAGACCATCCAGAAACCCACGTCCCGCGCGGCAAAGGCATCCCGCAACCGCCGCAGCTCCGGCGCATAGCCGTTCGAGACCGGGCAATCCGTCCGCAGGAAGACGAGCACCACCGCCCGGTTCGTCGCGAATGGATCGACCGTTCCGCCGTCCAGATCCCGGAAAACCACGCCGTCCCATGCGCCGTCCCGCGCCTCCGGTCCCGGTCCGCAGCCCACGGCCAACGCCGCTAGCATCGCCACGACCAGCCCAAGCCCGGCGGCGGCCCGGCGGTTGGGTTTCCATGCGGAGCGGACGGCGGTTCGCGATGTGGTCTCGGCGGTCAAGGGCTTGAGTCCCGAACAACTGCCGCCGGATCGCGGGAAAGTCGAGCCAGCGAGCGAAATGTTCCGCGCCGCCGCTTCTTCAAACAAAAAGCCGGAAGGCGCGACGCACCTTCCGGCTCTTGACCCGGGCTCCACTCACTTCGGCAGCACCACGGTGTCGATCACGTGGATCACGCCGTTGCTCGCCGCCACGTCCGACGTGGTCACGTTTGCGCCGTCCACGGAGACCTTGCCGCTCCAGGCCTTCACGGTGAGTTCCTTGCCGTTCACGGTCTTGACCATGCCGCTCTTCACGTCGGCGGCCATCACTTTGCCGGGGACGACGTGGTAGGTGAGGATGCCCGCGAGCTTCTCCTTGTTCTCCGGCTTCAAGAGCGATTCGACCGTGCCGGCGGGCAGCTTGGCGAAGGCGGCGTCCGTCGGGGCGAAGACCGTGAACGGTCCCTTGCCCTGGAGCGTCTCGACCAACCCGGCGGCCTTCACGGCGGCGACGAGGGTCTTGAAGCTGCCGTTCTCGGACGCCACGGCCACGATGTCCTTGGCGTCGGCGGCCGTCGCCTTCACGGCGGCGGTGGTCATGGAAAAAGCCGTCAAAGCGGCGACTGCGAGGGTGCGAAGTGTCTTCATGTCTCTGATTGTGTTCAAGTTGCGGTTGCTTCGAGGCATCGGATAGTCCGCGCCTTCGTGCCCGGAAGGTTGTTGGCCAAAGTCCAATGTCAAATTTGTGTCTATGGTTTGTTTAATATCGCTCTTCGTCTTCCTCCTCCTCTTCGTCTTCGTCCTCGTGTTTCAGCCGGAAGATGAGAACGAAGGAGAAGATGATGAAGAGGAGGAGAAAGAGAAGGAGCAGCGCACCCCATCACCATCGCCCGTCCAGTCCCCGCAACTTCCAACTCGCCTGCCCATGCCTCGCTGACTAGCGTCCCCGCCCCGCAATTTTTTGCGCCCTTGGCGCCTCCTTGCGGCCCAAAACGAATTTCCAGTCCCATGATGACCAGCAGCCAGATCCGCCAGTCGTTCCTCGACTTCTTCAAGTCGAAGCAACACACCCTCGTCCCCTCATCGTCCCTCATGCCGGACAGCCCCAACCTGCTGTTCACCAACGCCGGCATGAACCAGTTCGTCCCCATCTTCCTGGGCGAACGCAAGGCCGACGTCTCCAAGTGGGCCGGCGCGATCCCCTCGCTCGACACCCGTGCCGCCGACACCCAGAAGTGCATCCGCGCCGGCGGCAAACACAACGACCTCGACGACGTCGGGCTCGACACCTACCACCACACGTTCTTCGAGATGCTCGGGAACTGGTCCTTCGGCGACTACTTCAAGAAGGAGGCCATCGACTGGGCCTGGGAACTCGTCATCGAAGTCTGGAAATTCCCCGCCCAACGCGTCTACGCAACCATCTACCAGCCCAACAAGGCCAAGAACGACCCCGCCGACCGCGACCAGGAAGCCTGGGAACTCTGGGCCGCGAAGTTCCGCTCCGTCGGCCTCGATCCCGACATCCACATCGTCAACGGCGGCAAGAAGGACAACTTCTGGATGATGGGCGAGACCGGCCCCTGCGGTCCCTGCACCGAGATCCACGTCGATCTCCGCCCCGGCCCCCGCGAGACCAGCGTGGAGGAACAGAAGGTGGGCGCGACGCTCGTCAACGGCTCCGACGCCCGCTGCATCGAGATCTGGAACAACGTCTTCATCCAATACAACGCCAACCCCGACGGCACCTTCACCCCGCTGCCCGCGCAGCACGTGGACACCGGCATGGGCTTCGAGCGCGTCACCAGCATCATCCAAGGCACGAAGGGTCTGACCGATTTCGAGAACGCCAAGATCTCCAACTACGAGACCGACATCTTCCGCCCCATCTTCGACGAGATCGAGAAGCTCAGCGGCAAGAAATACGGCTCCACCCTTCCGAAGGCCGGCAGCACCGGCGACACCGCGCAGGAGAAGGAAGACGTCGCCTTCCGCGTCATCGCCGACCACATCCGCACCCTCAGCTTCGCCATAGCCGACGGCATCCAGCCCGGCAACAACGACCGAAACTACGTCCTCCGCCGCATCCTGCGCCGCGCCGTCCGCTACGGCCGAACCCTCGGTTTCCACGAACCCTTCTTCTACAAGCTGGTGGACGTGCTCGCCCGCACCATGGGCGACGTCTTCCCGGAGATCCGCACGAAGCAGCAGCACGTGAAGGATGTCCTCAAGTTGGAGGAAGAGGCGTTCAACAAGACGTTGGACACGGGAATCAAGATATTCTCAGAACATGCGGCGGCTGCGTTGAACTTGCCGGTGATCCAGAACGCGGCAGAAAATTCGGCAATCCAAGCTCTCCATGAACTTGGGGCTCTTGAAAACGAAGTTCAAAGCAAGCTCAGAGAGACTCCCAACACTCCGTTTCTTCACTCTTGGTTTGGCCCCAGATTGCACAAGACTGGCATGCTGATCATTGACGCTTTGAATGCCACGCCTAAGCCGAGCATTGAAACCCGAGACCTAACCTCGAATGAACAAGCTCTTCGGGCGCTCGCGCAACTCCTTGGGGATGTATTCAATCGATGGTCATCAAATCGATTCAAGGAATACAATTCCTCCGAGTTTAGGATGGTGTCTTCGAAGCTTACTGAACTGGTAAAAACCTTGTCTCAATCGAAGCAAGCCACGCCTCGGATCCGCGCAAGCCAAGCTTTCGAACTCTACGACACCTACGGCTTCCCCCTCGATCTCACCGAACTGATGGCCCGCGAGCGCGGCCTGACGGTGGACAAAGAGGGCTTCGAAAAGCTGATGGAAGAGCAGCGCAACCGCGCTCGCGCCGCTCAGAAGAAGACCGTCATCGAGCTTTCCCAAATCGAGACCAAGACGCCCACCCACTTCCTCGGCTACGACCACAACCACACCGGCGCCGACGTCCAGGAAGTCGTCCAGCTCAAGGACAAGACCGTCGTCGTCCTCAACAACTCCGTCTGCTACGCCGAGATGGGCGGCCAGGTCGGCGACACCGGCGAATTGCTCGTAGCCGCCGACGTAAGGAGGCGGACCGAAGCTCCGGACGCCTCCGCCTCGTCACCTCGGCGGCTACGGATCGTCAACACGCAGAAGTCCGGGAACACCATTCTCCATTTCATCGAGGGCGACGACGCGCCCGAGATCGGCTCGCACGTCACCGTCCAGTTCGACTCGGCTCGCCGCGCCGCCATCCAGCGCCACCACACCGTCACGCACCTGCTCCATTGGGCGTTGCACGAAGTGGCCAGCAAGGAGGCTTCGCAGAAAGGTTCCAGCGTCACGCCCGAGAAGTTGACCTTCGACTTCAACAGCGCGCCGCTCACCCCCGCGCAGGTCGCCGACATCGAGAAGCTCGTCAACGAACGCATCCTCGAAAACGCCGGCGTGAGCTGGACCGAGGTGCCGCACGCCGACGTGAAGAACCGCAAGGACGTGATGCAGTTCTTCGGCGACAAATACGGCGACGTCGTCCGCGTCGTGCAGATCGGAGGCAAGTCGCACGCCCTCGACGGTTACTCGATGGAGCTCTGCGGCGGCACCCACACCCGGGCCACCGGTGAGATCGGGTTGTTCCGCATCGTCAGCGAGGCCGCCGTGTCCGCCGGCGTCCGCCGCATCGAAGCCGTCGCCGGCCTCAGCGCCTATGCCGCGGCCAAGCACGACCTCGAACTCATCCACAAGGTCGCCGCCAAGATCGGCTCCCCCGTCGGCGATCTGGAGAAGAAGCTCGACGCCTTGCTCGCCCAACAGAAAGACCTCGAACGGTCCTTGCGGACGGCCATTGCCCGGAACGCTTCCAACGCGGCGAGCGAACTGCTCGGCCGCGCGCAGACCGTGAACGGCGTGCCGCTCATCACCCACAACCTCGGCGACACCGACGGCGATTTCCTCCAAGCCGTGGTCGATGCGCTCAAGAGCCGGTTCCAGGGCGTGATCGTCCTCGGCGGCGGCTCCGACGTGTCCGTGGCGCTCGTCGCCGCCGTGACGCCGGAATTCACCAAGCAAGCCCAGGCCGGGAAGATCATCCAGGCCATCGCCCCCATCGTCGGCGGCAAAGGCGGCGGCAAGCCCGACAACGCCCGCGGCGGCGGCAAAGACGTGGCCAAGCTGGACGAAGCGCTGGCGAAGGTCAGGACGCTGCTCTGACGGAGGGCCGGTAGGGCGACGGCTCCCGCCGAGCCGCCTTGGGGCGAACGGCTTTGCCCGTGGGCCACACTGGCGACTCCGAAACGTTCCACCTCCCCGGAGTCGCCAGTGGAGCATTCTCTCCTG
>CAMLMI010000086.1 GCA_946480965.1 uncultured Verrucomicrobiales bacterium | reverse complement strand
ACGGCGAAGCCCTTGCCGGCCTCGCCCGCGCGGGCGGCCTCGATGGTGGCGTTGAGGGCGAGCAGGTTCGTCTGCTGGGCGATGGAGGTGATGACCTTGATGACCTTGCCGATCTCGGTGCTGCTGGTGCCGAGCTTGTTGACCGTGCGCGACGTGTCGTCGGCGACCTTGACCGCCTGGGTGGCGACGCGGGCGGCGTCGGCGGCGTTCTTGGCGATCTCCTTGGCGCTGGCGCTCATCTCCTCCGCGCTGGTGGCCACCGTGGTGATGTTCTTGCTGATCTGCTCGGCGGCGGCGGCGGCGACGTTGGCCTGGGCGGTGGTCTCCTCGGAATTGGAGCTCATCTGCTGGGCCACGGCGGACAGCTCCTCGGACGCGGACGCGAGGGTCTGGGCGTTCTGGGAGACGGAGTTCATCGTGGCCTTGAGGCTGGCCTCGGCCTTCTTCCGGCCGGTGATGTCGTTGGCGAACTTGATGACCGAGGCGACCTTGCCGGAGATGTCGAAGCGGGGGTTGTAGGTCGCCTGGATCCAGATTTCGCGTCCGCCCTTGGCCACGCGCTTGTATTCGTCCGTCTGGAACCTGCCGTCGTTCAGGTCGCGCCAGAACTGGCGGTATTCGGCGGAATCGCGAAACGCGGGTTCGACGAACATCGAGTGGTGCCGGCCCTTGATCTCGTCGAGCGAGTAGCCGACGGCGGCGAGGAAGTTGGCGTTGGCGTCCAGGATGGTGCCGTCGGCCTTGAACTCGATGACGGCCTGGGTGCGGTTGGCCTGCTCGATCTGCCGCTCCTTGTTGATGGCGTCCACCTTGGCGGCGGTGACGTCGGTGGCGATCTTGATGATCTTGTTCACGCGGCCCTTCTCGTCCTTCACCGGGGCATAGACGGCCTGGATCCAGATCTCGCGGCCGGACTTGGTGATGCGCTTGAAGGTGTCGGACTTGGTCTTGCCGTCGCGGAGATCGGCCCAGAACTGGCGGTATTCGACGGAGTCGCGGTGCGCCGTCTCCACGAACATCGAATGGTGCCGGCCCTTGATCTCGTCGAGCCCGTAGCCGAGCGCGGTCTGGAAGTTCTGGTTGGCCGTGAGGACGATTCCCTCGGTGGTGAACTCGATGTAGGCGTAGGCCGAGTCGATGGCGCCGAGGATGCCGCGCATGTTCTGGCGCTCGATCTCCAGGTCGGTGATGTCGTAGCGGATGCCGATGTATTTCCGGGGCTTGCCGTTCTCGCCGAGCACGGGCGCGATGACCGCGTCCACGTAGTAGGGCGTGCCGTCCTTCTTCCGGTTCTTGACCACGCCGCGGAAGGTCTTGCCGCGGCCGATGGTGGCCCACAGCTCCTTGAAGACCTCCTTGGCCATGTCGGGATGGCGGGTGGTGTTGTGGCCCCGGCCGATGAGTTCGTCGCGGCCGTATTGCGAGACCTCGCAGAACTTGTCGTTGACGCTGAGAATATCGCCCTTGAGGTCGGCCTCGGAGACGATGCTGGTGAGGTTCGTCATCTCGGCGCGGACCTTGTATTCGGCGATCTGCTCCTCCAGCGCGGCGAGGCGCTCGCGGAGAGCCTGGACTTCAGCGGAACCACGGCCCGAAGCGGGTTTGGTCGGGGCGATCGCCGGCAAGGGCTCGGAGGCCAGTTCGGCGAGATCGGTCACGGGCGCCTTGCGGGAAGGCGCGCGGCGGGAGGCGGCGTGGCTGCGGGCGGGCGCCTTCTTGGGGCTCTTGGCGCGGGGGCTGCGGGTCGTGGTTTGCATAGGTCGTGGCAGGTCTTGGAAAAGGAGTTGGGACTAGGCGGCGGCGGGCAGGCTGACGGTTTTCTCGGTGTCGAGGACAAGGAGCAGGCGGTCCTTGAGCTGATAGACGCCCTGGATCAATTCGCGCGCCGTGCCGCGCACGGTTTCGGGCGGACGCTCCATTCCGGCGGCGTCGATCTCCAGCACGTCGCCGATGTCGTCCACCAGCAGGCTGATCGCGCCGTCCTCGGAGCGGACGATGACGTTCATGGGATCGAGTTCGGCGGCGCGGGGCGGGAGGCCGAGGCGTTCGCGGAGATCGACGGCGGCGACGATCTGGCCGCGCAGATTGATCAATCCACGGATGACGGCCGGCGCGAGGGGCACGCGGGTCATCTGCTGGAAGCGGAGGACTTCCTGCACGTTCAGCACGTCGATGCCGAAAAACATCGAGCCAAGGTGGAAGGTGCAGAGCTGGCGGGTTTCGCTCATGGCCGGGTCGTTTCGCTGGGAGCGTTGAGGTCGAAGAAGGCGGGATCGAAGGACCGGATCACGCCCGGGGCGTCGAGCAGATCGGTGACGCGGCCCTGGATCACGGCGGAACCGAGCACGCCCTGGCGGCCGGAGTCGCGCCGCACGGCGAGCGATTCCTGCACGATGTCGCTGATCTGGCCGACGACGAGCCCGATGCTGCGGCCCTGCTCGGTATAGACGATGACCTGCATGGTCTCGGAATCGGAACGCGAAGCGGCCGGTTCGCCGGAAGGCACGTAGCGGGCAACCGGCACCAAGGGCAGGAGCTGGCCGCGATACTGGACCACTTCCTGGCCGCCGGAACGCTCGACCTTGCTGCGGGCGATCTCTTCCAGACGCGCGACCATCGAGAGCGGGATGGCCATGCGGGTGTCGGCTCCGACGTCGAAGATGAGCAGCGTCTGCCGGTCGTCGCGCGCCTCGTCGGCCTTGCGCTTGCCGTCCAGGGTCTGGTCCGGCGTCTCGGAGACGACGTGCGCGTGCTGGGCCAGGCCGAGCACGTCGAGGATCAGCGCGACGCGGCCGTCGCCCATTATGGTCGCGCCGGAGAAGCAGGTGATGCCCTTGAGGTGCTTGCCCAGCGGTTTGACGACGATCTCCTCGGTGTCGTTGATCTCGTCCACCACGAGGCCGAACTGCCGTCCGTCGGCCTGGAGCACGACGATGTTCGTCGCCTCCTCGGACAACGCGGCGTCTCCGAGCTTCAGCTCCTTCTTGAGGAAGGCGAGCGGAAGCAGCTGGCCGCGCAGCCGATAGACCGGCGCGCCGTAGAGATACTCGATGCTCTTCTCGGCCTGCTCGCGCTCCAGCCGGACCAGCTCCAGCAGGCTGACCTGCGGAATGGCGAAGCGTTCGCCGGCCGAAGTGACGACCAGCGCGGGGATGATGGCGAGCGTGAGCGGGATCTTGATCTTCATCGTCGTCCCGAGCCCGGCCTCGCTGGCGAGGTCCACGGAACCGCCGATCTTCTCGATGTTGGTCTTCACCACGTCCATGCCGACGCCGCGTCCGGAGAGGTTCGTGACCTTGGCGGCGGTGGAGAAGCCGGGGAGGAAGATGAGGTTCAACGCCTCGCGATCCGAGAGCCGGGCCGCCTGGTCGGGGCTGAGAAGGCCCTTCTCCACGGCCTTGGATTTGACGCGGCCGAGATTGATGCCCGCGCCGTCGTCGGTGATCTCGATGTTGACCTGGCCGCCTTCGTGGAAGGCGCGGAGCGAAAGCAATCCTTCCTCGGGCTTGCCCGCTTCGCGGCGGCCCTCGGGGGATTCGAGACCGTGGTCGATGGAGTTCCGGACGATGTGGATGAGGGGGTCCTTGATGGCCTCGATGATGGTGCGGTCCAGCTCGGTGTCCTTGCCGGACATTTCGAGGCGGACCTGCTTGCCGAGTTCGTGGGCGACGTCGCGGACGATGCGCGGGAACTTGGACCAGACGTTGCCGATGGGCTGCATCCGGGTCTTCATCACGCCTTCCTGGAGCTCGCTGGTGATGATGTTCAGGCGCTGGGCGGCGGTGGCGAGCGCGGTGTCGTTGTAGCCCGCGATCTTCTGGACGATCTGGTTGCGGGCGAGCACGAGCTCGCCGACGAGGTTCATCAGCTTGTCGAGCTGGCTGACATCGACGCGGATGGCGCTGTCGGCGGCGGCGCTGCGGGGGGCGTCGCCGGGAGCGGGAAGGGTGGCGTCCCTGGCGACAGCGGGTGCCAGGGGCGCCACCGGTGCGCAGGCCGCAGGTGGTTCCGGAAGGGGTTCAAAGAATCCGAAGCCGGGACAGGCTCCGGCGGGTTGCGCCGCGACGGGACCGGTCGGCGCGAGCTCGTCGGTGAAGAGGCCGAATCCGGCCGGTTCTTCGGGCTGGGCCGGAGGAGTCGCGGGCTTGGGTTTGGCGGGCGGAGAAGCGTGGTCGTGGAGCGCGTCCAACAGCGCGGAATAGTCGGCGTCGCCCTCGTGGCCGGAGGCTTCGAGCGAGCGGAGCATTTCCCGCAGCGTGTCGGAGAGGCGCAGCAGGCAGGAGATCATGCCCGGATTGGGCTGGAGCGAACCGCAGCGGAGGAGGTCGAGGAGGTTCTCGCCGACGTGGGCGACCTTTTCGATCTTGCCGAGGCCGAGGCAGCCGCTGGTGCCCTTGATCGTGTGGATCGCGCGGAAGATGTCGTTCAGCGTCTCCTTGCCGCCCTGGCCCTGTTCGATGGCGAGCAGGTTGGCGTCGTAGCGGTCGAGCCCCTCGAAGCTCTCGACGAGGAGGTCGTTGATCAGCTGTTTCTGGAGGCTGTCGTTCATGGCGTCGCGAAGGGGACGGCGAACTAGGGGAAGAGCTTGGCCAGCAGGGCGAGGAGCTGCTCCTGCTTGAAGGGCTTGACGATCCAGCCGGTGGCCCCGGCGGCGCGGCCCTTGTCCTTGATGGTCTGGTCGGACTCGGTGGTGAGCAGGATGATCGGGGTGCGGCAGTGGTTCGGCGTGAGGCGGAGCTGCCGGGTCATCTCGATGCCGTCCATGTTGGGCATGTTGACGTCGGAGATGATGAGATCGACGGGGCGGGTCTTGAGCAGGGAGAGCGCGGCGGCGCCGTCGGTGGCCTCGACGACCTCGTGGCCCACGGCCTTCAAGGTCATGGAGATCATCTTCCGGATGGTGACGGCGTCATCCACGGTCATGATGGTTTTCGGCGAGCCCATGTTGGTCCTGTGATCGGTTATGCAGCGGCGCTGGCGGAGTTATCGGGGCGGGTGTCCGGGGACTTGAGCGGCAAGAGGCTCGCTACGAGATGGTGCGGGGCCCGGGCCAAGAAAGGGTTTGCCGGTCGACAATCCGTGGTTGGTCGAAGGTGCCCCATGCTTGCCCGGAACGGTCGGCGGTTCAGAAGAAGTCGATCCCCGCGAGGTCGTCCGCCTTGGGCGGAGCGGGCGTCCGCGGTGCGGGAGCTTCCGCAGGCGGGCGGGTGGACCGGGGAGGGACGCGGTCGGCGGTCCCGGCCTGGGCCGCGACGGCGCGCGGCGGCGGTTCGCGGTGTTCCACGGCGGTGTGGACGGCGCGTTCGCTGGCCATGGTGTAGTTCGCGGTCAGGTGCCGGGTCAGGCGCTGGTCGTCCGGATGCCGGGCGGCGACGCCGGAATCCTCGACGGCCCGGAGCACGTCGCGCAGGGCATCCAGCAGGGGATCGATCATCTGGTCGGCCAGAGCACCGAAGCGGACGGAGGCGAGCGTGGCGCGGATGCTCTGCTCCAGTTCCCCGGCGGAGGACCCCACGGAGATGAAGCACTGGAGGGTGGCGTCGCGGTAGGCGTGGAGCCGCAGCTCCTCCTGGGCGCCCTCCTCGGCGAGGAGGCGGCGCTGCTCCTGGCCGGTGTCGGAGAGGGAGCGGAACTCGGCGACGACCTCCTCGAGGCCGGCGACCATGCCGTCGAGGTCGATGCCGACCTTTTCGTTGAGGCGGTAGATCTCGTCGGAGATGGCGCTGGTGCGTTCGGAAAGCACTTCGAGGCCCGTGCCCTGTCCGACGTGGGCGGCCTGGATCTGGGCGTTGATGGCGATGAGCTTGATGTTGACCGAGAGCTGGCGGAGCACGCCGGTGAGGTTGGAGGCGAGGCCTCCCAAAGGCTTGATCGTCTCGTAGGCCTCCTGCTGGACGGCGACGGTGCCGGCGATCAGGAGACGCAGTTCGGCGACGATGTTGAGGAGGGACTGGACCATGCCGTCCTCGGCGGCGGAGACGCTCTTGAAGGTGCCGAGATTGACGCATTCCTGGTCGATCTCCGTCGCATCGGCCGCGAGCCGGTCGAAGCTGGCGCGGATCTGCGCTTCGGCCCCCGCGAGGTCGTCGCGGATGGATTCGAGCTGGCCGATCTGGAGCCGGGCGGCCTCGCGGAGGAAGCGGAGGTGCTCGGCGCTGGCGGCGCGGCCGGACCCGCCCCGCATGGCGGCGAACCTTTCGTCCATTTCCGCGACGGCCGCGAGGACGTGCTCGGTCTTCTGCCGGGTGATGTCCTGGAACTGCATGCCGGTGACGATGCGGCCGATGGTCTCGTGGACGGAGCGGCTCGTGCGGGTGAGGCGGACGTCCCGGTTCTGGTTCTCCCGCATGTCGGCGCGGAGGGCCTCCAGGGAAGAGCCGATGAGCTCCTGTTTCTCGCGCGAGACCCGTTCCTGTCGGGCGGTCTGCTCGGCGAGGCGGCCGATGAGCTCGCGGATGGTGAAGCGGGCGGAGGCGAGGGACTGGAACTGTTCGCCGAAGATGTCGGTGACCCGGGTCTGGAGGTTCTCGATGTCCTTGGTCAGCCCGGTGAAGATGCCCTGGACCTCGGCGGGCAGGGTGGCGGACTCCACGCGGAAGAGCGTCTGGATGAACTTCAGCGGAGCGACGGTGCCATTGAGCACGGCCTCGTGCCGGCCGACGTTCTCGAGCTGGGACTGGTGGTGCTTCAGCCGCTCGATGAGCCGGGAGGTGCGCTCGTGGCCGCTGCGGACGAAGCCGAGGGGTTGGCCGAGGAGATCGATGGCTTTCTGAAGCTCCACGTCGCCGCCGACACTGCCGGTGACGTAGCCGAGGAGCTTTTCGCTCTGCGCGACGAGGGATTCGCTCATGCGGCCCTGGGCGTCGAGGGCCTCGATGATTTGGAGGAAGTTCTTCTCGAGCTCGGCGGAGCCGCGCGCCATCCGGTCGCGGGCCGAGCAGAGACGGCGGATCGATTCCGCGAGCCCGGGCGGGGCGGCGGCGCCTCCGGCCACGCGCCCGGCGATCCGTCCCGGCAGGGAAGGGATATTCCGGAGCAGCTCCCCGAGGGGGCCGTCGTTGAGCCGTTGCAAGGTCTGGATCATCGCCTTTTCGTGCGTCCATTCCGGTCGGCGGTTGTCCCCGAAGGCCCTCCGAACGGCCGGACAGCATCCGGGTTCCATCGCCGGATGCGCGGCGCACGGGAAGGTATCGACACGGGGAGATGCGGCCTTGAGCCCGGAGTTTTCCGGAAGAACCGGGACGGGGGCATCAAGCCGCGACACGTTCCCGCCGTTATACCGTTCCAACAGCGCTCCCGGAATCCGCCGGAGCCCATGCCCGTGAACTCCCGCGAAGAGACCGAGAAGCGTCCGGTCCGGCTGCCCGGCCTGGACGCAGAGCCCGCGACGCCCGCCCCGAAACGGGCGCAGGCGCGGCGCATCCTCGTGGTGGACGACGACGAGGTGGCGCTGCGCGTCCACCGGCTCCATCTCGGCAAACGCGGCTACGAGGTCTCCCTCGCGCGGAGCGTGGCCGAGGCCAAGGAGATCCTGTGCGCCCCGGGAAGCGCGCCGTTCGACGGCGTGCTGACGGACTTCGAGATGCCGGGCGGCACCGGCGCGGAGCTGATCGAATGGCTGCAGCGGCACGACGGCACCCTCGCCGCGATCGTGGTGAGCGCGGCGGGCCGCAAGGACAGCGTGGCCAGCAGCCTCCGCAGCGGCGCGGTGGATTTCCTGGAGAAGCCGGTCCAGCTGAAGGAACTGGAGGCGGCCCTGGCCCGGGCCATCGAGCGCACCCGGCGGCGGCGCGAGCTCGGGCGCATCGAGAAATCCGCGCGGGAGGTCGGCGAGATCCAGCTCCGCGCCCTCCTGACCCAGGGCGATCCGATGCCCCCCGGGACGCTGGTCTCGCACCTGCCGTTGAGCGGGGCGGGGGGTGATTTCGTGAGCGTCCTGCCCATGCCGGACGGCCGCTCGCTCGTCGTGCTCGCGGACGTCTCGGGCCACGACCTACGGGCCGCATTCATCTCCGCCTATTTCCAGGGCATGCTCCGGGGCATGGTCTGCCGGGGCTCCCCGGCGGCCGAAGTGCTGGAGCGGTTCAACCAATTCCTCGCCTGCGAATGGCTCCAGCAGGGGAGTCTCGACGAAGTGCCGCTCTCCATCGCGCTGACCGCATTGACCCTCGACCGCCGCGCCGGCTCCATCGGCGTGCAGAACCACGGCGCGCCCGGGGCCTTCCTGCTCCGGCCGGACGGCTGGATCGACTCCTGCCACAGCGGCGGCGGCTGCCCGCTCGGGTGGTTCGAGCATCTGGCCAGCGAAGAGGCCACGGTGCCGGTCGCCCAGGGCGGTTGGCTGGTGGTGTGGACGGACGGGCTGGAGGAACTGGCCGGGCTGCTCGGCATCACCCCTTGGACTCTGGCCTGGGAGATCCTTGTCGCCACCCGCGACGGCCGACCCTTCGCGGAGCGCGACCAGGCGGAGGACGACATCCTGCTCTTCAGCCTGCCCATCGGCGTGGACGGGAGCCTGCCCCGGGCCCGCCCGGTCCTGATGGGCCGCTACCACGGCGGCGAGGCCCTGGACATCGACGCGATCCAGGCCACCTGGGAACGCAGCCTGCGCCGGTCCCTGCCTGCGCTGGCGGACGACCGGATGAACGAGATCCTGATCTGCCTGCGCGAGGCCGTGCTCAACGCCATCCTGCACGGCTGCGGCCGAGAATCCTCCCGGAGCTGCACCGTCCAGGCCGTGCTGGACGAGACCGGCCGGCGGCTGCGCTTCCGTGTGGACGATCCCGGGGAAGGGCACGCCTTCGACTGGCGCACCTACGCCGCCCGGGCCGAATCCGAGCTGCTCACCGAACACCGCGGGCTCCTTTTCCTGAACTCGATGACCGAGACGTTCCGCACCGAACGCAACGGTGCGACGCTCCACTTCGAGATGCCGCTCACGCCTGAATCCTCCGCCGTATCCCCGCCATGAAACACCAGCTCCGCAACAACTCGCTCGTCGTCGTCGTGGACGGCGACATCCTCAGCACCACCGCCGAGACCGTCCGCGCGAACTTCCTCCAGGTGATGAACTCCGACGGCGTGAAGCGCGCCACGTGGGACCGCCTGGAGATCGACCTGACCCGCGCCAAGGTCATCGACTCCGCCGGCCTGAACCTCGTGGTCGCCATCGTCAAGGCGGTCAAGGCCCGGGGCTGCGCCGTGCTGGCCCGCATCACGAGCAAGACCATCCACCGCACCTTCGTCTTCACCCGCCTGGACCAGCAGGTCCAGGTCGTGCTGGAAGGCGGGGCGTAGCAACAGGAACGCGGACGTTGCCCTCGGCGATGCCGCGCCCTTGGGCACGCGGAGCGGCTTCTCCCGGTTCGTGCGGTTTGCGGCAATCCTCCGATTGCGCGGCGTGGGGGATTCCTTTACTCGTTCCGCGTGACCGTCCCCGAGCCGTCCCTGTTGATCCTGATCCCTGCCTACAACGAGGAGCAGCGGATCGGTCCGGTGTTGCGCGAGTTCGCCACCTACTACCGCGACCACTACCGGGGGCCGTTCAAGCTGATCGTCGTGCTCAATGGCTGCCGGGACAACACCCTCGGCGTCGTGCGCGAGGTGGCCAAGGAGTTCTTCTCCGTCGGTGCGCTGGAGTTCAAGGAACCCATCGGCAAGGGCGGTGCTTTGATCGAAGGGTTGCAGCTCGCCCCGTTGGCCGACCTCGTCGGCTACGTGGATGCGGACGGGGCCACTTCGCCCCAGGCCTTCCACCAGATCGTCCGGCAATGCACGGGCGTGGACTGCGTGATCGGTTCGCGGTGGTTGCCCGAGTCGGTCCTGCTCCAGAGCCAGACCTGGGTGCGCCGGTTCACCAGCCGTTGCTTCCACGCCATCGTGCAGACGCTCTTCGGCATGGGCATCAAGGACACGCAATGCCCGGCCAAGGTCTTTCGCCGCGCCGCCATCCTGGAGGTCCATCCCCAGCTCAGCGTCGCGGATCTGTCCTTCGACGTGAACCTGCTCTACTCGCTCAAGCGCGCCGGATTCACCGTCAAGGAGGTGCCCACCGAATGGGCCGACAAGATGGGCTCGAAGGTCACGAGCAGTCTCTTCCGCTCCTCGCTGACGATGTTTCTCTCCGTGGTTCGCCTGCGGCTGATCTACTCGCCGCTCTACAAGAAACTCCGCTGGCTGCGTCCGCTGGAGATCTGGCTGTATCGCCGTCTCCGTGCCCCGGTTCCGGTCCGGGACCGCCGCGCCACTCCCGAACAGCTCCAGCAAGCGGCCAACACGAGCGCCTCCTGATCGCCGAGACTCCTCCTCGTCTTCGTCCTCCTCTGCCTCCTCGTCCCGGTTCATCGGCCAAAATCTCCGGAAGAAGCGGAGGAGGAAGACGAAGAGGAGGAGCGAAGCAGGACCGGAAGGGAACGATTCAGGACCAAACCACCGTGCGTGGAAAAACCTCTTCCGCTGGACCATGTGCTCTGTTAAGCACACCCGAAACATGCAACCCATTCGCCTCGTCTTGATGTGTTTGTTTGTGGCGGCCGCATGCCTCCTGCCGGTCCAGGCGGGAACCTACCGGCTGACCGACGGTTCGACCGCCACCGGGGAACCGGTGGCCTATGGCGAAACGGGCCTGATCCTCCGCGACACGGCGGGGCTGAATCCCCGGGTGCCTTGGGCGCGCTTCACCCAGGATTCCCTCAAGCAACTGGCCGAAGAGGCCAAGACTCCCAAGGACCGCGCCTTCGTCGAGCCGTTCATCGAGGACTGGGTGCGCGAGCAGGAGCTGTTGCGGCAAATCGTGGTCAAGGAGCCCGACGTCGTGCCCGCGCGTCCGGCCGGCACCAAGGGCCTGTTCGCCCTTTTCTCCAGCCCCTTGGGTTTGCTGCTGATCGCCTTGGCCTACGCTGCGAACATTTGGGCCGGATGCGAGTTGGCGATCTTCCGCAACCAATCCATCGGCATGGGTATCGGTCTCGGCCTGGTGCCGATCATCGGACCGCTGGTCTTCGCCTTCATCCCGACCAAGGCTGCTCCTCCGCCGCCGGAAGAGCCGGAGGAAACCGAGGTTCCTCCCGCCGAAGCCGCTCCGGCTGAAGCCTCCTCCTCCGCTCCCGCTCCCGGCTCGGTCGCTGTGCCTCCTCCACAGACGGTCACGAAAAAGAAAGGCCACGCCCCCACGATCACGATGGGCTCCGGCGCGAGCGACATCGGCCTGGCCGGAACCGCCGGTGGAGCCGCCGCCGCTGCTCCTGCGACGGCTCCTTCCGCCGCCAGCACCGCCGCTCCTTCGCAGGTGCAGGTCTTCGAGAAGGGC
Source organism: uncultured Verrucomicrobiales bacterium (assembly GCA_946480965.1). The sequence continues at coordinate 3,482 of CAMLMI010000086.1, read as the reverse complement.
AAGTTCATCTTCAACCGCCGGTTCTTCGAGACCAAGATGCCCGGCTTCTTCCGCGCCGTGCCGCGTGATGAGGACAAGGATCTCGTGGTGGTGATCAAGGCGTTGCGCGGCGAATTCGTCGGCAAACGCATCACCAGCATCGACCAGTCGCAACTGGTCCTCCAGGTCTTCAAGGGCGACGCGACGGCCGACGAGACGATCCCCTTCATGGAGATCCAGGAAGTCCGCATCCAGCCGCTGGACTCCTGACCCGTCCCGCTTGGGCCGGACTCCAAGCCCCCGGTTTCTTCACGGAATCCGGGGGCTTCGCGTTTCTGCCCTTGCCTCGGCGCGAGATGGGCGGGGAACATCCCGCGTCCACTCAAGCCGGTTTTTGCCCGGACCGATGACGGACGGTGGACCTGCTCCCGGATCGGGGGCGTCGGCCGTGCGGGGCCGATGACGGGCCGGAAAGCCAGGACGGGAGCCGTCCGCAAGCCAACTACAGCCGTGTATCTGGAATTCTACGGATTGAAGGAACCGCCGTTCGCGATCACGCCGAACCCCCGGTTCCTGTTCTTCAGCGACAAGCATCGCGAGGCCTTCAACCACCTGCTCTACGGCATCCGCGAGCGGAAGGGCTTCGTGCAGCTCACCGGCGAGGTCGGCGCGGGCAAGACGACGCTCTGCCGCGCGCTCTTGAACGAGCTGGGCGACTCCTTCTCCACCGCCCTGATCCTCAATCCCGTGCTCGACCCCGACAGCCTGATGAAGGCCATCGCGATGGAGTTCGGCCTCGACGTGAAGGGCTGCGACCGCCTGGAAACCATCGCCCGCATCAACGCCTTCCTCCTCGACCAGATGGCCAAGAACCGGGAGTCCGTCCTGATCATCGACGAAGCCCAGGATCTGACCGATGACCTGCTGGAGCAGGTCCGCCTCCTCTCCAATCTGGAGACCGACGACCGGAAGCTCCTCCAGATCGTGCTCATGGGGCAGCCCGAACTGCGCGACCGGCTGGATGCCCACAATCTCCGCCAGCTCCGCCAGCGCATCACCGTCCGCTACCATCTGCGTGCGCTGCGCTTCAGTGAGCTCGGCCACTACATCGCGCATCGGCTGACGGTGGCCGGTTCGCGCGGCGCGCCGCAGTTCAGCACCGCAGCGCTCTGGCGGCTGCACCGCTACAGCCAGGGCATTCCCCGCCTCGTCAATGCCCTGGGCGACAAATGCCTCCTCGCGGGCTTTGTCGAACAGGCGCGCCGGATCGACTTCAACATGGTCGGCCGCGCCATCCGCGAGCTGGAAGGAAACATCGCATGAGCCTGATCAACGACGCCCTCAAGAAAGCCGGCCAGAACCCGCCGCCCGCCGCGCCCGCGCCCGGCGCACCCATGGTCGCCGTGCCGGAAACGTCCGCCCCTTCCCGAGGCTCCGGCCGTTGGATCATGCCCGTGGTCGTGGTGGGTTTGGTCGTGGCCAGTGGATTCTTCTTCTGGAAATGGCAACAAGCCGACCCATCCGCCGATCCGACCGTGCCCATCCAGAATGTCGCGGCCGAAACGCCCGTGGCCCCAGCGGCCTCGGCGACTGCTCCAGTAGCAACCCCGGTCGAAGCCGCCCCGGTCGTCGCGGCTCAGGCCCCGGTGGAAGCACCGCGCCTTGATCCCATCAGCCAGGCCATTGCAGCCGGGCCCGTCCAGGTAGGGACTCCGGTCGCGAAAGCTCCCGCACCCGCGGCCGACCCGGTGGTTCCTCCTGTCGTGACCGAAGCGGCCCCGGTGGAGGTCAAACTCCAGGCCATCTTCTTCCGCCTGAAGAATCCGACCGCGATCCTCAACGGCCGAACCCTGGAAATCGGCGAATCCTTCCAGGGAGTCCGCCTGCTGGAGATCCAGCGCAGCCACGTCGTGGTCGAACGTGCCGGTCGCCGCGAGACGTTGGAACTGCGTTGAGCCGGGAGACGGTCTTCCGAGTTGATCAAGTTTTTGGCCTGAGCCGCATTGGTTCCGAATGCGCTTCAGGCCGGCTTCCCCGATCCGGCGCTCCTTCTCCGCGAAAGGTCGGTTCCAAGCTCCTCCTCGCAAGCCATTCGCTGAGAGTCCGGGGCGGCGGTTCCCGTTTCCATTCCTGCCAACCCCCAACTTGACCTCCAATCCTCCGGCCGCATCATGCCGCCGAATCCGGGGAGCCAACCGGTCCGTGGCATGGTGCATCGGACGAAGGCTGAGAGGCAGGCGCGGGAGCGCTTGCGACCCGTCGAACCTGCACCGGGTAATGCCGGCGAAGGAAGGGTCTTGGCGGACGGCCACCGTTGGCTTGGTCCGCTTGGCAAAAGCTCTTCCTCCGTCCTTTCCCCGCAGACGAACCGCCGTGAAAGGCCCGGTCCGTGGCTTGCGTTCGAGACAGCGGACCATTGAAAACCGACAACCAGCCATTTCCCATGATCGCCGACCCGAAATCCTCCTTCGAGCCCCACAGCTCCGAACAGCTCCCCAACAGCCGCCGCGTCTATGTCGAGGGCGTCCTCCATCCCGACCTCCGCGTGCCCATGCGTGAGATCGCCGTGGGCGACACCAAGTCCTACACCGGCGCCCTGACCAAGAACGATCCCGTGCGCGTCTATGATTGCTCCGGGCCGTGGGGCGACCCGGCGTTTACCGGCACGTCGGAGCAAGGGTTGCCCGCGTTGCGCGCCAAGTGGATTCGCGAACGCGGCGACGTGGAGGAAATCGACGGCCGCGAGGTGAAGCCGCAGGACAACGGCTACCTCTCCGGCAAACACGCCGAATACGCCAGCAAGGCGGAGAAGAATCGGCTCGTGGAATTTCCCGGGCTCACGTCGCAGCGCCGTCGTCCGCTCCGCGCGAAGGCGGGCAAAGTCGTCACGCAATTCGCCTACGCCCGCGCCGGCATCATCACGCCGGAGATGGAATTCATCGCCATCCGCGAGAACATGGGACGGGCGAAGATCGCTGACATGGCGAAGGACATCGTCCGCAACGACCTCAACAAACAGCACGCCGGTTCTTCGCAACTCGGCCAGAGCCCTTACACGCCGGGCATTTTCAATCGTTTCCCCCAACGCATCCCCGCGCAGATCACCCCCGAGTTCGTTCGTTCTGAAGTCGCCGCCGGCCGCGCCATCATCCCGAACAACATCAATCATCCCGAGTCCGAGCCGATGATCATCGGGCGCAACTTCCTCGTGAAGATCAACGCCAACATCGGCAACAGCGCCGTCGCGTCGAGCATCGAGGAGGAAGTCGAGAAGATGCGCTGGGCTACCAAGTGGGGCGCGGACACCGTCATGGATTTATCCACCGGCAAGAACATCCACGCCACGCGCGAATGGATCCTCCGCAACTCGCCCGTCCCGATCGGCACCGTGCCCATCTACCAGGCTTTGGAAAAGGTGAACGGCAAGGCTGAAGACCTCACCTGGGAACTCTTCCGCGACACCCTCATCGAGCAGGCCGAGCAGGGCGTCGATTACTTCACCA
>CAMLMI010000085.1 GCA_946480965.1 uncultured Verrucomicrobiales bacterium | reverse complement strand
CAGGCCGTGCTGGGTTGCGCCCTTCTCGCCGCGCAGGACTGCATGGGCGAGTGCATCGAGAAGCTGAAGTCGGGCCCGATGGCCTTCTACGACGTGCGCCACCAGGTGCTCTACGAGACCCTGACGGAGATGTATGACAAGAAGGAGCACGTCGACCTGATCACGGTCCAGCAGCGGCTGAAGGACCGGGGCCAGTTGGAGGCGGTCGGCGGACGCGGCTATCTGGCGGAATTGCCGGACAAGGTGGCGTCCCCGGCGATGGTCGGCACCTACCTCGCCGTCGTCTGGGACAAATACATGCTCCGGAGGACCATCCAGGTGTGTTCCGGCGTCGTGGCCAAGGCCTATGAGAACACGGAGTCGGTCGATGCGCTGATCGACGAGGTGGAGAAGGACATCCTCCAGATCAGCCAGGAACGCGTTTCAACCAGTTCCCCCGGCATGAGGGAGCTGGTGAACAAGGCGGTGGAGAAGATCCAGTTCTACTACACCCACGCCGGTCAGACCACGGGCGTGCCGACCGGCTTCCTCGACCTGGATCGGATGACCAACGGGCTCCAGCCGGGCGACATGGTGGTGATCGCGGCGCGTCCCTCGATGGGCAAGACGTCCTTCGCCATGAACATCGTGGAGCACGTGGCGGTGGAGCAGAAGATCCCGGTGGGCGTGTTCAGCCTGGAAATGACGGCGGAGTCGCTCGTCATGCGCATGCTTTCCTCCTGTTCGCGGGTGAACATGCGGAACATCCAGGACGGTTTCCTGGCGGAGACGGACTTCGCCAAGCTGACGAGCTGGGCCGGCCGGCTCGCTTCGGCGCCGCTCTACATCGACGACACCAGCGGACTCTCCATCCTCCAGATGCGCGCCAAGGCGCGGCGGATGTGGCAGCAGCACCACGTGAGGCTGATAGTCATTGACTACCTCCAATTGCTGCATTCAACGTCCCGCCGAGCCGAGAACCGCCAGCAGGAGATCGCGGACATCTCCAATGGCATCAAGGCTCTGGCGAAGGAACTGCGGGTTCCCGTGATCGTTCTCGGACAGCTCAACCGCGAGTTCGAGAAGGACAAGGACCGCAAGCCCAAGCTCTCCGATCTCCGCGAGTCCGGCGCGATTGAACAGGACGCCGACCTCGTGGGTCTGCTCTACAAGGCCGACCCCGAGAACCCGGGACGACCGAAAAGCCGGGACGACGACGGAGAGGCCGGTGTCGAGAACGACGTCATACCGGTCAACCTGCTCATCGCCAAACAGCGCAACGGTCCCACGGGGGACGTGCGCATGACGTTTTTGAAGAAATTCACCCGGTTTGAGAATGCGGCCAAGATCAGCGCGGAAGACCTCCCCCAGGGCGGCTAAGATGAAACGCAACCCGAACCCTCCCCGGTGGGCGGCGTTGATGCTCGCGCTGGCCGCGACGCACGCCGTCGCGCAGTCGGATCTCCCCCAGATCAGCATCTCCAAGATCGAGGTGTCCTTCGTCGGCCCTGCCACGGTCAGCGAGGCCGTCATCCGCTCCAACATCCGGCTGAAGGAGGGGGACCAATACCGCCCCGCCTCGGTCGATGACGACATCCGCGCCCTCTACGGCACCGGCTTCTTCTACAACGTCCGCGTCGGCACCGAGGACCTCGGCGGCAACGCGGTCAAGCTGACCTACGTCGTCCAGGGCAATCCCACGCTCACGTCCATCAAGTTCGCCGGGAACACGAAGTATAAGGACAAGAAGATCCTCAAGAAGGTCAGCTCCAAGGTGGGCGAGCCGCTGAGCGAGAGGAAGCTCTTCTCCGACGCGCAGGAGATCCAGAAGCTCTACCAGAAGGCCGGCTACCAGAAGACCACGGTCAAGGGCGTGCCGAGCATCGACCCCAATTCCGGCCGCGCCAGCGTCACCTTCGAGATCACCGAGACGCCCAAGATCCGGCTGGTGGACGTGGAGTTCGACGGCGCGCAGGCCTTCGAGCAGAAGAAGCTCCGCAAGACGATCAAGACCCGCCGCTGGTGGATGTGGTCCTGGCTCACCGGCAGCGGCGTCCTGAAGGACGAGCAGTTCGAGGACGACAAGGAGAAGCTGGCCGCGTTCTACCAGGCCGAGGGCTACGTCGATTTCCAGATCAAGGAGATCAAGTTCGAGTATCCCGAGGACGACCGGATGGTCCTCCGCTTCGTCGTGGACGAGGGCCGCCAATACAAGGTCGGCAAGATCACCTACGAGGGGAACAAGCTCTTCGAGGGTTCGGAATTCGACAAGCTGACCTACCGCGACGACCGGAACAAGCGGCAGCAGATGACCAGCGGGTCCACCTTCACGCCGGACGCCCTGGCCAAGACCATCGGCCTGATCGAGGACTACTACGGCGCGCGCGGCTACATCGACACCAAGGTGTTCGCGACCAAGAGCGCCAACACCACCGACGGCACGATCGACATCAAGTTCACGATCGACGAGCGCGAGAAGGTCTTCGTCGAGAAGATCGAGATCAAGGGCAACGTCAAGACCCGCGACCGCGTCGTGCGCCGCGAGCTGGCCGTCCATCCGGGCGAGGTCTATGACATGGTCCGGGTGAAGGCCAGCAAGTCCCGGCTCCAGGGGTTGAACTACTTCGAGGAGCGCGGCGGCGTGGAGACCACCTCCGAGCGGACCGACGTGCCGAACCGTCGCGACCTCGTCATCAGCCTCCAGGAAAAGAGCACCGGCAACTTCACCATCGGCGCGGGCTTCAGCTCGGTGGACAGCATCGTGGGCTTCGCCGAGGTGTCGCAGGGCAATTTCGACCTCTTCAACCCGCCCACCTTCACCGGCGGCGGCCAGAAGGCGCGCCTCCGCGCGTCCGTCGGCACCGAGCGCCAGGACTACCAGCTCAGCTTCATCGAGCCGTGGTTCCTCGACCGCCGGTTGGAGCTCGGGTTCGACCTCTATCACCGGGACATCCAGTTCTACTCCGACATCTACGACCAGGTGCAGACCGGCGGCAGCCTCAGCCTGCGCAAACTGCTCTACACCGATTCGCGCGGCGGCACCTGGGTGGGCAAGGTCGGCTACACGCTGGAGAGCATCGACATCCAGCTCGAGGACTTCGCCGCCGCCTCCCCCGAGATGAAGCTCGAAGACGGCCGGGACCTGATCTCCAAGATCAGCACGACGCTTTCCTACGACACCCGTGGGCCCGGACAGTTGCCGGATCGGGGCCAGCGCACGGAACTTTCCTCCGAACTCGGCGGCGGGCCGTTCGGCGGCGATGTGGACTTCTACAAGCTGGAGCTGAAGAGCGCCTGGTATTTCCGGGGCTTCGGCGAGGACCATGTGCTGGAAGTGACCGGCCGGATCGGTGTGACCGACGAGTTTTCGGACACCACGCTCGTCCCCATCTACGAACGCTACTTCCTCGGCGGCCTCTACTCCCTGCGCGGCTTCAAATACCGCGACATCGGACCGCGCGACATCAACGGCGAGCCGTTGGGCGGCAAGAGCTACTACTTCGGCGCGGTCGAATACAGCCTGCCGATCATCGACCGCCTGCGCTTCGCCATGTTCTACGACATCGGCAACGTCTATCAGGACGCCTACGACTTCGATTTCGACCAGTGGAACGACAACGTCGGCATCGGCCTCCGCATCAACCTGCCCATCGGCCCGTTGCGGCTCGACTACGGCTACCCGATCCAGAACGACTCCGCCAAGGGCGGCTCCGGCCGCTTCAACTTTGGCGTCGGCTACACCCGCGAATTCTGACACAGTCACCCCCATGAAAATGTCCCTGCTCAAGACCACCCTCGTTGCGGCGGCCATCGTCGCCCTCGGCAGCCCTGCCGCCTCGGCCCAGGCCCCCGCCACCAACGCCATCCAGAAGATCGCCACCATCGATCTCCGCAAGGCCTTCGACGGCTACTACAAGACCAAGCAAGCCGACCAGGGCCTGAAGGATGAGGCCAAAGAGATCGACGCCGAACGCAAGTCGATGGTGGACAACCTCAAGAAGTCCGAGGACGAGTTCAAGCTGCTCAACGAGAAGGCCAACGACCAGGCCATCTCCGCCGACGAACGCGAAAAGGCCAAGAAGGCCGCCGAGAAGAAGCTGGCCGAGCTCCGCGACAGCGAGAACGCCATCAAGCAGTTCCTCGGCAACCAGAGCGAGAAGCTCAAGGAGAAGCAGCGCCGCCTGCGCGAGAAGATCCTCGGCGAGATCCAGGAGCTCGTGAACGCCAAGGCCAAGGCCGGAGGCTATAGCCTGGTGCTCGACGCCGCCGCCGAAACCGTGAACAACACCAAGGTCGTCGTCTTCACCAGCGGAGAGCACGATCTGACCGAAGCCGTCTTGACCCAGCTCAACGCCTCGGCCCCGGCCGGTTTCAAGCCCGACGCCGACACCGAAGCGGCCAAGCCCTTGGTGCCGGCCGCGAAGTAGCCATCGATCCCAAAGAACGAAAAGGCGGCGGATGGAAGGTTCCATCCGCCGCCTTTTTCGTTTCCGGGCTCCCAGCCCGGTCGAAACCGATCAGGCGTAGGCGTCGAGTCGGCCGCTGGAAGGGTCGATGGCCGATTGCTCGATCATCTGGATCAGCGCCGCGCCCTGCTGGAGGGTTTGTTCGTTGGCCTTGTCCAGCATGGCGATGGCCACGGTGTCCTTGGCCGCCTCGGGTTTCTCCAGTCCGGAAACCAACGCGCCGGTCGAAATGCCTGAAATGCTCACACGGTATCCATCGGCGGGAACGGCCGGAGGCTGGAGCCGGAAAATCGCCCAACCGGGCCAAACGGTTCAGTGACAACCGCCGATGGTCCGTGAAAGGGTGGCGAACGACGGGATGCCCGCCACCACGGCCCCCGCTCAGATCTGCGAGGCCGACATCCGCTTCAGGAAGATGCTGACGACCTTTGAGACGTTGTCCTTGTATTGGGGATCGTTCTTCAGCCGGGTCCAGACCGCGTCGTCGAAGAAGCCCTTCCACGCCTTCTTGTGGGCCTCGGCGTTGTCGCTGGAGACCAGATAGACGAGGTTCGGCTGGTCGGCTCCCAGGATCGTCTGCCCGAAGAAGACGGGGCCGAGATCGACCTTCCGCATGAGGGGGATTTCGCCGTCGTTGAACATGGCCACCTTGTTGTCGCCCTTGGCGTCGCTGTGGCTCCAGTAGATGCGCAGCTCGAAGAGCCGGGGCCGATCCGCCGAAGGCGCGACCGGCACTTCCAGCCGCTTCATACCGTCGAAGGCGACGCTCACCGAGCTCTCCATGCGCACGTAGGCGGCATTGGTCCGGGCGGTGTCGAGGAACGACGCGCCGGCCTTCTGATACTCGGTGTCGGCCGCCAGTTTCGCGGGGATCGTGGCCAAGGCTTCCAGGGAATCGTGCGCGATCAGCACATAGACGCGGTTGGTCGGCGAAGCTTCCGTCTCGGTGAAGACGCCGATGGGGCCGTAGCCGAGCCGACGATAGGCGGGCACGGCGGCGTCCTTCCAGAAGGCGTCGATGCGCTGCTGCTGGTCCTCGGACTTGGTGGTGTAGGTCCGCAGCTCGAAATACTGCGGCTTGTCCGAAGACGCATCGGCGGCACGGCTGGCCGGAGTCGCGATCCAGAGACTGGCGCAGGCCAGAACAAACCGGGCAAAGGCGAAGGCTTTCATGGGTTCGGTGCAGCTTCCCGGCCGCAGGCGACGGATGCAATCCCCGCAATCGAGGACAAGGGCCGCCGGCGCGCGGGCGGTCGGGTCCGCGCTCTTGCCTTCCTCAACGCTTCCGCAGCGGCATCAGCAGGAAGTGCGATGCCAGCCAGACCGGCACGGCGAAGACCGCAATCGCAGCGACGCGTTCCCAGGTCCATGCCAGAAAGCCGCTCTGGATCGGGAAGATTGCGATCATGAAATAGGCGCTGAACCGCGTGTGGCCCAGGAACCGCATTCCTTTCGGATACTTCCTCCGGATGCCGGCCCAGAACGCCACCGCGCCCAGCGCCAACACCAGCAGCGTCACCGCCGAACTCACCGCCATCAGGCTGCGGGCCTGCAACGCCTGGTCCTGGTCCGGATGGTCCTGGAAGTATTGCCACGTCCAGTTCGCGCCGGACCACAGCAGGGCGAAGCCGGTCTGGAACGCGGTGTTGAAGGACGGTTTGGACGACGTGATCTCGTTCACGATCCAACCGAAGTAGAGCGGCACGATGCCCCAGACCATCGACGCGTGCTGGAACGGCACGACGATCAACTGGAGGAAGGTTCCGGCGAGGGAGTCGGACACGGGAAATTCAGTAGGGCACTTGGACCGAGCGGAGAACCTTCACCGCCACATGCCGCGCCTCGGGGATGATGAACTTCTGCACCTCGACCGTGACGGCGGCGGCGCCGAACTCCTTGAGCACGATTCCGGCGATCTCCTCGGCCAGCGTTTCGATCAGTTTCCAGCTCCGCCCCTCGCCCAGCTTCAGCAGGCGCTGGCTCACGGCGTAGTAGTTGATCGTGTGGATCAGGTCGTCCATGGCGGCGGCGCGGCGAATGTCGCGCTCCATCTCCACCGTCAGCAGCAGGCGTTGGGGATGGGCGCGCTCCTCGTCGGGCACGCCCACGTGATAGGAGACCTCCAGATCGCGGATGATGATCGTGTCCATGACGGAGAATCAGACGAGAGCGCCACGCCGGGCGACCAACGCGTCGAGCAGGATGCGGGTGGGCGTGTTTAGCGGCAGGGCGTAGGCGTCGTCCAGCGACACCCAACGGAAATCCTGCGCCTCTTCGTTCAACGTCACGGATTGTTCTCCGGGCGCGCGGCAGGCGTAGTTCAGCAGCAGGAAATGAGCGTCGCGGTAGAACTCCTTCGAGTGGATGCAGTCCTGGACGAGGACGAATTCCACGTCCGTCACGCGCAGCGCCGTCTCTTCCAGCACTTCGCGCCGGAGCGCGTCTTCGCTGGCTTCGCCCCAGTGGATCTTGCCGCCGGGAATGCCCCAGAGACCGGACCACTTCTGCGTGCGGATCATCAGGACTTCGCCCGCATCGTTGAAGATGGCCGCGCCGACGGTGGCGATCGGCATGGGCTTCGGCGCTGCGGTCGTGGGGACCTGCTGGTGCGGCAAATGGAAGGCGTCGCGTTCGAAGAGTTCCCGCAGTTCGCCGAGGTGTTCGACGATGAGGTCCGGCTGGCTGGCGCGCAGTTGTCCGAGGCCGTTGTAGCCGGTCAACACGGCCACGGAATGCAGCCCGCCGTGCTTCGCAGTCTCGATGTCGTGCTGCATGTCGCCGATGAAGAGCGTCTGCGCAGGATCGAGCGCGTGTTCGGCGAGGATGTCGTGGATGCGCCGGCGCTTGTCCCAGACGCCGATGTAGGGATGGTCGATGAATCCGCCCAGACCCGTCGTCTCGGCCTGCACCGCGTAATGGTCGGGATGCACCGCGCTGAGGAGAAAGGTGCGGATGCCGTGGCGGCGGCAAAGTTCGAGGAACGCCCGCGCGTGCGGCAGGCCGACGACGCTGTCCTGCACTTCGCGGAACCGGCCGTGGAACCATTCCTCCAGCCGCTCCATCGGAACGTCCGGCGTGTAGCGGCGGTAGAAACCTTCGAAGGGCAACTGGAACTCCGCGCGGAACTGGTCCAGCGACAGTTCCTCCACGCCCGCCTGGGAGAAGACGTGGTTCGACGCCCGCCACACGGCCGGGAGGTCGTCCACCAGGGTGCCCGACCAGTCGAAGATGATGTTCCGGATCACGCGGGCGACACTAGCGGCAGCAGGACCGGAGGCAAATCCCGCCGTTTGCGCACGGAGGAAAGCTCCGCGGCACGGGAACTGGAATTTTCCGCCGGGATTTCCACTTGAACACGGATCGGTCTTGAGTGTCTTTCCCCCCGGGCCGGAGATTCCGGTCCGATTGAATCTAGAACCATGAAACGCGTTTTGCTTTTTGTCGGAACCAACCTGGCCGTGATCCTCGTGATCTCGGTCGTCACGAGCCTGCTGGGAGTGAACCGCTATTTCACCCGCCAGGGGCTCGACTACGAGAAGCTGTTGATCTTCTCCGCCATCGTCGGCTTCACCGGCAGCTTCATCTCCCTGATGCTGTCCAAGTGGATGGCCAAGATGGCCTACGGCATCCAGCCCATCGGTCAGCCCCGCAGCGAGGCGGAAGCCTGGATCAAGCAGACCGTCGCCGCCCAGGCCAAGGCCGCCGGCATCCGGATGCCCGAGGTCGGCGTCTATGACAGCCCGGAGATCAACGCCTTCGCCACCGGTCCCTCGCGCAACAATGCGTTGGTGGCCGTCAGCTCCGGCATGATCCGGGGCATGAACCTCCGCCAGATCGAGGGCGTGCTGGCCCATGAGGTTGCGCACGTGGCCAATGGCGACATGGTCACGATGTCGCTGCTCCAGGGCGTGCTGAACACCTTCGTCGTGTTCTTCTCCCGCATCATCGGCTTCGCCGTGGACAGCTTCCTCCGCCGGGGCGACGACCGGGAAAGCTCCGGGCCGGGCATCGGCTATTTCGTCGGCTACATCGTCTGCGAGATCCTGCTCGGCATCCTCGCCAGCCTGATCGTCTTCGCCTACTCGCGCCGCCGCGAATTCGCGGCCGACGCCATGGCGGCCAAGCTCGCGGGCAAGGACGCCATGATCAGCGCCCTCCAGCGGCTCAAGCAGGTGACGGAAGGCGGCGGCTTCATCGACGACCGTTCGCCCGCGCTGAGCGCCTTCAAGATCAGCGGCAAGCCCGGCGGCATCGCCCGCCTGTTCTCCACCCACCCTCCGCTGGCGGACCGCATCGCCGCGCTGGAGCGTCTGCGCTGAGTCCAAGATCGGCTGATAACGAAGGGCGGTTCCGGCGTTCCGGGGCCGCTCTTTTTGTTTTGAACCGGCCCCGATTCCGCGTCTCCTCCGGGCCATGATCCTCGGCATCGAAATCGGCGGCACCAAGCTCCAGCTCGTTCTTGGCGACGCCGACGGCACGATCCGCCAACGCTTCCGGTTCAAGGTGGCCCGCGAAGCCGCCGCCGAGGGCATTCGCCGCAAGATCGCGGAAACCGTCGCCTCCATCCGTTCCACGGAATCTATCGACGCCGTGGGCGTCGGTTTCGGCGGGCCGGTGAACCACGCCACCGGCCGCATCGCCCGCTCGCACCAGATCGAAGGCTGGTCGGACTTCGACCTCGCCGGCTGGATGAGGGGCCAGGTCGAATGCCCCGTCTTCGTGGACAACGACGCCAACGTCGCCGCGCTCGGAGAAGCCTTGCTGGGTGCGGGCCGTGGAGCTGATCCCGTCTTCTACACCACTCTTGGCAGCGGGGTCGGTGGTGGATTGATCGTCGGAGGCCGCATCTACCACGGACGCGCGCCGGGCGAAGCGGAGATCGGCCACGTGCGTTTGGACAAGTCCGGCACGCTCGTCGAAGAGCGCTGCTCCGGCTGGGCGGTGGACCGGCGCATCCGCGAAGCCGTGGCGCTGCATCCCGGCGGACCTTTGGCCGCCTTGGCCGACGGCGCGACCGAAGGCGAAGCTCGGTTTTTGGCCGGAGCCCTGGCCCAGCACGATCCGCTGGCCCACGCCATTCTCAGCGAATTTGCCGACAATCTGGCCTTCGGCCTGTCCCACGTCGTCCAACTGCTGCACCCGGAGCGGATCATCCTCGGCGGCGGCTTGTCGTTGGTGGGAGAACCGCTCCGCGCCGCCGTGGCCACCGCGCTGCGTCGCTACATCATGGAGGTGTTCGGCGAAGGCCCGGCGCTGGTCCTCGCCACCTTGAAGGAAGACTCCGTGCCAACCGGCGCGCTGCTCCTGGCCGGACAGGGGAAGCGGTGACAAAGCCGCCTTAGGCCGGGCCTCCCTGCCCGGCAACCGAGATCCGTGCGGGACCAGCGGGTCCGCTAGAACTCCCCCAGAGCGAAAACGCCTCCGCCCCGCTCGATCGCCAGCAGCTTCTTCTTCCAGTCCAGCCCGCCGGAGAATCCGCCCAGCTTGCCGCCCGCCGCCAGCACCCGATGGCAAGGCACGATCACCGGCACGGGATTGGCCCCGCACGCGGCCCCGACCGCGCGCGAACATCCCGGCCGTCCCAGCCGTGTTGCGAGTTCGCCGTAGGTCCGCACTTGGCCGAGCGGAATGGAGAGCAGTTCCCGCCAGACGGCTTGCTGGAAGTCGCTCCCGACGGAGAGGTCCAACGGCGGCAAAGGCCCCGGCTCCTCGCCCCGCAACAGGCGCTCGACAGCCGTGGTTGCTTGCCGATGCCAAATGGCGATTTGCGGGAGAACCTCGGAGGAAAAGCCCGTCGGCGCTTCCCCGGCCGATGCGGGAAACTCGAGCCGGGCCAGCCCCCGGCGCGAATACGTCGCGGCGAAACCGCCGTGCAGCGTCGGCAATCCCAGCCGGACCCGTTCCGCTGGAGCCTCCATCCTAGCGCAACATGGCGATGATGCCCCAGACCACCAGGGACAGCACCAGGGAGACGAGCAGGAAGCGGTTCCGCGCCACCCGCTTCTCGTAGCGCAGCGGACGCAGCCCGTGGATGTTCCCCGAGGCGATCAACTGGACGAGCTTCGGGTTGTTCGCCGGGCGGCTCTGGAACTGCGCGCGCAACCGGGCCAGGAGCGAGACCAGGTCGTATTTCCGCACGCCCATCTCGTTGTAGTGCGCGGCGTCTTCCGGCGGGGCGGAGGTCATGGGCCGGGGTTTGGCCGGGATCGTCTCGAAAACCGGTTCCTCGGTCGGCACGCGGGTGGCGTCCGGAAACCCGGCGGGCTGCATCGCGCGCGGTTTCGGCGCGGGAGGCTCCGGCCGGGTGCTCAGCTTGCGGATCTTCGCCTCCAGCTCCGCGATCTCCCGGTCCAGCGCCTTGGAGCGCGCGGAGATCGGATCGGCTTTTTTCCCGAAGAGCGACATGCCCCCCTCGCTCAAGCCTTGAAGAGCAGCAGCGCCACGATGGCCGCCGCCAACACGACCAGCGGCCAGGTCATGGCCAGGCCGATCTTGCAGAGATCCTTGAAGGGCATCGCGGCCAGGGACGGCGCGGACGCGCCCTTTTCGCGTGGGGACGGCGCGGTGGCGGAACCGTTCAACACGCCGAACTTCAGCCGCGCGGTGTTCCAGTCCATGCGGGCGTTTTCGATGGCGGCCAGCGCCTTCGTCAGCTCGATGTTGTAGTTCTCCTGCGTCCAGTCCTCCTGGCGGATGGCCTGGAGCCGCTGGAGCCCGTCGCGGAACTCCAGGAGCGTCTGCGCCATCTGCTCGGCCTCGCGGCGACGGTCGAACTCCGCGTCCTCCAGCAGGCCGACGCCGCGCGTGAGGTGCTGGAGCATCTCCTCGCGTCCGGTCTGGAACTCCGCCTGCCGCCGCCGCAGGTCCTCCAGTTGGGCGCGTTCGCGCTCCAGCTTCTCCTGCGCGCGTTTCAGCTCCTCCAGACGCGCCTGCGTTTCGCTCACCTGCAGCTCGACCTCTTCCCGCGTGGGCGGGCGGGGCGAGGGCGCGGCGGACGGACCGGCGGGACGAGCGAAGCCCGCGCCCGACCCCTGTCGTGAGGTCGGATAATCGTGGTCCACAAACTCGGCCGGATCGGATCCCGTAGGCATGGGGCTGTTATGCACGGGGTCGTTTTTCAAGTAAAGCGGACGCTGGGAAATGAGATCGCTGGAAGCGGAGAAGAAGCGAACGAGCACCGGAGGTTGCTGCCATGCTCACCTTCGCTGCCGCTCCTCGGCGTCCGTCTCTTCCTCAAAGATTGCTGGGCGCTGGAGGAGTGTCCCGGCGAAGGCTCGAATGATGGATTACCCAATAGAGTCCGGCGACGAAGACGCCGCCCAGCAGAGTGGCCAGGCCCCAGATGAGGCCGTTGACCAGGAAGGTTCCTCGGCCAAAGGACCGCTTCATCAATTTTGCATCGCGCCAAACCGCGTAGGCGAAAGCGATGTGAATGATCAAAGCGAGAATGCCCACGAGGGATACGGCGACGGCGTTCGCTCCGCCGACGAGCTCCGAGTTTTGGAGCACGGTGAAATTCAGGTCCATGGCGGGCGTGGTTCTACAGGGCCGGGGCGCCAAAGAAAGTCCTGACTTGCGGCCCGGCGGGCTACACCCAAAGGCCTTCGACTTGTTTGCGGGAAATGGAGTCCGACATAGCGCCTACAAACAAAAAGCCGTTCCACTTCTTGGAACGGCTCGGTGGACTGGCGGAAGCTTGGACCGGTTTACTTCGCCGCTTCGTCCTTCTTGGCGGCTTCGCGCTTGGCTTCCCAGTCACGGGACATGGTCTCGCCGTTGCGCTCGGACTCGATCTTGCCCTTGATGGCGTCGGCCGAGACCTTGCCGTTATACTTGGAGACGAATTTGTTGCCGTTCCATTCGCGGGTCACGGTGAAGGTCAATGTGTCTCCGGCCAGCTTGCCGTCGGCGATGTCGGTTTCCATGACCGCGCCTTCGCGGCCGGGGGAGGCGACCTTGCCGGTGACCTTCTCGCCTTCGACCTTCAGCGTGAGGGTCGTGGTGCGATCGGGACCGCCGTTGCGGCCGGGCATCGTCCAGGTCCATTTGCCGGACGGATCGGCCTTGGCGGCGTCGGCGGCGCTCGCGGGGAGCAGCGTGGCGAGGCCGACGGCGGCGCAGGCCACGAGTTTGGCGAAGGAATACAGGTTGGATGAGTGCATGGGATCAGTTGAGTTGGTTGCAGGCCGCTCAACGAAGCCGACGACACTTGCGCCGGTTTTTCCGTCGATGGGCACCTGCAATAACTCCGGGGGAGCGTCCGGAGTTACAGCGGGGAACGGGGAGGTTTCCTCTGTGGACCGGCGTCCCGTTCGAAGCCAATCCCGCGCTTGCGCCCCTTGCCCCCGGTTTTTAGCCTCCGCGCCCCATGAGTTCCTACAAAATCGCCGCCTTGGCCGGTGACGGCATCGGCCCCGAAGTCGCCCGCGAAGCCATCAAGGTGCTCCGCGCCGTCGAGAAGAAGTTTTCCCTGAAGTTCGAGATCACCGAGGCGCCCGTCGGCTGGGCCGGCATCGATGCCGCCGGCAAAGCGCTGCCCGACGCCACCCTTGCGCTCTGCAAACAGTCCGACGCCATTCTCTTCGGCTCCGTCGGCCTGCCCGACCGCGATCCGACGATTCCCAAGGAAGAACGTCCCGAGCGCGCCGCGTTGCTCCGCATCCGCAAGGAATTCGGACTCTTCGCCAATCTCCGGCCCGTCCAACTGCCCAAGGCCTTGGCCCACGCCTGCCCGCTCGCGCCCGAGCGTCAGGGCAACGGCCTCGACATCCTCGTGGTCCGCGAGTTGACCGGCGGCATGTATTTCGGCCAGCCGAAGAAGACCGAGGACCTCGGCAACGGCCAGCAGCGAGCGATCGACACGATGGTTTACACCACGTCCGAGATCGAACGCATCGCCCATGTCGCCTTCAAGGCCGCCCAACTCCGCCGCAAGAAGCTCACGAGCATCGACAAGGCGAACGTGCTGGAGAACGGCATCCTCTGGCGCGAAACCGTCACCCGCATCGGCAAACAGTATCCCGACGTCACGCTGGAACACATGTTCGTGGACAACGGGGCCATGCAGTTGATGCTCAAGCCGACCCAGTTTGACGTGATGCTCTGCGAGAACATGTTCGGCGACATCCTCAGCGACGAAGCCGCCGCGCTCGCCGGTTCCCTCGGCATGTTGCCCAGCGCCAGCCTCGGCGCGACCGAGGGCGGCAAGACGTTCGGCTTCTACGAACCCGCCGGCGGCACCGCGCCCGACATCGCCGGCAAGAACCTGGCGAATCCCATCGCCCAGATCCTCAGCGCCGCGCTCATGCTCCGCTACAGCTTCCAGCAGGAAGCCGCCGCCAAGGCCATCGAGAACGCCGTCGCCGCCGCGATCAACACCGGCGTCCGCACCGGCGACATCTACTCAGCCGCCGACACGAGCGCCCGCAAGGTCGGCACCTCGGAGATGGGCGACGCCATTGTGAAGGCGATCTGATTTAATCGAGATGATTGCCAGTGGCCACTCAACGACAACGATGGCAGGTCGGGGATCTGTTTAAGATCGCTCTTTCCGACGGCAGTGCAGCACTCGGTCATATCGTCGCCCGAGAAGCAGAGGTTTTGAACTCTGTTACCTGCGCGTTATTCGACATCAAGGTTCCTGAGAGCTGTCCTCCGGAGTGCCCTCCATTTCCGGGGGAAGAGGCGTTGATTGCATGCCTCTTCACGACTCATGATCTGCTCAACAGGGGGACATGGCCCATCATCGGACAAGTCGCCTCGCAACTGCCGATTTCGTGCTTTCCCTTCGAGGACTGTCGGAAAAAAGGCTGGGTCGGAGCAAAGGTGATTGGATCGGGCAACGTGCGAACCTTCTTGGACGCATTCTATCGTTTAGCACCGTGGGACGATTGGGCTGACCCAAACTATTTAGACCGGCTTTTGATTTCTCCTCAAAAGAAGCCGAAAAACTTGATCTATATTAAAGCGCGCAACAGCTAAGAACCTGTCCGGATAGGTCCGTCACTTCCTGTTGATGTGGCTAAGTGCGCGGGCTTGCAGCCTGCCAAACCAATCAAAAGCCGCCTGGTCGCGAGACTCGGCGGCTTTTTCGTTTCGTAGCGGCGAACGGGAGTTCGCCGGAAACATCCAGAGCATTGGCCACAAAGAAGCACAAGAGACGCAAAGGCGGAGGAAAGTTCCCCGAGAGAGTTTCTCCAGCCCGTAGGCGGAATCACCGCGCTGCCTTCCGACTCAGCCCTGCAGTTTTTTGCGCTTCTTGTGCCTCTTTGTGGCCATCCACATTTTGGTGGATTGGCGGCGAACTCCCGTTCGCCGCTACGGAGTTTCGGGCTTCCTCCGCTCCACC
>CAMLMI010000084.1 GCA_946480965.1 uncultured Verrucomicrobiales bacterium | reverse complement strand
GAAGAGCGTCATGAGGATCATGGTTCGGTTTTGAGTGCCGCTTCCCCACTCATCCAAGGGAACATCAAAGTGCTTTTGCCCAAGAGTGATATTGTAGGGAAGAAACCCGATGTCGAAGTCTGGCAGTGAAAGTCCAACTCTGTATTTCGACTCCAAGCGGCCGAGCAGTTCCCCGAGCTCCCCTTGGTGCTTCTTGGCAACTTTCTTCAGATTTTTGTTGATGCTTTCCTTCATCTTTTCAAGAAGCACTTGGGACTCCCCGGAAAGATCCCGAACAATTCCCTGACGGCCACGGCCTAAGTATTTCGGCTCTGAGGTTGTCGAATTGTGGAACAATACAGTTCTCGAAGAGCGGATGGTCTTGAGGACCTGTTGGGCGTCGATCCCGCTGACTGTCAAGTTGTCGATTTCGACCTCCACTTGGGGATCGCTGCGGTCGGCATGAAAAGTTGCTAACAGGGTAAAGCACAGCTCCTGCTCCGGAGCATTTCCCACTTCCAAGTGCTTTACGATGAACTGAAACAAGCCAACATCACTGTCCTTGTCCAAGGATACTTCCACTCGGAATTGAACCAACCTCTCACCCGCGTCGCCTGTCTTCCATTTCGGCAGATCCTCTTTTGCAGAGACCTCCTCGAAATCCCTATACCCGTAGGCATCGTGCTCTCTGAACAGGGACCTGATTGCTCTGACAACATTTGTCTTTCCACAGTCGTTCTGACCACAGATGGCGGTGTATGTGCCGGTAAAGCGGAGGTCGATGTCTTCGAGAGTTCTGTAATTTTTTATCGTGAGGCGTCGGATTCTCATGTGCGCAACTCCTTTCTAGGAAGCTGCACGGAATCCAGCTTCAGTTCTAACAAAAACAGCATTCTTGAACGCAACAGTCAGAATTTGGGACCGATTGGCCCAAGTCCTCTATTTGTCGCTGGAGAACCCCTCGGCCATCGCCACCGCGCGAAGCATCGCCTTGGACTTGTTCACCGTTTCCTGGAACTCGGCTTCGGGCACGGAGTCGTTGACCCAGCCGCCGCCGGCCTGGATGTGAACCTGGCCGTCCTTCAACAGCGCGGTGCGGATGGTGATGCAGCAGTCGAGATTGCCGTTGAAGCTGAAGTAGCCGACGCAGCCGCCGTAGGGCCCGCGCTGGGTGCCTTCCAGTTGGGAGATGATCTGCATGGCGCGGATCTTGGGTGCGCCGCTGAGCGTGCCCGCCGGGAAGGTCGTCCGCATCAGGTCGTAGGGAGAATGCTTCGGCGACAGCGTTCCTTCGACCTGGGAAACGATGTGCATCACGTGGCTGTAGCGCTCGATGACCATCAGGTCCTTCACCTGCACGCTGCCGAAATCGCAGACACGGCCGATGTCGTTCCGGGCGAGATCGACCAGCATGACGTGCTCGGCGCGTTCCTTGGGATCGGCCAACAGCTCCTTCTCCAGTGCGACATCTTCCTCCGTGGTCTTACCGCGCGGGCGGGTGCCGGCGATGGGGCGGATCTCGATGTGGCGGTCCTCGCAGCGGACGTGCAGCTCGGGTGACGCTCCGACGAGGGAGAAGCCATCCAGTTCCAGCAGGAACATGTAGGGCGAAGGATTGACCGTGCGGGCGGCGCGATAGACATCGAGCGGCGACGCCTTTACCGGCGCGCTGAAGCGCTGGGAACCGACGATCTGGATGATGTCGCCGGCGGTGATGAACTTCTTCGACGCCTCCACATTCGCGAGGAACTGCGCCTTGGTGACGTTCGAAGTGACGGGCAAATCGGGCGCGTCGTTGCGGAGCGGCACGGGTTGGCTCTGGAGCGGCTGTTCGAGGAGCGAGGCGAGGCGGTCGATCTCGGCCAAGGCGTCTTCGTAGGCTTCGGCGGGATTGCCGCCCTCGGGCAGGATCGCGTTGACGATGATGGTCAACGTCTGCTGCGCGCGGTCGAAGACGAGCAGTTCGTCGGCGACGAGGAAGTAAAGCGTGGGCGTGCCGAGGTCATCCTTGGGCGGACGCGGCACCACGGGTTCGACATCGTGGATGAACTCGTAGCCGATAAATCCGACGGCGCCACCGGTGAAGCGCGGCAAGCCCGGCACCTTCACCGCGCGGTATTGCGCCATCACCTTCTCGATGACTTCGAGGCCGTCCTTCACGCAGTTCTCGCAGGGCTCGGCCCCGGGTTTCGGGATGCCGTATTTGGCCGTGACCTTGCCGTCCTCGATCACCTCGATCTTCGCGCCGGTCTGGCGGATGACGGCGCGGGGATTGCAGCCGACGAAGGAGTAGCGGCCGAGATGTTCGCCGCCTTCCACGGACTCGAAGAGGAAGGATTCCCCCTGCCCCCGGATCTTGGTGTAGGCGGAGAGCGGCGTCTCGAAGTCGGCCAAAAAGGTGCGGGCGACAGGGATGAGATTGCCCTGCGCGGCCAGTTGGGTGAACTGCTCCAGACTGGGATGGAACATAAGTGGGGGTGGATTTAGCGGAAACGGAACCGAAGGGACAGAGGCAATTCCCTGTAGGGGGAAACGTCGAACGTTCAACGTCCAACGCCGAGCTTCGAAGGCTCAGCGGCGGAACCGCCAAATGGCCATCAGCGTATAGACCAGCACGGCCAGCGCGTAGCCGATGATCCCGACGCCAACGCCGAGCGCGACGATGTTCCAGTTGCTGAAGGCCACCAGCACGCCACCGACGAGACAATGCAGCCCCGCATTCCCCACGAGGCAGCCCACGTAGAGGCCCGTGGACGTTTCCTGGAGTCGGCGCAGATACCAGTCTCGATACGGGCCTTCGCCCATCGTCCGCATCATCCAGGCGGATTGGAAATTCCGCGCCGCGACCAACAGGCTGGTCGTGGTGACGATGATCGAGGTCACGGGCACGAAGGCGAAGCTGAAGCAGAGGGCGACGTTCACCGCCATGCCCCACTTCCAGCCCAGCCAACGGGCGATGGGATTGGCCTCCAGTTGCAGGTTGGGCGTGGCGACCCAGGTGCTGAGGAAATCCATGCCCCGCGCGAAGATCGCCGCCGCGAAGCACAGCCAATAGGCCCAGCTGCCGAACTCGACGGAGACGACGTCCATCAGGACTTTTTGCCGTAGATCTCTTCCGGTGTCTCCAGGCGCGGCTCGGTTTCCTTGAACGACTGGCCGTCCCCTTCCACCGACCGGAAGAAGCAGGACTGGAACCCTTCATGGCAGGCCGCGCCGATCTGCTCCACCTGGATCAGCAGCGTGTCGCCGTCGCAGTCGAAGGCGATGTCCTTGACCGTCTGGGTGTGGCCGCTGCTCTCGCCCTTCATCCAGAACTTCTTCCGCGAGCGGCTCCAGAAATGAGTCTTACCGGTCTCGATGGTGGTTTCGAGCGAGGCGCGGTTCATCCACGCCATCATGAGGACGCGGCCGGTGGACTGTTCCTGGATGATGGCCGGGATCAAGCCGTCGGCGTTGAACTTGAGCTGGTCGAAAAAGGACATAACGCAGGGGAATGGAGTAATGGAGCGGTGCGGGGTTGGGAAGGGAATAGTCCGGGACGTGGAAGAGGAAAACATCCAACGCCCAACGTCGAACTCTGAACAACAAAGGAAAGGAGGCAGCTGCTTGGATCCGGCGTTCAGCGTTCGACGTTCGGCGTTTTCCCCACCTTTCTGCTGTCGGCCCTTCGGACACGAACAAACATCTGGTTGGAATGAAGCCGATTCCGGCTATTCTTCGCCCGTTCCCCCAATCGTCCGGCTGTCCGATCCTTCGGCCGGATGTCCTTTGCTTCAGGGTTGCAGCGGCGGCCTTTCGGGGCCGTCAACCGAAGCGGGCATGGCAGGCGGGGTGTCTGCCATGCCTTTCGGGACGTTTCACTTCGTCGGCAGGAACACGAAGCCGACCGCCGCCAGGATGCAGACGAAGGCGGCGAGGTGGTTCCAGCGCAGTTGTTCCCCGAGATACATCACCGCGAAGCCGGCGAAGACCGTCAGGGTGATGACCTCCTGGAGCACCTTGAGCTGGGCCGTCGTATAGACGTTGCTGCCCCAGCGGTTGGCCGGAACCATGATGAGATACTCGAAGAAAGCGATGCCCCAGCTCACGAGGATGGCCAGCCAGAGCGGCGCGGACTTGTGCTTCAGGTGCCCATACCAGGCGAAGGTCATGAAGACGTTCGACAGGGTGAGCAGGACGATGGGCAGCCAGCGGCTCTGGGAAAGTTCGCTCATAGACGCACCGGAATGCCGCGCGTGGCGAGATGCCGCTTCACGTCGCCGACGGTGAATTCGCCGTAGTGGAAAATGCTCGCGGCGAGCACGGCGTCGGCCCGGCCCTCGATCAGGACCTCGGCCATGTGCTCCAGCGAACCGGCCCCGCCGCTGGCCACGACCGGCACGGCCACGGATTCGCTGACGCGGCGGGTGATGACGAGGTCGAAACCCTTCTTCGTGCCGTCGGCGTCGATACTGTTGAGCACGATCTCGCCCGCACCGAGGGACACGGCCTTCCTGGCCCACTCCAAAGCATCGAGCCCCGTGTCCTTGCGGCCGCCGTGGGAGAAGACGCGCCAGGTGTCCGGGGCGACGCGCTTGGCGTCGATGGAGACGACGATGCACTGGCTGCCGAACTTCTCCGCGCCTTCGCGGATCAGCTCGGGGTTGGAGAGCGCGGAGGAATTGATGCTCACCTTGTCCGCCCCGGCGCGGAGCATCTGGCTCATGTCGGCCACGGCGCGGATGCCTCCGCCGACGGTCAACGGCATGAAGCACTGGTC
The DNA here is from genome assembly GCA_946480965.1 of uncultured Verrucomicrobiales bacterium. The sequence continues at coordinate 10,088 of CAMLMI010000084.1, read as the reverse complement.
GGCGGCGCGCTCGATGACGTCGATCATCGAGGCGCGTCCGTGGGCGGACGCGGTGATGTCGAAGAAGACCATTTCGTCCGCGCCCTGGGCGTTATAGCGCAGGGCCAGCTCGACGGGATCGCCGACGTTTTTCAGCTCGCCGGCCTCGGCGCGGCCGAACTGCACGCCGCGCGTGACCTTGCCGTCATGCACGTCCAGACAGGGAATGACTCGTTTGGTGATCACGATAAAAAAGACCCGGGCGGTTATCCCACCCGGGTCGGCAAACTTCTATCGAAAACGGCTCACTTGGCGGGGCTGAACTTGCCGTCCACCTGCTTGAACTGCTTCTTGCTGTAGAGAACGACGTTGAGCGAGGCGAGCGGCTTCTTGGTGGCGAACTTGTAGCCGATCTTCTCCACGGCCTTGAGGATCTCCTCCTTGGTCAACGGCTTTTCGCTGGTGACCTTCAGGACGGCGTCACGCAGGGAGATGGCGTTCAGACCGCGTCCGCCCTTGGCCCGGGGGGTCTTCGGCTTGGCGGCGGCCTTCACGCGTTTGGCAGCGGGAGCCGCAGCGCCCATTGCTTCGGCGCTGCCGAGAGCCTTGTTGATCTGGGCCAGGCGCGCTTCGAGCTCGGCCTTTTCTTTGTGGAGGGCGTCGCGCAGCGACACGAATTTCTTCAGGGAGTCCAATCGCATAGACCCGCTATCGGTAAGCCAGCCCCGCTAACAAAACAAGCCTTCATATAGTGCTCGCAGCTGTCCACTCGACCAACCGCCTACGCTATCTCGATTACATCTCCCTGCACGGGCAGGTCGCACTTGCGGCGGAACCTCTCCTCGATGAGCGCCGCCAGGGACACTCGCGCCCGGTCCTCGCCATGGGTCAGGACCACGCGTGGACCGCTTTGGGCCATGCAGCCGAGCCATTCGAGCAGGTCCTTCTGGCCCGCATGGGCGCTGAAGCCGCCCAGAGTGTGGATGCTCGCCCGCACCGGAACGCGTTCCCCGAAGATCGAGACCTCCGGACTGCCGTCCACCAGCTGGCGTCCCAGCGAGCCTTCGCCCTGGAAACCCACGATGAGAATCTCGGACTGCGCCAGGGGCAGGTTGTGCTTCAAGTGGTGCAGGATGCGGCCGCCGTTGCACATGCCGGAACCGGCCATGACGAGGCACGGGCCGGGATCGTCGTTGATCTTCTTGGACTGGTCGGCGGTCAGCGTGTTGGTGACGGACCGGAGGTCTTCCAGCAATGGCTGCTCTCGAATGAAGGCCAGCATGTCCTCGTCGTAGAGGTCCTCGTGCTCGCGGTAGATCTGCGTGGCCGTGATGGCCATCGGGCTGTCGAGGTAGATGGGGAACTGCGGCACGCTGCGCTTGCGGAACATCAGGGCCAACAGCACCAGAAGCAGCTGCGCCCGGCCCACCGCGAAGGTCGGCACGATCAGCTTGCCCTTGCGCTCCACCGCGCGTTTCACGATGGCCTCGAACTCCGCGACCGTCTCCTTCAGCGGCCGGTGGTTCCGGTCGCCATAGGTCGATTCCATGAAGACCGCGTGCGCGTGCGGCAGGCAGACGAAGTCCTTCAGGATCGGGACGCCCCGGGGCCCGATGTCGCCGGAGAACACGACCGTCCGCTGGTTCCCAGCCTCGCCCACGGTGATCTCCACGCTGGCGGACCCGAGAATGTGCCCGGCCTCGTGGAAGCGCGCCTTCATGCCGGGGGCCACTTCGACGGAATCGTTGTAGGGCACGGGCTGGAACCGGGAGAGGATCTTCTCCACGTCCTCGATGGTGTAGAGCGGCTGAACGGCGGGCTTGCCCTTGGCGGCGAGCTTGCGGTTCGTCCGCTCGTTGTCCGAAACCTGGACCTTGGCCGAATCGCGCAGGATCAAGCCCGCGAGATCGATGGTCGCGGGCGTTGCGAAGATCGGTCCGGCGTAGCCCGCCCTCACGAGGAGCGGCAACCGCCCGCAATGGTCCAGATGCGCGTGGGTCAGGATGACGGCGTTCAGCGTCGTGGGCTTCAACGCGGCGGGGACTTCATTCTTCGACTCCTCGGCGGCCGAACCCTGGAACATGCCGAAATCCAGCAGGACATGGGCTTTCTCGGTGCGGATCTGGTAGGCGGAACCGGTGACGACACCGGCGGCGCCGTGCAAGGTGACAGTGAGGGCGGGAGGACGTTTCATTCGGCTTCAACAATTGGCGTGTGGCCGCACGCTAAGGGCAGGATACGGGTCTGACCAACGTCTTTTCTCCTCGTCTTCCTCTTCGTCAACGATCCCGCAGCAGCTGAAACAAGACGAGGACCGGGAGCAGGGCGAAAAGGCAGGGCAATCCACCCGCACCGATCTTTAGGACAATCAGAGGCAGCCCACCGCTATTCCTTCAATCCCAGCTTGCGCAGCTTCGGCGCGATCACCATTTGGCAATACGGGTTCCGGTTCTTGTTCTGCGCATAGTAGTTCTGGTGGTAGGCCTCGGCCGGATAGAACTGCGAGGCGGCCGTGATCTCGGTGACGATCGGACGGCTGAACTCGCCCGCTGCCGTCGCCTTCGATTTCTCCGCCACCGCTTTCTGCGCCTCGTTTTCGTAGAAGATCGCCGAACGGTATTGCGTGCCCACATCCGCCCCTTGGCGATTGAGCGTGGTCGGATCGTGCGCGTGCCAGAAGCGTTCGAGGATCTTCTCCAGGCTCGTCTGGGCCGGATCGAAGACCACCTTCGTCACCTCGGCGTGACCGGTCGTGCCGGTGCAGATGTCGTCGTAGGTCGGATTGGGCAAATGCCCGCCCATATAACCGGAGGTCACGGAGACGACGCCCGGCGTCTGCTGGAAGACGGCCTCGGTGCACCAGAAGCAACCGGCGCCCAGGGTGATCGTTTCGGTGTTGGCGGAAGCGGAGTTTGTCATGGCAGCAGCAGGGGTTGAGGTCGCGACGGAGGCGGATTCCGTCTGGTTGCGGCATGCCGCCCAAAACAGCGCGCCGAACATCACCGGCAAGAACGACAAAAGGCGGACAAGTTTCACGACGACAGGTTTAGCCCGAATCGCGCCCCTTACAACTGCCCGCCGCGAGAAACTCCGCGACTGACCACTGATCCCAGATTTCGGACGGAAGCGGCTCGCGTCTTTTCAAGGCCGCGCAGGTGACGGTAGTTTCTCCGCCCCTTTGATGAACTCGGTTTTCCATCCCGGCCAACGCTGGACGAGCGACAGCGAGCCGGAACTCGGGCTCGGCTCCGTGCTGAAGTGCGACGGACGCGCGGTGACGGTCGTGTTTCCGGCGAGCGGCGAGACGCGGCAATACGCGGCGGACAACGCGCCGTTGCGGCGGGTGAAGTTCCGCGCGGGCGACACGATCGGCTCGCGCGACGGCGCGTCCTTCGCGGTGCAAGCGGTGGTCGAACGCGGCGGCCTGCTCCATTACCGCTCGGCTTCGGGCGAGCTGTGCGAGACGGAGCTGAGCGACGCGATCAGCTTCAACTTGCCGGAGGAACGGCTGCTCGCCGGTCGCGTCGATCCGACGGAACTCTTCGACCTGCGCCTGGCCGCGTTGCGCCAGCAATACCGCCGTCGCCTCTCGCCCGTGCGTGGCTTCGTCGGCGGGCGCATCGACCTCATCCCGCACCAGCTCTACATCGCGGGCGAAGTGGCGGGCCGTCTCGCCCCACGCGTCTTGCTGGCGGATGAAGTGGGTCTGGGCAAAACCATCGAGGCCTGCTTGATCGTGCATCGGCTCATCCACACCGGACGCGCCGCGCGCGTGCTGGTGCTGGTGCCGGAATCACTGGTGCACCAGTGGTTCGTGGAACTGCTGCGGCGGTTCAACCTGTGGTTCCACATCTTCGACGAAGAGCGCTGCGCCGCCATCCAGAGCGCGAATCCCGAGGCCAACCCGTTCCTCGACGACCAGCTGATCGTGGCCAGCCTGCGGCTCTTCAGCGGCAATCCGCGTCGCTTGGAACAAGCGGTCGCGGCGGGCTGGGACATGGTCGTGGTGGACGAGGCCCATCACCTCGGCTGGACGCCCGAAGCCGCCAGCGCGGACTACGCGGCGGTGGAAGCGCTTGGACGGCGTTCTCCCGGACTGCTCCTGCTGACGGCCACACCGGAACAGCTCGGCATGACCAGCCACTTCGCGCGCCTGCGGCTGCTGGACCCGGCGCGGTTCCATGATCTGGGAGAATTCCTGAAGGAAGCGGAGAGCTACCGCGAGGTGGCCGAGCTGGCGGGCAAGTTGATCGCCGGAAGCGAACTTACCCCGGCGGATCGCGCGGCGATGGGCGCGATCTTGGGCAGTGACACAGGCGCCCCCGCCCGCAGGGAATCTCCGGGCGAGGGCGCCCGGAGCACTTCGACCGGCGAGGCGCCGATCCCACTATCGGAGACGGAGCGCACCAAGCTGCTCAACGACCTGCTCGACCGCCACGGCACGGGACGCGTGATGTTCCGCAACACCCGCACGGCCATCGCTGGATTTCCGCGCCGCATCGCGCGGCTGCACGCACTGGACGTTCCCGCAGATCAGCCTGACCTGCTGGACGCCTTGGCCGAGGAGTTCAGCGCCGACACGGACGCCGCGATGGCGGAACACTTCGAGCCCGAGTTCGCCAAGGATCCGCGCCTCGACTGGTTGGCCGCGCTGCTGCGCGAGTTGGACGAGGCCAAGGTGCTGCTCATCTGTCGCACGCAGGCGAAGGTTGAGGAGATCGAGGCCGCGCTGCGCCGCCGGATCAACGTGAAGATGGCCGCCTTCCACGAAGGGCTGCCGCTGGTGCAGCGCGACCGGCAGGCCGCGTGGTTCGCGGAAGACGACGGCGCGCGCATCCTCATCTGCTCCGAGATCGGCGGCGAAGGGCGCAACTTCCAGTTCGCCCACCATCTCGTGCTCTTCGATCTGCCACACGATCCCGAGCTGCTGGAGCAGCGCATCGGCCGCTTGGACCGCATCGGGCAAAAGCAGGACATCCAGGTCCACGTGCCGTTCCTCAGAGGCAGCGCGCAGGAGGCACTGGCCCGGTGGTTCCATGAAGGGCTGAACTCCATCGAGAAGAATCTCCAGGGCGGACGCGAACTGCTGGAGCGCTTCGGCGAGCGCCTGCACGCGCTGGCGCTGGAGTTTCATGAAGGCGACGAAAGCCGTGAGTCCAGCGGCCCAGGCGCCCCCGCCTGTGAAAGTGCTGCGGGTGCCCCCACCCGCAGAAAACCCAGCTCCGGTGGGTCCGCAAGCGAGGGCGCTTGGACTACTGCTCCCAAGGCCACGCAGCTTTCCCGCCTCATCGCCGAGACCATCGCCGCGCGGCGCGAACTCTCCGAGCGTCTGGAGCAGGGGCGCGACCGCTTGCTGGAGCTGAATTCTTTCCGGCCCGAGATCGCAGCCAAGACGGTGCAGGAGATCGCCCAGCGCGACGCGGACAACGCGGTCGAACGCTTCATGCTCGAGGTCTTCGACCACTTCTCCATCCATGTCGAGGAGCTGACCCCGCGCACATATCGCCTCGGGTCCGCCGGCGTCTTCGCCGACTCCTTCCCCGGGTTGCCCGCCGAAGGCATGACGGTCACGGCCAACCGGGCCAAAGCGCTGGCGCGTGAGGATGTCCAGTTCCTCACCTCCGATCATCCCCTCTTCACGGCCGCGCTGGACCTCGTGCTCGGTTCGGAAAAGGGCAACTGCGGTTTCGCCCGCTGGCCCGACGCGAAGGTCTCCGCCGTGTATCTGGAAGCGCTCTTCGTCCTCGAGAGCGTGGCCCCGCCCGCGCTGCACGTGGATCGCTTTCTTCCGCCGACGCCATTGCGGCTGGTCGTGGACCATCGCGGCCAGGATGTCGGGTCCAAGCTGCCGCCCGACACGCTCCGCCCCTTGCTGAAGAATGGCGCAGCCTACGGCTTGATCGACCGGGCCGAGTTCCGCGACGAGCTCTTGCCCAACATGGTCGCAGCGGCGACCGCCTCGGCCGGGAAACACGTTCCGGGGCTGTTGGCCAAGGCGCGCCAGACAATGGCCGCGCAGCTCGACCCCGAGATCGCGCGGCTGAAGGAATTGCGAAAGGTGAACCCCACGGTGCGCGCGGACGAAATCGAGCGCTTGGAGGAGGAACGCAAGGCGTTGGACCGTCACATCGGCACGGCGCGGCTGCGGCTGGACGCCATCCGCGTGATCCAGCGGGGGTGATTGGGTAGGGCAGGCTGCAAGGCTGCCCCGCCTTCCTAGAAGCTGAAGGCCAGTTGCGCGGCGATCAGATGTTCGGGATGGGCTTCGGAGCCGGAGCCGCCGTTCATGCCTTCGGGCCAATGGAGGCCGTAGTTGAGCAGGGCCCGGAGATCGTTCCCCAACAGCACCTGGGTGCCGAAGGTGAGCGTGTCGAGCCGGCCGCCGGCTTCCCCGAATTCCCGGAACACCTGGTCGAAGCGCACCGCCAGTTCGCAGAGCGGATGGATCTGATAGGCGGCGTCCCACGACCAGCCCCAGGCCAAGCCCCGGGAAGTCGCCGTGGCATCGAGCGTGCGTTCCAACCCGTCGGCGCCGATCCATTCGAGCGAGGAGCGGAAGCGGCCGAGATTCAGCCCGGTGCCCAGTCCGTAGCGCGCGGTCGAGGTGTAGCCGGAACCGGCGGCGGACACATCGCGTTCGCCCCATTGGCCCCAGGCGAAGAACTTGAAGGCTTCGTTCGCTTCGGTTTCTTCGGACAACTGCCAGCGGGTGGACCAATAGCCGGTGAGTTGGGGCTGGAAGGAGGCTTCGCGCCCTCCGAATTCACCGCCGCTGCCGAGCATGAAGGCGTAGGCCGTTTCCCGGGCGTCGTCTCGGAAAGTGTCGTGGACCTGGACGCCCAGATCGGAGAACGCCCCGGCCCCGCGCGGCAGGAGATGACGGGTCATGGCGTCGGATTGCCCCTCGGACACCAGCCGCTCCAGCACCATCTGGCGCGCCGGAGGATCGAACTCGAAATAGGCGTATTGCTGGATGGCGACGAATTCCTCGCGCCCGCCCAGCGGATCGAAATGGCCAAAGCGCAGCTTCGCGCCGGGCACGACATCCAAGGTCAGGCCGCCCTCGATATGGTCCACCGTGTAGCGCCGGGAGCCGGGAGCCGCCTCGTGCGGCAACCAGGCCTTGAGCGAAAACCCGACCGGCCCATTGGTCTCGAAAAACCGCCCGACCACCGCGCCGATCACGCCGCCGGGACCGCGCTGGATCGGGCCGGAGTAGAAATGGAGCGGCCCACTCGGGGGCTGATCCGAGGTTTCCGGAATCGAGAAGAGCACCGGCGCATCGGCTCCGCCCCCGGAAAAAAGTTCCGGGTCGAACGGAGTCCCGGAAGCTTCCGCCCGGCTCTTCGCTCCAGAAAAAACCAATCCGCAACCGGCCAATCCAACCACCAGCCCCGCACTCAAGCGGCTGTTCTTGAGCGGATTGCGCGGGCGGTAGGCAGTTTGATTCACGGTGGTGGAGCTGGGTTTGGTCGTCCCACCGCCATTGGGCGTCCCGGGAACGATTGAGAACATAGCAAGGGTGAAGCCACCTCGTTTCCGAGGCACACCGGAGACGACGGGACAGCGCTTGTCAGGCAGCAACTCGCCTGAATCACGCCTCGCCCTCGATCAATCGGCGCTCGTCATCGCCGGTGAGACCCGGCCCGCCAACCAACAGCAAATCGCCCGCCGATTCCACCAGGCGAATGCGCCCGGACGCCCCGCCCGCCGGACCCGGCGGACGACCAGGCAATCCGCTCCCTCCGCTTCGATGTCCACGACATCCCCCCGGGCGCGAACGGCGGCGGCAGGACCGCACGGTGTTCATGGTCGATGCTTGAGCGCATGGTGAGGAGCATGGGGAGATTGCGGCCATTCTCAAACGCCCGGAAAGACCGCTTGTCACGAAAAGCGCCGTCCCGGCATGGTCTGTCCAACAAAGGAGTTCCCATCATCGCCATGAAACGAGCCACCCTCACCGCCCTCTTCGTTGCCGCCACCGTTCTCGGAGCCGCGTCCACCCACGCCCAATCCCTGCCCACCAGCCTGACCAATGGGTTGGTCGCCTTCTACCCGTTTGACGGGAACGCCAATGACGAGAGCGGGAACGGGCATCATGGAACGGTGGTCGGCTCCCAAGTCACACTGACAAATGGCGTCAATGGCGCAGCCAACAGCGCCTACCGTTTCGCTCCGTTGCCGGACGAGAACCATATCGTGGCCACGGGGCCCAATCTTTCCGGCTCGTCGCTCTCCGTGTCGCTCTGGTTCAAGAAGGACTACACCACGTTTGGAGTCGAACATGGGTGGCTGTTTCGGCTGGGTTCGGAGTCCGACGCGGGCAAAGTGCTTTCAATAGCAGCAGACTATGGGCAAGCGGTTCGGTTCGCTTTCTTCTTCAATGAACTGGATATCCAAAGCCCAAGAGTGGGTGAAAACGAATGGTCCCACATCGCCTGCACCTACGATCAATCTACCATGGTGCGCCAGATATTCGTCGACGGGCAGATGATCGCGAATGACGTGGCTCAGTTCGGGTTTTCCGGAGACACTTTCCTACGGTTAAATGGTGGCGGTGGCGACAAAGTGGGGCTCTTGGATCAAGTCCGGTTCTACAATCGTGTGCTGACCGCCGATGAAATCGGTCAACTTTACCGCTATGAACGCATTGGTCCTCCAAGTTTGACCCGAGGGCTGGTGGCCTACTATCCGTTCGACGGCAACGCCAACGACGAGAGCGGAAACGGCAACAATGGCACTCCATCTGGCAACTACCAGTTCCTGCCATCGGGGCGGCACGGTGGAGCCATCCGGATCATCGGCGATGGATCGCTGTTCTATTCTGGCGGTGGACACGTGCTCCTGCCGACCTTCGACAACGCGCTCAACAACGGATTCACCTTCAGCTTTTGGGCGAAGGACGAGGTCATCGGAGGAAGCCCAGTCAACGGGGAGGCATACATTGCGTTCGGCGCACTGAACAACAAACGCGCCGAAGTCTGGCTGAACAGCGTGATTCCCGGTCCCGTATTCGCAATCGACAACGGCTCAAATTTGAGCCGCGAAATCGGAGTTCCCCTCAATTTTTCCAGTTTTATCGCACGCTGGAAGCAGATCGTGATGGCGTATCAGCCTGGCAACCTCTCTTGCTACATTGACGGGACAAAGGTGATCGACACGAACATCACCATCAATCCGTTCCCGGTTGGCCGGGCCGCACTTGGCAGACATTGGTGGGACGGCGGCGCCTCTTCCTCGGCGCGGATGAGCGCCACCCTCGACGACGTGCGGATCTACTCGCGGGGACTGTCCGAAGAGGAAGTTTCGCAGCTTTACCAGTATGAACTTCGTTCGCTGCCTCGCCTCTCCGTCGCCGTGAAGACCATCGAGTTGCGGACCGAGGTCGAAGTGGGCAAGACCTACCAGCTCCAAGCCTCCCCGAACCTGACCACCTGGACTAATTGGGGCTCCGCCTTCACCGCCACCGTCCCCGCCTACACCAACGACGTGGACGTCACCGCCGGCCACCTCTACTTCCGCGCCCAGGAAGTGGTGAATCCGTAGTCGGAAACGGTCCGATCCAAAACCCGAAGGGTTTCCAGACGGTAGCCGGAGGTCGCAGCGCAGCGGAGACCTCCGGAACCCAGCCTCCGAACAGGTCGCATCCCGGAGGGATGCCAGACACGTTGTCCGTCGGATGGATCTGGCACCCCGCCGGGGTGCGGTTCGTCGAGGCGATCCCATCCGCGGGTGTCGCTCCGCTCACCCCCCGGCTACCGTCTGCCAACCCTTCGGGTTGGAGCAAGGTTGCCCATCCGAATCCCAACCGGCCTCGCAGAGGCGGAACCCGAATAGCCGCAGGTGAAACCTGCGGTGGCCGGACGCAGGGATATTCGCTCCCCGACGGGGTCGAACCATCGGGGGGTGCCTGTCCGTGGGCTGCACCCACGGCTATTCACGTGGCGTCCCTGCGGGACGCGCGAAGCGCAAGCGGGGTAGGGCGAAGGCTCCGGCCGAGCCGCCTGGGGGGTGAAGTCCGGCGAGGGAAGCATCACTGGCAACTCCGGGACGCCTCGTAGTCGCCGGAATCGCTGTCTGGTCGTCTGAAAGCCCCAGGCGGCTCGGCC
>CAMLMI010000083.1 GCA_946480965.1 uncultured Verrucomicrobiales bacterium | reverse complement strand
ATCGAAGTCGGGGCAGATGACGCCCTTGCTAGGTGAGGCTTTCTTGACCTCGGCAATGAGCCCGATGTCGCCAACTCGGGGATTGGCCAAAGCGGCGAAAAAGTCGCGGCGCTCGCCGTGTTCCAACATGGCGTCGCGCAGATCACCGACGGCGAGAATCCGCTCTGGCAGCTTGGCGACTTCGAGCCGCTTCTGGGCGACGATGGTGTCGAGGATGTTCACATTTCAGCAGGGGCTAGAGGATTACTTTTCGAAATTCGACTTGATGGACCGAGAGAATCAGCCGATTTCTCACCTGCGACCAAGTCTGCCGCGAGTGTGCGACGGGCGAAGCGAAAGCTTCCTTGGCCGCTTTATTGTTGGGATGCGACGGTCCATTTCCTGAGGTGGCCGCCCTCATACGCGTGAAACCTGTTGAGCAATTGGACTAACCGGCTGGTTCCCCCAAGTCGCCCCAACCAAAAAAAGTGCCAGTCCTGCCCACTCCGAGTTGTCGCTCTTTGTATCCAGCACAATCGCTGTCAGATCAGCTTCCACTTGATAGCAGGCAGCCTTCCACGTCGCCAAAGCAGCCGTGCGGTCTGGCAGATTCTCAGACTTCCACAAAGGCGACACGAACAGGGCACCTACCTTCAATTGGTTCTCCAGCTTCAGTTTTCCAATGTCGGAATGAGCCCACTTGAGATGGTTTACCATCTCGTCAGGAACCTCGGATTTGTGGAGACGACAGAAGTGATGCTTCGCTTCGATGAACCATTCTTTGACTCCAAGTCTGATCCAAAGATCGTTCCTGCCGTAGGACTGAACCGTCTCGTCTCCTTTGCTGGTGCCCCATTCTTCCAAAGCCACACCTCCAGCTCGCCAAGCAGCGGCGGCCAAGAATCCGACCTGCGGTCGTTCGCGATAGCCGAAGGCCGAATCTCGATCCAGTTCCGTGCCCACGTTCGAGAGATTGGCGTAGTCTTCCAACACTTGGAACCACGCCATGATGATCGGCTTGAACGAGTTTAATGCTTCGTTCTTCACCGAGATTTCGCAGTCGTAGGAAGTCGGCTTCGAGATCATAGCCTCGCTTTCAGCCTCGTCAGCTTACTCTTCCTCGTCCTTCAGCCCCTGGATGCGCTTCATCGGGCCGCCGGCGCGGAGCCAGCCGTTGACGAAGGGATCGACCGCGCCGTCCATCACGGCCTGCACATTGCTGGTCTCCACGCCGGTGCGGAGGTCCTTCACCATCCGGTAGGGCTGGAAGACGTAGCTGCGGATCTGGTTGCCCCAGCTCACGCTGCCCTTGTCGCCGTAGAACTTGTCCATGTCGGACTTCGCGGCGTCGAGCTTCATGGCGTAGAGCTTCGAGATGAGGGCCTTCATCGCGGTGGCCTCGTTCTGGAGCTGGCTGCGCTGGGCCTGGGAGGCGGCGACGAGGCCGGTGGGGATGTGGGTCAGGCGGACGGCGGTCTCGACCTTGTTCACGTTCTGCCCGCCCTTGCCGCCGGAGCGGAAGGTGTCGCGCTGGATCTCGCTCTTGGGGATGACGATGTCGGCCTCGCTGATGTCGTCGATCTCCGCCACGACGTCCACGCTGGAGAAGCTGGTGTGGCGGCGCTTGTTGGAGTCGAACGGCGAGATGCGGACGAGGCGGTGGACGCCGCGTTCGGCCTTGCAGAAGCCGTAGGCGTTCTCGCCCTGCACGCGGAAGGTGATGCTCTTGAGCCCGGCGGAATCGCCTTCCAGCGCGTCGGTGATCTCGTATTCCCAGCCGCGCGTCTCGAACCAGCGCTTATACATGCGCGAGAGCATCTCGGCCCAGTCCTGGGCCTCGGTGCCGCCGGCGCCGGCGTTGATGCTGAAGAAGCAGTTCTTGGAATCGTGCGGGCCGGTGAGGAAGACCTTCAGCTCGTTGGCCTCGATCTGGGCGAGGAACGGCGGGAGGTCGCGCTCCAGCTCCTGCTCCATCGTGGCCTGGACGGATTCGGGCTCCGCTTCGCCCAGTTCGACGAGCACCTGGAAGTCGCTGAGCTGCCGTTCCAGCGCGTGGAGCGGGTCGAGCTTCTTTTTGATGCCGTTGGCTTCGTCGATCAGCTTCTGGGCCTGTTCGCGGTTATTCCAGAAGGTGTCGGACGTCATCTGGGCTTCGAGCTCGCCCAGCCTTTGGTTCAATCTGGGGACGTCAAAGAAACCTCCGCAGGTGGGTCAGCTTGTCGGCAGCGGTGGCGATCTGGGCTTTGGCGACATCGAACATAGGGCCGGCAGGCTAATGAAGCGGCGGGAGCGGTGGGAAGGGGGAATCTTTTGGGGGAGGGAACGCCGAACGCTGAACTTCCAACGCTGAACGCCGAAGGCGGGGGCAAGTGGTCGGAGTTCGGAGTTCGGAGTTCGGAGTTGGACGTTGGACGTTGGACGTTGGACGTTTCCGCCGCTGAACGGGGAGCTTGACCGATCTCCACGGTCCCAGCGGAATGCCTGTGGGCCTTCCCCTCACGCCATGCGGTTGAAACTCATCTGCATCGTCTCGCTGCTGCTGAATGCGGCGCTGGCCGGGTATTGGCTGAAGAACCGACCGGATTCGGCCATCACTCCGCCCGCAGCCGTCGCGCCGATGGCCATTGTGGTTCCCGCAGCGGACAGCAATTCCTCCGTGCCGGTGGCGGACATTCCGGTCGCTTCCTCTCCGCCGGTCACGCCGTGGTCGCGGATCGAATCGACCAATCTCCCGGTTTTCATCGCTCAGCTCCGGGCCGTCGGTTGCCCCGAGCGCACGATCCGCGATCTCGTCTTGCCGGAGATCGAACGGCTCCACGCCGCGCCGCCCATGCCGCCACCGGCTGCGGAAGATTTCTGGAGGCCCAGAGCGCAGGTCGAGGCCGAGGCGCGCACCCGGCAACTGGCCTGGCTTCAGCGCGACATCGACCGCCGCGACCACGTCCGGGCCCTGCTGGGCGTGGACGGCACCTGGCCCAAGGTGCATGGCCGTTCGCTCCAGGAATGGGCCGGGCTCTGCGGGATGCTCACGCCGCCGAGCTTCGAGGCGGCGGAACAGTTCGCCTGGCTGATCGAGCGCACGCAGTTCGAACGCAACCGCATCACCACGCAGGCGGAGCGGCCCTTGAAGTTTTCGGAGATCGACGAGTTGAAGCGCCTGCGGGACAGCGCGTTTTCCCAGGCGGCCTCGCTCGTGGGCCGGGCGCGGGTGGACGAGGCGCTGGGCTTGATCCGCGTGGTGACGGGAGCTTTCGAGGCGTTCGATTTCTTCGATTCCAAGGACCCGAAGGTGCGGCTCCCGGAAGCGGAGATGCGCCGTCTGGTCGCCGCCCAAGCCAAGGACATGGCCATCGTGGACGAGATCTTCGACTTCGAGGAGGTCAGCCGGCTGGAGCGCTTCCGCGCCGGTCTGCCGAAGGATGCGGACGCCGAGAAAAAGGCGGCGTTCCTTTCGTCGCTGGTCCCGGCTCTGGGCGAAGTCCGCGCGCGGGAGGTGGCGCTGCGAGCGCTGCCGGACTGGTCGGAACTCGCGGAATTCGCCCAAGAACGCAACCTGCCGGAATCCACCGCGGCCCTGCTGGCCGAGGCGCGGGAACTGGCCACGGCCGAGGCGCGCCGCATCCGCGAAACCCCGGCGCTGACCGCCGAGGAAGAGGCAGAACGGCTCCAGCAAATCGGCGAAGAGCTCCGCGCTTCCTTGGGCGAGACGCTGTCGCCGGACGTCTGGTCCAGCTATCTGGAAGAACACGGCGACTGGATCCAGTCTCTGGAAAACGGCGAGGAGGACGACGATTGAAACTGTGCTTCCTCACCTTCCTCTCGCTGCTGGCGAACGCGGTCGGGCTCATCGCCCTGATGGCGACTTCGCGGGCCAAACCCGAGCCGAACCCCGCTCCGGAGTCCGTGGTTGCCGTCGCCGTTTCTACTCCGCCAACGGTCGAGGAGCCCGTTCCCACGCCGGAGATTCCTCAGCCCGCGCCTTTGCCGTGGCCGCCGTTCCGGTGGGACCAGATCGCGGACAAGAACTACACGAACTACGTGGCCAATCTCCGGCGCATCGGTTGTCCGGAGAACTCCATCCGCCGCATCGTCGAAGGCGCGACGTGGATCGATCTGGCCCGCCGGATCTATGTGGAAGCGCTCCCGCACCACGATCTCGCCTATCAGGTGCTCGCCGATGGCCAGGCCGGGCTGGAGAAGTTCGAGTCCATCTTCGAGCCGATCGAAGCGGCGGAAAAGGAACGCGAACAGATGCTCGCCGCGCTGCTGGTCGCCAATCAACCAGCTCCCAGGCCCGACGCCCCGACGCCCGCCATGCGCCGCATCGAACGCGAGTTTCCCTACGTCGCGCCGGAGCGGCGTCCGCTGCTGGAAGCCATCGAGGCCGACTACCGGGATCGCGAAGAAAAGAACTACCAATCCGCTTCCGACCACAACGCGCGCAGGAAATACCGCGAGCAATGGGCCCAGGCCAAACGCGCCGAGCTCTTGGCGATGATGGACGAGGGCGAACGCGCGGAGTTCCAGCGCCGCGAATGGGCCCAAAAGCACTCGCAACGGTTCCACACGCTTTCCGTCGTCGCGCGCTCGGCGGAGGAGCTGCGGAGCCTGGCGGGCTTGTCGATGGACGAATTGGCCAACGCCCTCGGTCCCCAAAGGCTGGCCGATCTCCACCGCATCGCCGAGCTGCGGCCGGTGTCGGCGCGGGACGCCTCCCCCTCCGACCCTGCGGCCGACCGGGAATTCTTCGCGGTCCACGGCAGCTTCGAGCACCTTGACCGTGTGGCACGGCGGTTCCATCTGCCGCCCTCGGCGTCGCGGGCGGCGTTGGCCGTGTTCCGCGACTACGAGTCGACCTTAAAGACGGTGGACGAGGAAAAGGACCTGCTGCCGCGTGATCGCCGTCAGTTGCTGCGGGGCTTGGAGGCGGAACGCGACCGGAAGATGGAATCCCTCTATGGCCGCGAAGCCTGGGAGACCTACCGCTTCCACTACGGCGACTGGTGAGCCGTCTGGGGCACGTCACTCCTCCGGCCGGTCGAAGCCGCCGCTCATGAGCTGGATCAGCGGGAGGAACATCGCGACGACGATGCTGCCGACGACGAGCGCGAGGAAGATCAGCAGCACGGGTTCGAGCAGCGAGGTCATGGCGCTGGCGGCGTTGTCCACCTCCTCGTCGCAGTTGTCCGCGATCTTCAACAGCATGTCGGGCAGCGCGCCGGTCTGCTCGCCCACATCGACCATGCCCGCGATCATCGCGGGAAAGACGCGCGAGGACTTCAGCACGGGCGCGATGGCGTCGCCTTCCTTCACCCGGTCGTGGACAGTCCCGATGACGCCGGCCACGACGACGTTCCCGGCGGTTTCGCGGAGGATGGTCAGCGTCTGGAGGATCGGCACGCCGCTGCCCACAAGGGTGCCGAAGGTGCGCGCGAAGCGGCCAATGGCCACCTTCTTCAGCACTGGGCCGAGCCCCGGCAGGGCGAGCTTGAACCGGTCGAAGAGCCTCCGACCGGGCTTGGTGGCCAACAGCATCCGGAACACGGCGACGATACCGGCGACGACGGCCAGAAGCGGGAGGAAGTTCTTCTGGATCGTCTGGCTCAGGCCGAAGACCAGCTCGGTGAAGGGCGGCATCGCGAGGTTGTTCATCCCGGCGAAGACCTCCTTGAACTTGGGGATGACATACACGAGCAGGATGCCGACGACCGCGATGGCCACGAAGATCACGGCGCAGGGATAGAACATAGCGGCCTTGACCTTGCCCTTGATCTTCTCGGCCTTCTCCATGAACTCCGCCAGCCGCCGCAGCGTGACGTCGAGCGCGCCGCCGAGTTCGCCCGCCTTCACCATGTTCACGTAGAGCCGGTTGAAGGTCTTCGGATGCGCGGCCAGCACTTCGGCGAAGGTGCCGCCGCTCTCGATCCCTTCGGCCAGCTTGGCCGCGATGCCCTTGAGCACGCGCGAGGTCTCCTGCTCGTGCAACAATCGCAAGCCGCGCAAGAGCGGCATCCCGGCTTCGAGCAATGTGGCGAGGTTGCGGGTGAAGGCCGCGAGCTGCGGCGTCTTTACGCGTCCGCCGGTGCCGGGGACGGAGAGATCGAGCAGCGCGCGCCAACCGGTGGAACGCGGGCCGCGCTTGGCTGCAACGGTGCGCTTGGGTTGGGCGACAACGCTAACCCGGACGGGGAAGAGCCCCATGTCCTTGATGCGTTTGAGCGCTTCGGACTGGTCGCGGGCATCGATCGAGCCGCGTGATTCGTCGCCGCGCGGGTTCAGGGCCACAAAGGAAAACTGGGACATGGTGCCTCCTCCGGAATGCGTCGTGGATGGTTTCTGCGGACCTCCGGCGAAACGCCGCCCTCGGCCCGTCGCAGAGTTGGACCGATGCGGAGGCGGAGCGTCACGCGGATGGATCGCCGCAAAATGCGCAAGCGGCACAAAGCCGGGGCAAAGACCCGCAGGCTCGATCCTTTTGGGCCTATTGCGTTTCTTTGTGGCCAATCCGAACGCTCTGTTTGGGTTCCAGGTGCCGGGCGGAATCGTGCGGGCTCACCCGATCAGGGGAAGAGACGAGACCGGAGCGGGCCGTTAGAACTGGCCCCGATCCGGTCCCGGCGTTGCTGTCCTTGGAATTGGTTGCATCCCGGCCTTGCCCGAAACGTCCACCTACGTAGCATTTTGCCCATGCCCTATTCTCTGTCCCCGTCCGTCCGAGCCGCCATGATCGCCAGCGTGCTGGCGGGTTCCACCGCCGCGGCGTTGGCCGCCGGCCACGAATTGACCGGTCCTTCCGGCGGCTACCAGCCGCGAGTCGCACCGGCGTCCGACGAGGCCGAGCGCAACATGCGTTCCTTCAAGGCGGCTCCGGGCATCGCGGTCGAGTTGGCGGCGGCCGAGCCGCTCCTGGCCAACCCGGTGGCCTTCTCCATGGACAATCTGGGCCGGTTCTACGTGGCCGAGACCTTCCGCCATGGCGACGACGCGGGCGTGCTGGACATCCGGGGCTTCATGTCGCTGCTGGACGAGGAGCTGGCCAGCCGCACGGTGGAGGACCGCGTGGCCTTCATGCACCGCCACTACCGGAACAAGCTGGCGCAGTTCTCCAAGGAGTCGGAACGCATCAAGCTGGTCTGGGACGCGAGCGGCGACGGCAAGGCGGACACCAGCACGGTCTTTTCCGAGGGCTACAACCACTACCTCGACGGCATCGGCGCGGGGGTGCTCTGGCACAACGGCGACGTTTTCTACACCTGCATGCCCGCGCTCTACAAAGTGGTCGACAAGGACGGCGACGGCGTGGGCGACACGAAGGACGTGCTGAGCTACGGCTACGGCGTCCGCATCGCCTTCCTTGGCCACGACCTGCACGGGTTGCGCGTGGGGCCGGACGGCAAGCTCTACTTCTCCAGCGGCGACCGCGGCTTCAGCGTGAAGCAGGACGGGCGCCTCATCGCCGAGCCCGACTGTGGCGCGGTGCTCCGGTGCAACCTGGACGGCTCGGATCTGGAGATCGTCCATCGCGGCCTGCGCAATCCGCAGGAACTGGCCTTCGACGATTTCGGCGATCTCTTCACCGGCGACAACAACTCGGACGGCGGCGATCCCGCGCGTTGGGTGCATGTGGTCGAGGGCGGCGATTCCGGCTGGCACGTGGGCTGGCAGTTCATCGAGCGTCCGAACAGCCGCGGTCCTTGGAACGACGAAAAGCTGTGCCGTCCGGAATCCACCGGGTTCTGGCACCTGCCGCCGCTCGCGAACATCGGAGCGGGCCCGTCCGGGCTGACGCACTACAGCGGCGTGGGCCTTTCGCCGGCCTACAATGGCGCGTTCCTCATGGCGGACTTCCGGGGCAGCGCGAACAGCGTGATCCACTCCATCCAGATGAAGCCCACGGGCGCGAGCTACACGGTGACGAACGTGGCCCAGGTGATCACCGGCTTCCAGGTGACGGACGTGGAGCAAGGCCCGGACGGCCACCTCTACGCGAGCGATTGGGGCCGGGGCTGGAACAAGAACGGCAAGGGCCGCATCTACCGCCTGAAGGACACGGCGGCGACGGACCGGACGCTGGCCGAACAGACGCAGCGGTTGTTGCGCGACGGCATGAAGGGCCGTTCCGAGAAGGAACTGCTCTCGCTCCTGGGCCACGCTGACCAGCGGGTGCGGCAGGAGGCGCAGTTCGAGCTGGTGAACAAGACCGCCACTTGGGCGCTCATCCAGACCGCCAGCACGAACGAGAACCGCCTGGCGCGCATCCACGGTCTCTGGGGCGCGGGCATGTTGGGCCGGAAGAACAACGGCGTGATGGTTTCGGTCGCGCCCCTGCTGGGCGACGCCGACCCGGAGATCCGCGCGCAGGCCGCAAAGGTCCTGGGCGACACGCGCTACGCGCCGGCCACCTCGGCCCTGATCGGGCTGCTGGCGGACAAGGACGCGCCCCGCGCGCAGTTCCAGGCCGCCATCGCCCTTGGCAAGCTCGGCGCGACCTCCGCGCTGGAGCCGGTCAAGGCCATGATCCGGGCCAACGCGGACAAGGACGCCTACCTGCGCCATGCGGGCGTCATGGCTCTCCTGGGCACGGCCTCCGTCAACCAGCTCGTGGCGATGGCCAAGGACGATTCCTCCGCCGTGCGCATGGCCGCGCTGCTCGCGCTGCGCCGCCAGAAGAGCGGCGACTTGATCCAGTTCCTCGGCGACGCCGACGCGAAGATCCGCCTCGAAGCCGTCCGAGCGATCAACGACGAGACGATCACCCCGGCCATGCCGTTCATGGCGCGGATGCTGAACACCGTGGCGGATACGAAGCCCGTGACCCGCCGCCTGCTCAACGCGAACTTCCGCGTCGGCGGCGCGGAGAACGCGGCGGCCGTGGCCCGATACGCGGCCAACGACAAGTCCGAGAACGCGACGCGCGTCGAGGCGCTGCAGAACCTCGCTGAATGGGGCAAGCCCTCCGGCCGTGACCACGTCACCGGTCTCTGGCGGCCGGTCGAGGGAGCGCGCGACGCCAAACCCGCTGCCGACGCGCTCAGGCCCGTGTTGAACGCGATCCTCCTGGAATCGCCCGGCCCCGTGCAGGCCGCCGCCGCCGATGCGGCCAAGGCGCTGAAGATCGCCGAATCCGGCCCCGCGCTGCTGGCCGTCGTGCAGAACAAGGACGGATCGACCGACGCCCGCGTGGCCGCCCTGGACGCGCTGGCCACCTTGAACGACGCCTTCCTCGACCAGGCGCTCGCGACGGCCTCGGCCGCGACGGAGGAGCCGCTGCGCAAAGCCGCTACCCGCATCCAGGCCGCTTCCGGCAAGGGCGACCCGACCGTGCGCTTGGCCGCGACGCTGGCCAACGGCTCCACTGGAGAGAAACAGGCGGCTCTGGCCGCGCTGGGGAAACTGGGGACCGACAAGGCGACGGCCCTCCTCGGCGAATGGGTCGAGAAGCTCGTCACCGGCACCCTGGCTCCGGAGCTGATGCTGGACGTGATGGAGGCGGCCGAGCCCGTGCCCGCGCTCAAGGCCAAGCTGGACGCCTATTTCGCCACGCTGCCCGCCACGGGCGATCTGGCACGGTTCCGCTGGGCCTTGGCCGGCGGCAACGCGGAGGAGGGCAAGAAGGTCTTCTTCGAGAAGCCCGAAGCCTCCTGCCTGCGTTGCCACAAGGTGAACGGCGAGGGCGGCGAGGTCGGCCCGGAGCTGGGCAAGATCGCCGCCTCCAAGAGCCGCGAATACCTGCTCGACTCGATCGTGCATCCGAACAAGGACATCGCGAAGGGCTACGAGTCCGTCATCGTCACGCTGAAGAACGGATCGGAGATCGCCGGCATGTTGAAGAGCGAGACGGATTCCGAGATCGAGATCAACTCGCCCGAGGACGGCGTGGTGAAGGTGAAGAAGGCGGACGTGACCGAGCGGCTGAAGGGCCCTTCGGGCATGTTGGAAGGCATCGAGAACCTCGTCAGCAAGCGCGACCTGCGCGACGTGATGGAGTATCTCTCGACGCTGAAGTAGGCGGCGTTTCCTCCCGGCGCGGAACGGCCGGCGGCATCGCACGATGCTGCCGGCCGTTTTCCATTCCGCCCGATGTCCTCAGGAAACCACCGGCAGCGGGAGACGCGAGAGGTC
Source organism: uncultured Verrucomicrobiales bacterium (assembly GCA_946480965.1). The sequence continues at coordinate 4,942 of CAMLMI010000083.1, read as the reverse complement.
GGAGGCCGTCATCGCGACTGGCGCCGGAGCCGCAGCATCCCTTGTCGCGAAACCGGCGGGTTCGGTCCCGGAGAATCCCGACCGCACGGAGGCTTTGCGGAGCTTCTGTTCCACCACGCCATACCATCCGAGACCGCGATAGGTTTCATAACCCGGGGTCACGGCGAATCCGATCACGTGGCCAGTCTTGTCCGCGTAATTGGCCATCTCCTGCCCTCCGGTCTGGAGCGAGTAATGCTCCTCCAGCACCCCCTTGCCATCGGACGAGGCGATCACGCGGGACTGGCGGTCGAGGATGAGGCAGCGCGTCAGCTCCCGTTCGTCCGGGGAAAGGCGGACGCCCTTGACCACCGTCTCGGACTGGGCCTGCCAGTCGAAGAAGATGCCGAGCACGCCAATGGGGCGACCCTGGGTCTCGCCGCCTTCGCGGATCGCGGCGGCATAGGTGGCGACGAGCTGGTTGCCCAGCGCGGGGACGGCTTCGATGTCGGCGACGGCGAACTCCGTCCCGTCGCGGGTCTGCAACGCCTGTTTGAACCAGGAGCTTTTGGAGACGTTTTGCCCTTTGGCGCTGGGGAACTTCGTCGGTCGGCCGGTAGCCACGACGTTGCCCTCCAGATCCATGACCCAGAGATCCAGATAGACGGTGTAGGAATCGAGGATCACGCCGAGCCGCTTTGAACAGAACCCGGCGAGCGCGCCTTCGTCCGGACGCGCCACGCAGTCCACCACGGCGGAATCGGTGGCCCACCAACGCACGTCGCACGAACGCTCGTAGAGATTCCGGTCGATGATCTCGATCATGTTCAGCGCCAGATCGGTCAACCGGGTGCCGCGTAGCTGCGCGATGAGCGAACCGCCGAGGCGGTTGAGTTCCTTGATCCGCGGATCGAGATGGTCCTGCAGCTCGTTGACGATGCCGGTGATCTTCTCCGAAACGCATCTCACCTCTTCGGCCACGACTGAAAAGCCCACTCCGGCTTGGCCCGCCCGGGCGGCTTCGATCGAGGCGTTCATGGCGAGAAGCCGCGAAATCAGGGTGATCCGCTGGATGTCTCCGATGCGGTTTGAGACGAGGGCCGAGATCTCGTCGGCCAGACCAATGACGCGTTCGGGCATGGGATTGATCGTGAGGTTCTGGAATAGGGTCGGACGATCGCGCCCGTGGCTTGAGGAGGAATCGACCTGTCGCGCGGCCCGACAGGAGTTGCGGGGCTTGTTCCGTTGGCCCGGTTCGACGGCGCATGATCGTCTGGGATCTGGGGCTCAGATTTTCCTTTTCGGACCGGCCGGTTTGCCGTCCCTTCCTTGGACCTATGGGTCAGAGCTGGCAACCAGAGCGTTTCGTGGCCACGCATGTCCGGAACATTCCCCGTTCCGGAATCCGCGACTTTTTCGACATCGTGCAGGGAATGAAGGACGTGATCTCGCTGGGCGTGGGCGAGCCGGACTTCCAGACCCCGTGGCATATCCGGGAAGCCGCCATCTATGCCTTGGAACGGGGCCGCACCTCCTACACCTCGAATCTCGGCCTGCTCTCGTTGCGCGAAGCCTTGGCCAAGCACATCGAGACGCACTTCCACGTCAGCTACAACCCTAAGAACCAGATCCTGATCGCGGTCGGCGTCAGCGAGGCGATGGACCTGGCCCTCCGCGCCATCATCAATCCCGGCGACGAGATCATCTACCATGAGCCCTGCTACGTGAGCTATTCACCGAGCATCGTGCTGGCCTACGGAGTGCCGGTGGCGATCTCGTGCAAGGCGGAGGACCAGTTCGCCGTCACGGCCGAGGCCATCGAAGCCGCCGTGACCCCGCGCACCAAGGCGGTCATGCTCAATTTTCCGACCAATCCGACCGGCGGCACCATGTCACGAACGGAGCTGATGAAGATCGCGGAAGTCGCCAAACGCCACAACCTGCTAGTCATTACCGACGAGATCTACAGCGAGCTGACCTATGAAGGCGAACACGTGTCCATCGCGTCTCTTCCCGGAATGGCGGAACGGACCATCTTCCTGCACGGCTTCAGCAAAGCCTACGCGATGACCGGATTCCGCATCGGCTACGCCTGCGGACCTGTGGAGATCATCGAGGCCATGATGAAGATCCACCAATACTCGATGCTGTGCGCCTCGATCATCAGCCAAGAAGCGGCCTTGGAAGCGATCAAACACGGTGAACCGGATACCGACCGGATGCGCGAAGAATACGGACGCCGCCGCAATTTCATCGTGAAGTCCTTCAATGACCTCGGACTGTCCTGTCATTTGCCACGAGGAGCGTTTTACGCCTTTCCCAACATCCGCTCATCGGGCTTGAGCTCGAAGGAGTTCGCCGTGCGCTTCCTCCAGGAGGAACGGGTGGCGGCTGTGCCTGGAACCGCCTTTGGGCCCAGCGGCGAAGGCTATCTGCGTTGCTGCTACGCCACGGCGTTCGAGCAGATCCAAGTGGCGATGGAACGCTTGGGGCGATTCGTGGACCGCATCCGTCGTTGAGGCATCCGAGCAAATAATAAGCCCCGCCATCTTTTGGATGGCGGGGCTTTTCGTTAGGACGGGCAGAGGATTACTGCTGGGCCTGAGCCACCTTGCGGGAGCGCAGCAGGAACATGCCTCCGAGGAGGGCAAATCCGGCGGCTGAAACCGCAGTGGAGACTTCAGGAACCTCCGGAGGAGGCGGACGGAACACGATCGACGTGTCAGCAGAGAACGTGGACAGCGAAGTGTGACGCTCGTTGAAGAACAGGTCGAAGGTGTAGGTGTTGCCGGCGGTCAGGCCGAGCGTGTCCAGATCGATCGAAGCGGACTTGGCGCTGTGAACGCCACCGAGGTCGATCACGAGCTGGCCGTTGATGTAAACCCAGACGTCGTCGTCACCCTTGAAGTTGAACTCCTGGCCAGCGACATAGGTGAACACCGCATGCATCTCCATCGAGAAATGGTAGTTGTGCGAGTTGCCCTGATTGCCACCGAGAAGACCATCCAAGGGGAAGAACGAGGTGTCCGAAAAGCTGTAGATTCCAGGGGAAGTCTCAGTGAACGTGAGCGAGCTGTTCAGCTTGCCCGTCATGTAGCCCGTGTCCTTGTAGAGATCGCTCGGCTTGGACCCACCATACTTGGCAGACCATCCACCGGCATCCAGAACGGCATCAGTCACGGGAGAACCCGCCGAACCGGCACCAACCAAGCCTGGGACGACAACCGTCGAACCACCGACGATGTCAATCGCACCTTCGAAGACTTTCTCGGTTCCGCCCAGCTTTTCACCGCTGGCGAAATCACGATAAGTGACAGGGATATTCACGGAAGCAGCCGAAGCGCTCTGGGAGAACGCCACCGCAGCCCCGACCGATAACAGGCTATTTCCAATTAATTTGTTGATCTTCATTTTTTGATCCTTTCCAAACGTCGCCGTCGCTAACGACTGACGCATTGAAGTCCATTTCCAAGACGCTGTAAACAGGAAAATCCAATTTTGTGACACACCGCTATGGTGGGTGATTTTCAGGGCAAATCTGTCCTAGTGCCCGCGCAGAATCCTGTCCATCCCGGATTATCTCGATCCTTAAAAACCCTTCTCACCCAAGTCTTTTGGAATCGGTTCAGCAATGGAATGCTCTTCGTTCAGCCATTTCCCCAAGTCCACCAAACGGCACCGATCAGAGCAAAAGGGGGCGGACTTCTCCAACAACCACACCCCGATCCTCCGACAAGTGGGGCATTGATAGCGCCGCCGGGCTCGATCTTCCGTCGGGTTCATGGCTTGGAAGGTCTTTGGGCTGCCTCAGTGATCCATGCTTGGATGAACATCAGGCCGACGCCTACGCAGATCGCCGAATCCGCCACGTTGAAGGCCGGAAAACCCACTTCCAGCCCGCTGCGGCTGTCGAGGTAGAAGCGGAGGAAGTCCACGACATGGTGAATGAAGATGCGGTCACAGAAATTGCCGAGAATCCCCCCCATCACCAGCCCCAACGCGATCCGCCCCATTCGGGTCTCCGCCCCGAAATGGTTCCGGAACCAGATGAGCGCGCCAAACGCCACCAGCGATACTGCCGCCAGCACGAAGTTGCTGCCATCCACGGTGCTGAAGAGACTCCACGCCGCGCCCCGGTTCTGCCAATGGACCAGCTTGAAGAAGCCCGGGATCACTTCCCTGCTTTCTTCAGTCCCGAGAAACCGGAGGACGATCTGCTTGGTCACCTGGTCCAGGGCGAACACCCCGGCGCAGATCCAAGCCATCTGCTGGTTGCCGGTCAGTTTCATGGGCTGAAAACGACGCGCGTGCCCGCCAGCAGATCGTGCAGCGCCCGCCGGTCCGGTCGAAACGCCACGAACAGGTATCCGGCTCCCAGCGAAAACGCGCTGACCCATTCGGCGGCGTAGCGCAGGGCAGCTTTGAGATAGCCGAGCGGAGAACCGTCTTCATTCACAATGCGGGCACCGATCAGGATCTTGCCCGGCGTGGCGCCGAAATGGCCATTGAACAGAATGTTGAACAAGCCCGCCACGAACACATTGACTCCGAGCAGTACCCAGAAGGGTTTCTGACGGATCAGTTCCAGAACGCTCTGGGTCTCTTCCAGTTCTCCGAAACCCTTCAGCAGCGGAAAAACCGCCGTCATCAAAGCCGTGAGGACAAAGTAATCCACCGTGTAGGCCACTAGGCGCGGGAAGAACCCCACCGGACGCACCTCATCGATCCGCTCGGCTTCCGGAGCCGCCGGAGATTGCGCCGCAGCCTGTTTCAGCACGTAGGCGAGTTCCAAGAACTCCTCCGCCGCCCGCCACCGGTTCAGATCAGAACGCCAGATCAAGGTCGAGCCCACGACCCGTCGTTGCTGGATCCATTCCTCCAGTTCCTCCAGCGAGACGGGGCCGTAGGCCAGACCGTCTCCGCCGGTGACTTTGTAGTGCAGCGTCATCAAGGGTCGCGGACG
>CAMLMI010000082.1 GCA_946480965.1 uncultured Verrucomicrobiales bacterium | reverse complement strand
CCCTGCCCTCTCCCCGTCGGACGGGGAGAGGGTGGCCGAAGGCCGGGTGAGGGGTAGCCACGCTTCCATGAGCAGCCTCACTGCTCCCGCAAGGCAGCCGGAAGCCGACATAGCTTTCTCCGCATTGCTGAAGGGTGATGTTCATGGATGTGTTGGCTGGAAGAGATTCTTTCGCCTCACTTCCGCTTCGGCACCTTGGGCCGCGCGGCGATGCCGTCATGGATGATCTTGAGCACGGACTTGCGTTCCGCGCCGCTGAGCGGGAGGCGCGGCGCGCGGGTCCACTCGGTGCCCAGACCGGTCTCCTGCACGGCCAGCTTGATGTATTGGACGAACTTCGGATGCACATCGAGGTGCAGCAGCGGCGAGAACCAGCGGTAGATCTCGCGGGCCTTGTCCCATTCCCCGGCGCGGGTCAGTTCCCAAAAGTATTGGTTCTCCGCAGGAAACGCGATGCCGGTGCCGGCGACCCAACCGTCGATCCCGAGAATGGCGCTCTCCATCGCCAGGTCGTCCACGCCGGTGAAGATCGCGTAGCGGCCGCCGACGGTGTTGTGCAGATCGGTGATGCGGCGGGTGTTGCCGGAGGATTCCTTGAGGGCGACGAAGTTCTTCGTGCTGGCCAGCTCGGCGAACAGCTCGGGCGTGATGTCGTGCCCGTAGCTGATCGGGTTGTTGTAGATCATGATCGGCAGGCCCGTGGCCTTGGCGACCGTGCGGAAATGGAAGAGCGATTCCTTCGCGTCCGGCGACTTGTAGATCATCGGCGGCATGAGCATGAAGCCGTCCGCGCCGAGCTTCTCGCAGTCCTTCACGTAGCGGCAGGCTTCGCCGACGCTGCTCTCGGCCACGCCGCTGAGCACGGGCACGCGGCCGTTGATCGTCTTGATGGCCGCTTCCATCACGGTGCGCTTCTCCTCGGCCGTGAGCGACTGGTTCTCGCCGAGCGATCCGAGCATGATCATGCCGGTGACGCCGGTCTTCAGGAGGGCCTCGATGTGGGCGGAGGTGGCTTCGAGATCGATCGAGCCGTCCTTGAACATCTGCGTGGTGATGGCGGGGAAAACACCGGACCAATAAGGTTTCATTTCGGCGGTCAGCCTACGCATTCCATCCGCTTCTCGTCTTGTAGGGAATTGCCGGGGAATCCACGAAGCAGGGCACAGTTGGCACAATCGCTCCACCGTGCCCGGAAACGCCCGGTGCGACCGATCCCGATGCACAGTCTGTGCGGCACGAGTCGCGCCACCGGACACAAGAACGCACAGTTCCCGCCGCGCCCTTCCGCTTCTATTTCCACCCCGTCCACCGGGAAGCGTCGCGAGGCCGGCCTCAGGAACGTGGACCCCAACGCCAAGGAAACCGACATCATGATCGATCCAACCTTCTCCGCACCGACAGCGCTCCGACGCTGGCTGCGTCACGCCACGGTCTGCGTGCTTCTGCTCGGAACAGCCGGCTTCGCCACTGCCCAGGAAGCGAGCGCCCCTGCCTTTGTCACCGAACCCCAGAGCCAAACTTCCCCGGCCGGTGGGAGCGCCCAGTTTTCGGCGACGGTCACGGGCCTTCCCACGCCGTCGCTGCAATGGTTCTTCAACGGCCTCCCGGTGCCCGGAAAAACCAACACCGTTTTGTCGCTGCCCAACGTGCAAGCCGGCCATGCCGGTTTCTATTGGCTCACCGCCAGCAACGCCTCGGGCCAGCTCTCCAGCCGCCCCGCGCAGCTCACGGTCACGCCGAGCGCGCCGCAGATCCCCCGGGCTCCCATCATCCTGCATCCGCAGGGCAAGACGCAGCCCTTCCAACCGGGCCAACGGCTCGAACTCCAATGCAGCGTCTTCGGCACCGAGCCGATGTCCCTCCAGTGGCTCCATGATGGTTTCCCCATCTCCGGCGCGACCCATCCCAACCTGGAGATCCCCGGCATCACCTACGCGGACGCCGGGGCCTATTCCATCGTGGCCAGCAACGCCCACGGAGTCGTTTATGGCCCGAAGCTCACGGTCTCCGTCAGTTCGCTCGTCGTCGTCGGAGTCGGAGGGCAAGTGCCGACCAACCTCCCTCCCCAACTCGGCGATGTGAAGGCGCTGGCCGTGGGGCACTACCATGTGCTGGCGATCGATCCCTCTGGAAAAGTCTTCGCTTGGAACAACGGTCCGAACGGAGCCACCAACGTTCCGGCCAATCTCGGCCCCGCCAAGGCGGTTGCCTCGTCCGCTTTCAACAGCATGGCGCTGCTGGAGTCCGGTCGGGTCGCCGCGTGGGCCCCGGGGCCCTTGGCGAACCCGATCTTCACGAACGTCCCGACCTCTGTGACCTCCATCGTGGCCATCGCCAATGCCGACAACGGAGGACTGGCGGTCCGCAGCAACGGCACCGTTGTTTCCTGGGGCTCGTCCGAAGCGAATCGCGTGCCCCAGGGACTCTCCAACGTGGTGTCCATCGCCGCGAGCGGCCTGCATGCGTCTGCCCTCCAGAACAACGGACGCATCGTCGCCTGGGGACCGGCCAACTACACCAGTGTTCCCGCTTCGCTGAACGACGCCATCGCGCTCTCGGCCACCTCGGCCCGCACCCTGGCCTTGAGGGAGAACGGCACGGTGGTGGCCTGGGGCGTGGCGGTCCCACCCGTTCCGCCCCAAGCCACCAACATCGTCGCGATCTCGGCGGGCGACATGCTCAACTTGGCGCTGCGGGCCGACGGCCGTTTGATCCTCTGGGGTTCGGCCTCCAATCAACTGGCGGGAAGAACGGCCCAACTCTCGAACGTCACCGCCATCGCCGCCAGCCACCGTTCCTCGTTCTACGCCGCCGTGGTGGGAGACGGTTCTCCCCGCATCACGCTGCACCCGCATGGGCAGGAACTGCCGAACGGCTCGTCGATCCGGCTCCACGCGCGCGCCGTCGGCCAACAACCGATGGCCTACCAATGGCAGCGCAACGGCCAGCCAGTGCCCGGCGCGACGTCGCCCACCTTGGTGCTCGACCGCCAGGCCGGTTCCCTGCCCGGGCGCTACCGCCTCGTCGCCTCCAACGAATTGGGTTCCATGGTCTCCGACGAGGCGTCCGTGACCGTCCGCCATGCCGGAACGCTCGGCCAGGCATTGAACGCGCCCCAGCTCAATTGGCAGGGCTTCAACGCCGTCGTCCAAGGAATCGTCACCACCAATGCCTGGATTCCCCAGAACGAAGAGAGCTTCGACGGCGAAGGCTCCGCACGGTCCGGGCCCGTGGACCACGGAAAGGGTGTGGCGCTGCGGACCACCGTCTTCGGCCCTGGCCAGCTCTCCTTCCGCTGGAAAGTTTCATCCGAAGAAGGCTACGACTGGCTGGCCTTCACGAACATCACGCGCACCGGACAGGCCTCGCCCGGCTCTGGTCGGCGGATCTCGGGCGAAACGGGCTGGGAGCTGGTCACGGTCGATCTTCCGCCGGGCGGCAACCAACTCTCTTGGTTCTACACGAAAGACGGCACCGTCTCGGCCGGACGCGACGGCGGCTGGGTGGACACGGTGACGCTGGTTCCGGCCCCGCCAGCGATCACCCGCTATCCGACGGGTATCCGCACCTTTCCCGGCCGGATCGAAGGCATGAGCGTCGAGGTTTCCTCGATGGTGCAGCATGTCGTCACCTGGTTTTTCAACGACATTCCGATCCTCGGCACGAGCGGCTACTCCCACTTCATCCAGGCATCCTCCACTCCCTCGACGAACACCTTCCGCGTCGTCGTCTCGAACAGCGCGGGCGAAACCGGCACGACCAATCTGCCGTTCATCGTGTGGCCCACACCCCGCCTCTCCGGGCCGACCCGGTCCCCCGAGGGGCTGCGATTCCAGTTGGCCTGGCCCCACGGCGCGGCCATGACCGAGCAGGAGAGCTTCCGGTTCTTCCTCCAGACCAGCACCAACCTCGTCGATTGGACCGGCCTTGATGGAGGAGCGGGCTTCCCGACCAACGGCATCCTTGACTTCATCGACCGCTCGGAGCCCGCCTCGCCCATGCGGTTCTACCGGCTGACACCGTGATCGAGGCACGCCGCCCGACGCGACGGATTGTCGGTGCGTTTCCCGGGAATCTTCCGGTTGAATCCCGGCGGCATGACCGCATCCCAGCTCCAGCGCGCCCGGCGTCTCCTCTGCTCGTTGCAGGACCACATCCGCGACACCGTGGTCGCCGCCCGCGCCCTTCATGCGGGCGACTTTGCCAAGGTCGCCGCCGTCACCGCCGCCGACACGATCTACCAGGTGGACAAGATCAGCGAGGAGGCGATCCAGCGCTGGTTCGAGCGGAATTGGCCCAAGGCCTGGCCCGTCGAACTGGTGATGGAAGGCATCGAGGACGACGCGCCCGAGACCTTCCCGCGCGGCACGCCGGTCTCGAAGACCCTCTTCAAGTGCATCCTCGATCCCATCGATGGCACCCGGGGCCTGATGTATGACAAACGCTCCGCCTGGATTCTCGCCGGCTTGGCTCCGCAACGGGGCCGCCGAACCCATCTCGGCGATCTCGTCGTCGCCGCGATGACCGAGCTGCCCACCAGCAAGCAATGGCGCGCCGACCAGTTCAGCGCGGTGCGCGGCGGCGGTCTGAACGGCATTGTGGCGGAAGCGGTCGATGTGCGGACAGGCAAACGCACGAAGCTGCCGTTCCGCCCTTCGCAGGCGGCGAACTTCCAGCACGGCTTCGCCTCCTTCGCCCGGTTTTTCCCCGACGGCAAAGCCTTCACCGCCCAGATCGAGGAGGACCTTTGGCGCGAGCTGGACGCCGCCGGATCGGGCGTGTCGCCGCTGATCTTCGACGACCAATACATCAGCACGGGCGGCCAGCTCTACGAACTGCTCGTGGGCCACGACCGGATGATCGGCGATCTGCGACCGCACGTCTTCGCCAAGCTAGGCCTGACCTCGTCGCTCGTCTGCCATCCCTACGACATCTGCACCGCCTTGATCCTCCAGGAAGCCGGCGGCCTGGTGGAATCACCGGACGGCAAGCCGCTGAAGGTCCGCCTCGACACCACCTCGTCCGTCGCCTGGATCGCCTACGCCAACAAGACGCTGGCGAAGCAGGTCCGGCCGGTGCTGCGGCGTTTGCTCAAGAAGCACCTGGGCTAGAGAGAAGGCTCACCACGAAATCGGGTGCGGATCGCGGGACCAGCACTTGCTCCGTCTTTCACCTCGAATGCGGTCTCTCTGACGCGGGCGCCCGCGCTCTGTGTGCTTCATTCCGCCTGCGGAGCCCAACGCGCCAAGACGCGGCGCAGCCTTTTCTCCGTGGCCTCCGGCTCCAGCACGGGAAAGTCCCGCAGCAACTGCGCGGCGCTTGGCACCGTGCCCCAGGCGGTGACCCGGAAAAACTCGTGCGCCTCTTCCCCGGCCTGATCCATCTCTCGGTTGATCCGGGCGAAGCGTTGGCGGAGCTGCGCGGCCCAGTGCGCCTTCGATCTCGGCACTTCCAGGCTGTGGCGATCGATCCACGGCAGCCACTCGGCGATCTGTGACTGGTGGCAGCAGCTCATCTCGACGAGCGTATCGAAGGCGGATTCGACGCGGACCGCGAGATCATGGCTGTTGGCCCCGGCCATGTAGCCGTCGTGGACGTTCAGGATCACGGGCGTCCGGCAGAAGGCGCTGCGCGTTTCGTCGGCCGGATACTCGGGCGTGAAGGCGTGGGGGACGTTGATCAGATAGGCCACGCGGCGGACGCCTTCCGCCACGGCCAGATGGTCGAGGTGCACCCCGGCCAGAGGGTCCACGGGCAAGGGCGGACAGAAGAGATAGTCCGGCTCGAAGTCGCGGATCGCCTTCCACAGCGCGGCGAGAAAGTTCCGGTCCGCCTGGAGACAGCCTTCACGAAACGGTTGCCCGTGGGCATCGACGAGCTGCTGGAACTCGACGCCGCCGATGGCGGCCGAGGCTTCCTGTTCGCGTCGGCGCAGCTCGGCCGTTTCCGGTCGGGTGCGGAAGTGGTGGCCGGCCGCGCCGTCGGTGCAGACCACGATGCGGCCTTGGAAAGCGTCTCCGAGTTGGCGACGCCAAAGCTCGAAGGTGCCGGCGGCGCAGAACTCGAAGTCGTCGTGGTGCGCGTGGATATGGAGGGCTTTCATGCGGAACGGGAGGAAGACTGCCGGGAGGCTGCGGCTATTCGGCGGGACGCAGCCGGATCTCCGCTTCGAGGCCGTGCGGCCGGAGGTTCCGCAAGGTCACGCGACCTTGGCAGGCTTCCACGCAGCTCTTCACGATAGCCAATCCGAGCCCCACGCCGCCCGTCGCGGAGGTCCGCGAAACGTCGGGGCGATAGAACGGATCAAAGAGCTTCGCCAAGGATTCTTCCGGCACGCCCGGCCCGGAATCGCGCACAGTGACGACGACTTCACCATCCGTGCGCGCGGCGGCGATGCGGATTGGTCCGGCGGAACCGGCGTAGCGCAGGGCATTGCGCAGAACATTCCCCAGCGCGCGGGCGAGCAGATCGGGCTCGGCCAAGACCACCAAGTTCGCAGCAAGGTCGAGCTCCACGCGATCCCCTTCCCCGGTCTCGCGCTCGACCACGCGATCCACCACATCGCGGAGCGGCACGGCTTGGAGCGTGAGCCCGCCGGGACGGAGCCCGGCCTTGGAGAAGGAGAGCAGCTCCGCCACCAGCGCCGACATGTGCTGCACCTCCTCGCGCACGTCCTCCACGTAGGCCTTTTGCCGGTCGTCGGCCCGTTGTTCGAGAATGCCCAGAGCCATCTGCATCCGCGCGAGCGGCGAACACAGCTCGTGGGCGATGTCGCCGAGGAACCGTTTCTGCCCCGTAACGAAACCGTCGAGCCAGGTGGCCAGTTGGTTGATGGAACCGCCAAGGCGGCCAAGCTCGTCGTGCCGGCCTTCCTCGACGCGCGCGGCAAAGTTGCCCTCGGCGATCTGGAGCGTCGCGCGGTCGATGCGCGCGATGGAGCGGGTGATGCCCCGAATCATCGGCAGCCAGAAAAGGACCGAAGCGACCACGACCGCGAGCAGAAGGAGCAACCAGGGCTTCGCGTCGAAGAACAGCCCGCCGCCGCTGAGCGTGGACGACGTCATCAACAAAACCGGCCCGCCGACGCGCCCACGAATGGGATCGGCCGAAGGATTGCGCTGGCCCGGGCGCAGCAGATCGCCGAGCGGCAAGCGCACACCGACCCAGTATTGCCGGGGATTGTCGGTGCGGACCATGAAGCGCGGCACGGTGTTCCTCGGCAGGCCAACCCGGCCTGCGGGGCCTTCGCGCCGCCCGGCTTCATCGTCGATGCGGTCCGGTGGATCAATGGGCGGCGGTCCCGAACGCGGGCCGCCTCGGGGGATTCCTCCGAAACCACGGGGCCCACCCAGGCGTTCCTGCACCTGGGGCGGCAAGACGACGGGCTCGCCCGCCAATTGCTCGCCATCGGCCCGGAACAAACGGAACGCCACGCCGTGTTCCGTGCTTTGGCGACGGAGGATTTCTTCCCATTCCGTGCGATCCGACTCGGCCAGTTCAAAGCCCACTTCGGCCGCCAATGCCTGGACCCGGTCGCCCGCCGGACCTTCCAGCAACGAGTCGAGTCCGACGCGGAACTGGAGCCGGAAGAAGACGTAGAAGAGGGCGACGAGCAGCAGCAGGTTCAGGAAGAACCAGAGCAGGATCTTGGCGTAGAGCGGCAGGCCGGAGCGCATGGTTCGTCAGGGCGTGGGATCGTCCGGGTTGATGAGCATGTAGCCGGCCGCGCGCACGGTGCGGATGAAGCGGGGCGTCTTGGGATCGTCGCCCAGCTTCTTCCGCAGCGCGGAGATGTGGACGTCGATCGAGCGGTCGAACACGTCGTAGTTTCGGTCGCGGATCTCGTCGAGGAGCTGCTCGCGGGTCTTCACGCGTCCACGGCCCCGCGCGAGGCTGGCCAGCAGGTCGAACTCCACCGGCGTGAGGGTCAACGGCGCATCGCCCAACACCGCGACACGCGAACCGGGATGGACCCGGAGCGGTCCCACGACCAAGGGAGCCTCTTCATCATCGTCTTTGGCCGGTGCAGCGGAGCGGACGCTTCGTCGGGTCACGGCGCGGAGACGGGCGAGCAGTTCGCGCGTGGAAAAGGTCTTCGGCAGATAGTCGTCGGCCCCGATTTCCAGGCCGACGATGCGGTCGGCTTCGTCGCCGCGCGCGGTGAGCATCAGCACCGGGACTTCGCTGGCCTTGCGGATCTGTTTCAAGACCTCGAAGCCGTCGAGACCGGGCAGCATCACGTCGAGGATCACGGCGGCCCAGGGTTCGGCGGCGGCCTTGGCCACGCCTTCCGGGCCGGTGTGGACGGCCGTCACTTCGTAGCCCATCGGCTCCAGATAGTCGCCGATCAGGCGACAGAGCTTGCGGTCGTCGTCGATCACGAGGACTCGGCTGTGGCGGCTTTCGGCGGTGTCCGGGCTGGTCTGCATCGGGTGGTTGAACCGGGCGAACGCTAGCGGGGCGTCCGGGAAAAGACCGCCACTTTTACGCTTCCTTAACAATTCTCCCGGCCCGTCCACACATTCGCTTAACGCGAGAGGCGTCCACTGTTCCCAGATGCAGGACACAACGCCCTGCCAAACCACGAAGACCAAAACGCTCAAACCGCAGATCCTATGAAACACCTCTCCACCCTCGCCCTGACCGCCCTCGCCCTCGGCAGCCTGTCCCTGAGTCTCCAGGCCCAGGAAGAATCCCGTCCCCGCCGCGGCGGCATGATGATGCCTCCTCTCGTGAAGGCGCTCGACACCACGCAGGATGGCACCCTCACGGCCGCCGAGATCGCCGCCGCCCCCACCACGCTCCTGAAGCTGGATGCCGACCAGGACGGTTCCCTCAGCCGCGAAGAACTGATGCCCCAGCGCCCGGGCAATGCCGGTGAGCGTCCGCAACGGCCCGAAGGCGAAGGCCGTGGACCGCGAGGCAACATGCCGGGACGTCAAGGCGGCCATCCGCTCATCGCCGCGCTCGATGCCGACAAGAACGGCACCATGGATGCCACCGAGATCGCCAACTCGGCCACCGCCCTGAAGGCTCTCGACAAGAACGGCGACGGTTCCGTCACGCTGGACGAAGTGATGCCGCCCCGGGGCGAAGGCCGTGAAGGCGGTCCCCGGGGCCCGCGCGGTCCGCGTTAAGCCCAAGGCGAGTAAGCGCTGTTGCTTCCTTCGCGAACCATCCATCAAAAAAAGAAAGACCGGGCCTCGGCCCGGTCTTTCGCGTGTTCAGGGAAGTTTCGCCGTCGATCAGTTGCTCGACTTGTAGAACTTCACCGTCGTGCCGTTCGGGACGGTGTAGGGCGAAGTGGCGCCGGCGACGGGCGTATAGGTGCCGTTCACCGTGTCGCTGGAGAGCAGCGTGCCGGTGTAGGTGATGACCGATCCGGCGATGCCGATGGTCGGCGTGGCGGCCACGGTGCGGGCGCGGAACGTCTTGAGGTGTCCGGTGGTGGCGGTGTCGTTGAGCAGCACCTTGGTGCCGTCGGGCAGCACGGAGAACCACTCGCAGTTGCCGCCGCCGCCGCCCTGGTAGGTGACGGTGCGGAGGGGATAAACGCCCGCCTGGGGAACCACGACGTTGAAGATCGTGTCGCTGGCGCCGCGTCCGCCGTTGAACTGGCCCAGGATGGTGGTCGGATCGGCTCCGAGGCTGGCGTTCACGCCGCCGGGAGCGTTGAGCTGGTCCTTGATCCGCTGGCCATCGACGATGGAGATCATGACGCCATAAAAGTCGGTCCGATCTCCGCCCATGACGGTCGGAAGGATGCCTTCGGCGTTGTCCAAAGCCCGGTTGTTCACAAGGATCATCGCGATGGCACCGGCCGCTTTCACGGCCGCCGCCTTGGCCGCGAAGCCGTTCACGCCACGGTCCACGAGGGCGATATTGCCCGCGAGTTCGGCGGCGTTGACGATCGGACCATCGGCCAATGGGGGATTGGCATAGACCACCTTGCCGGTGATCGGGGTCGTGGGCAGCGGGTTGAAGATGCCGCCCTCGTCGGTGCCGCCGGAGACGGCTCCGATGTTCCCGGCCAATCCGGCCGGAGCGTTGATCTTCAGCGCGTGGATGGGGCCCGGGGCCTCGCTGGCGTAGGTGCGGAAGCCGTCGTCGCTGTTGAAGCCGAAGCTGTAGAAGCCGGCGGTGGGGAACTCGACATAGGTCTGGATCTCCAGCGCGTAGTTCTCGTTCGGGTTCGAGATGGTGACGTTGCCGGGGATGCCGGGAGGGAAGGTTTCGTTGCCGAAGTTGCCCTGCTGGTTGGCGTCGATCTTGTAGTTCACCACGAGCGGTTCGGGGAAGTATCCGCCTTCGGTGAAGTCCGTCAGATTGGCCACGTTCGGCCCGAAGAGTCCGAGGAGTTCCTGTTCGGCGAAGGCGCCGAGATTCTGAACCTTGGTGGTGCCCGGAGGATCGAGCTGCCAGGTCTTGATGCGGAAGCCGGGCTTGGTCGCGTCACCGGAACCGATGGCGGAGCCGATGTTGGCAGGCAGGGTGATGTAGGATGCCGTGTTGAAGCTCCAAGTGTTGGTGTAGCTGGTGGCCGGGGCGCCGTTGTCGGAAAAGACCAGGGTCACGACGTTGTTCGCGTTCGAGCCCAGAAAAGGCGAGGGAACGGCGGACACGGTGGTGATGCTGCCGGACTTGGTGATGGTGGGCGTCAGGGCGGTGCCGTTGACACGCATGACGATGCTGCCTTGATTGACCGTCAGGCTGGTGCCATCGGCGATGTCAGCGCGGATCGGGGTGTTGGCGGGCAGACCGGTCTGGCCACGCGAGGGGTTGACCAGATTCACATAGGGCACGGGCGCAGGCACAGTGCTGTTGCGGTAGGCCTTGATTGCGGAAGCCTCGTTGCTGTCGTTGACGAGGATCTTGGTGCCGTTCGGCTGAATGGAGAACCACTCGATGTTGGAACCGCCGCCGCCGTTCATCCAGATGAGCCGGATCGGATAGATGCCCGCCTGCTGAATAACGAAGGTGAACTGGGTGCCGGTGCCGTTGGCGCCGCGACCACCGTCGAACTGGCCGAGAACCAGGCCGAGCTTGTCGGCCGCGCTCTTGCTGGTGCTCACCCGGAAGCCGTCGTCGCTGTCCACGCCCATGCGATAGACACCAGCGGCGGGGAATTCCAAGTAGGTCAGCACCTCCATGTTGGCATTCTCATGCGCATCGCCAGACCCCGTGACATAATTGCCGGGGAATCCGGGAATCTGCTCCTCATTGGGAAAACTGCCCGCCAAGGCCGGACCCCTGTCGAAGTTGATCACCGTGAAGTCCTGGGTGAAGTAGCCGTCGGATCCCACCGGATAGCTGACGGCGTCGATCTGGTTGGCTCCCCGAAATCCGGCCAACTGCTGTTCCACCAGGGCCAGCACGTTATTGTGCCCCGTGGAGCTCTGATGGGTGCGGATCTTGAATCCCCGGACCGTCGTGTTGACCGTGCCGGCAGCAGCGGCAAAGGCAGGAGGCACGACCTCGTAGGCTCCTGGCACGTAGGCGCGGACGACATAGTTACTGTTGCCGTTGCTGTCGAAGAAGCTCACCCCGATCACGTTGGTGACACCGGCCGGAAAGAGGGCTGGAAAGCGCTCGTGGCTAACCAACGTTGTTGCATCTGTTTTGACCGCCGTCGTCGTCACGGACGATCCGTTCACCGTCACGCCGACCGTGGCTGGATTCACCAGCGCCGTAGTGCCAGCGTCCAGAATGTCGAAGGTGAAGCTGGAGGGCCCACCGGTCACGGTTCCGACGGTCGGCTGGGCCGAGGGCACGGTGGTGATGGTGATGTTGTCCACATGATGGTTCTGGTTGAGATCCCCGGTGCGGGCCGTGAAAACCAATCGGCCCGGGCTAGGGACGAAGTTGACCTGGAGACCACCAGCCGGAGTCACGTCCACGTTCTTGTAGCGAATGACCAGTTTGCCATCTTCGGACAGGTTGACGGAGAATGGCTGCCAGCAAAGCAATGTGGGCTGCCCGGGGTTCTGGGGGTCCAGCGGACCTGTCTGCAATGAAGTCGCGTCCGCGCACGCGCCGTGGAGGGTCGAGAAGCGATATTGCGCGATGACCACATTGTCCAACCGGACGCTGATGCCGATCACGTCGTCCTGGGGCCAGTTCCCTGAACCATCGCCACCGCTGTCGTAGGCATCGAAGCCGATGGCCAATCCTGTGGTGGAACCTTCCTCGGGCAAGTTGGCCTCGCCATTCCAGCCTGAGGCCCAGCCGTTGGCCGGATCGTTCAGCACGGGATCGTTGGCCCGCACGTAGTTGATGCTGAATCCGTCCGCCGGCGTGCCCGAACCGCCGCCGATGCGGACATCCATCGAGAAACTGAACGCCTTGACGACCAGTCCGTCATCGAAGTCGTCGAAAATGATGGCGCTGCGCTGGCCATTGCCGGCGTCGGTCACGCTGAGGTAACCGCCGGTAGCAGGATTGCCGTTATCGGGGTTGACATAGGCTCCGCCTGAGAGGGCAAGGATTTCGTTGGGGTCGCCGTCGAACTTGTAGTTGGCCGAACCGGCGAACACGGCTCCGGTGCCGGCACACGCCAGGGCGGCGCAGGCCAGCAGTCTCATGCTGTGGTGGTGTCGTTTCATTTGGGGACAGAGGTTGGGGATACAACCCGGCCCAAGCAGCCATCCACGTCTCGTGGAAAACTTCTGGGGCTGAGCTGTTTCTAGGCTAAAACCGTGGGCCGAATGGACCACCCCCCAAATCCGGCCGACCGTTCCGGCGCACAGGTCCTGGACAAATTCACCTCCGAATTTCACCGCCAAAAAACACCATCACAAACCACCCGTTGGCTCATCCGACAGCCACCCAAAACCACCACGGCCCCATGTTACCCAAAAGTCTTCACAAGAAACATTTATGCAATAATCAAAAGCCACCACCGTTGAACAACTGAGAAATGGAAACCTCATTCCAAGCCACCGGAAAGCTTATCCCCGGCTCCGCCTGCTTGGACCTGCTTGGACAGACGTTTTCGGCCGACGGAGAAGCCACAGCGTTTCGGCCGCCAAGAACCCGTGGGAATCAATGCTTGCAGTTGAACGCTCGATTTTCTCAGCCGGTTCCTGCTTTGGTCCGACGCGAAGCGTGCCAAGCCGATTCGAGACACCCCAATAACGACTGGAAAGGAACCAAACAAAAACCGGCGGACCCTGCGGCCCGCCGGTTCGAAACGTTCTGGAGCAGTCGCTCAGACCACGAGGTAGGGGAACACCTTCTCGGGATTCACTCCGAGGTCCTTGATGGCCTGGGCCACGACCTTGCGGTCGATGGCGCCCTTCTTGGCCAAGGCGTTCAGGGTCGCGATGACAGTGCATTCGGCGTCGATCTCGAAGAAGCGGCGCAGGCTCTTGCGGCTTTCGCTGCGGCCGAAACCGTCGGTGCCGAGGCTGGTGAGGCCGCCGGGAACCCACTGGCCGATCTGGTCGGAGATGAGCTTCATGTTGTCGCTCACGGCGATGAACGGGCCGGTTTCCTTTTCCAGCAGCGCGGTGACGAAGGGCTTCTTCGCGGGTTCGGTCGGATGGAGCAGGTTCCAGCGTTCGCAGTTGAGCGCCTCGTTGCGGAGGCGCTTGTAGCTGGTGGCGCTCCAGACGTCGGCGCTGACGCCGTATTTCTCGGCGAGGATGGTCTGGGCCTTCAGGGCCTGCTGGGTGATGGGGCCGCTGCCGAAGATGTGGGCCTTGTGCTTCAGGCCATCGGCGCCGGGCTTGAACTTGTAGAGACCGTCGAGAATGCCCTGCTCGCAGCCCTCGGGCATCGGGGGCATGACCATGTCCTCGTTGTAGAGGGCGAGGTAGTAGAAGATCTCCTCCCCGTCCTGATACATGCGCTTGAGGCCGTCGCGGATGATCACGGCGGTCTCGAAGTCGAAGGACGGATCATAGGCCATGATCGTCGGGACGGTGCCGGCGTGCAGGAGGCTGTGGCCGTCCTGGTGCTGGAGGCCTTCGCCGTTGAGCGTGGTGCGGCCGTGGGTGCCGCCGAGGAGGAAGCCCTTGGCCTTGGAATCGGCCGCGAGCCAGATCTGGTCGCCGACGCGCTGGAACCCGAACATCGAATAGTAAATGTAGAACGGGATCATGGGCACGCCGTGGTTGGCGTAGGCGGTGCCGGCGGCGACGAACGACGCCATCGCGCCGGCCTCGCTGATGCCTTCTTCTAGGATCTGTCCGTCCTTGGCTTCCTTGTAGTAGTTGTTGCTCTCGCGATCGACCGGATCATAGAGCTGGCCCTTGGAGGAATAGATGCCGAACTCGGCGAACATCGGGTCCATGCCGAAGGTCCGGGCCTCGTCGGGAATGATCGGGACGATGTATTTCCCGATGGTTTTTTCGCGGAGCAGATTGCGGATGATGGTGACGAACCCCTTCGTGGAAGAGCCGGGCGTGACGGAACCCTTGGTCACCTGCTTGAAGCCCTGGAAGTCGAGGCCGGGGATCTCCAGCTTCGGAGCGCGGACAGTGCGCTGCGGGAGGTAGCCGCCAAGCGCCTTGCGGCGGGCGTGGAGATACTTCATCTCCGGCGCGTCCTCGGGCGGACGGTAGAATGGCATGTCGGCGATGGTCTCGTCGCTGATGGGGATGCCGAACCGGCCACGGAAGTCGCGAAGCTCCTTTTCGTTCAGCTTCTTCTGGTTGTGGGTGATGTTGCGGCCTTCGCCGGCTTCGCCCATGCCGTAGCCTTTGACGGTCTTGGCGAGGATGACGGTGGGTTTGCCCTTGGTCTCCTGTGCGGCCTTGAAGGCGGCGTAAACCTTGAGCGGATCGTGGCCGCCCCGGTGCATCTTGGTGAGCTGGTGGTCGGTGAGATGATCCACCATGCGGAGCAGTTCGGGATACTTGCCGAAGAAATGCTTCCGGATGTAGGCGCCGGTCTCGACGGTGTATTTCTGGTATTCGCCGTCCACGCACTCCTCCATTCGCTTGAGGAGCAGCCCTTGGTGGTCCTTCTTGAACAGTTCGTCCCAATCGGAGCCCCAGACGACCTTGATGACGTTCCAGCCCGCGCCGACGAAGACGCCTTCCAGCTCCTGGATGATCTTGCCGTTGCCCCGGACGGGGCCGTCGAGACGCTGGAGGTTGCAGTTCACCACCCAGCAGAGGTTGTCGAGCTTCTCGCGGGCAGCGAGGGCGAGCGTGCCGAGGGTCTCGGGCTCGTCCGATTCGCCGTCGCCGATGAAGGCATAGACGCGGACCTTGTCCACGTTCGGGTGCAATCCACGCGCCGTCAGATACCGCAGGAAACGCGCGTGGAAGATCGAGCAGCTCGGTCCGAGTCCCATCGACACGGTCGGGAACTGCCAGAAATGCGGCATCAGATACGGATGCGGATACGAGCTGAGCCCGCCGCCTTCGGCCAGTTCCTGGCGGAAGTTCTGGAGATGCTGCTCGCTCAGGCGGCCTTCAAGGAAGGCGCGGGCGTAGTTGCCGGGCGTGACGTGGCCCTGGAAGTAGATCTGGTC
>CAMLMI010000081.1 GCA_946480965.1 uncultured Verrucomicrobiales bacterium | reverse complement strand
GAGAACGGACCGCCACGGACACGCCGTTCCCTTGCCCGCTTTTGACACCCATCTCCCCGGCCGATAGCGTCCCGCGCATGGAAGCTCTGCACGCGCCGTGGCGCATCGGCTACATCCTCGCGCCCAAACCGCCGCGCGACGACGCCTCCGTCTTCACCCAGATGGCCCAGGCGTCCGACGACGAGGCCAACCTCATCGTCGTGCGCGGACGCACCGGCTTCGCCTGCCTCAACCGCTACCCCTACAACGGCGGACATCTCCTCGTGCTGCCCTACCGCCAAGTGCCGGATCTCGACGACCTGACCGACGAGGAGATGCTGGAGCTGATGCAGATCGTCCGCCGCTGCAAGGCCGCCCTCACCCAGTTGATGAAGCCCGACGGCTTCAACGTGGGCCTGAACCTCGGCAAGGTCGCCGGGGCCGGCATCGGCGAACATCTCCATTTCCACATCGTGCCCCGCTGGCTCGGCGACACGAACTTCATGCCCGTGCTCGGCAGCACCAGCGTCCTCCCCGAGGCGTTGGAAGAACTCTGCCGGAAACTCCGCGCCCTCCTCGTCCACTGACCCTTTTCGCCGTATGCCCGAAGAAACGCTCCATTTCGAAAACGCCCGCGTCGCCCAGCAGCTCTTCAACAACGATCCGAAGAACCTCCAGAACCTGGAGGCCGAGCTCGGCGTGAAGGCCACCAACCGCGACGGTTGGATCAAGCTCGAAGGCTCCGCCGGCGGGCTCGACCTCGCGAAGCAGCTGTTCCAGTTGCTGGAAAGCTCGGTCAAGGCCGGCGGCACGATCCGCAACCGCGAGTTCGCCCAGGCGATGGCCGTGGTGAAGAACGACGGCGTCG
Organism: uncultured Verrucomicrobiales bacterium; assembly: GCA_946480965.1. Next base: position 14,649 of record CAMLMI010000081.1, on the reverse strand, counting down.
AAGCGCTCAAGTCGCTCTACTCCGACCGCATCCAGACCTCCAACCGCAAGGCGTCGGTCGTCCCAAAGACCGTCGGCCAAAAACGCTACGTGGACACCATTCGCGGCCACGATGTGACCTTCGGCATCGGTCCCGCAGGCACGGGCAAGACCTACCTCGCGGTCGCGATGGCCATCGTGGCGCTGAAGGAAGAGCGGGTTTCCCGCATTATTCTCACGCGTCCGGCGGTCGAAGCCGGCGAGGCGCTCGGCTTCCTGCCCGGCGATCTCTACCAGAAGATCGATCCCTACCTGCGGCCCCTGCTCGACGCCCTCCAGGACATGATGCCGATCGAGGACATCGAGAAATACCGGGAGCGGAACGTCATCGAGATCGCGCCCCTCGCCTACATGCGCGGCCGCACCTTGAACAACGCCTTCATCATCCTGGACGAAGCCCAGAACACAACCACGGAGCAGATGTTCATGTTCCTCACGCGTCTCGGCTTCAACTCCAAGGCCGTCATCACGGGCGACCCCACCCAGATCGATCTCCCCGGCCATCGCCACTCGGGACTGGTGGAAGCCCACCGCGCCCTGTCGAAAGTGGAAGGCGTCGGCATCGTCGAGTTCGCCAAGAAGGACGTGGTCCGCCATCCGCTGGTCCAACGCATCATCGGCGCCTATGAACTGCACCGCGGCCGGGCGAAATCGGCGGGGGAATAGGGCCGGTTCTTAACCGCAGATGAACGCGGATGAACGCAGATACCAAGTAGGTCAGGCTTCCAGCCTGACCCGTGGGACGTGGAGTATCCGAATGCATTCGCCCCGTCCGAAAGCCACACCGTTCGGTGATGCCTCCGAGACTTCGGGGACAGGCTGGAAGCGCTGTCCTACTTGGCCTCCGGCCTTCTGGTCGCTGTTCCGCCTGCATCGTTCCGGCTCAGTTCCCTTGTCTGATCTGCGTCGATCCGCTTTTCTCTGCGGTTCACTTCCCCGCTGCTGATGCCCAAACCCACCCGCACCCTGTTGCTGAAGAACCGGCAGAAGACCCGGAAGCTGGACCTACCGACGCTGCGTCGCCAAACTCGTCAAGTGCTGGGAGAACTCTGGCCCGACGGCGCGCTGGAGGTGTGTTTCCACTTCGTCGATCCCGAGGAAATGGCCCGGGTGAACTGGGACTTTCTCCAGCACGAAGGCTCGACCGACGTCATCACTTTCGACCTGACAGAAGACACCCCGGGCGCGGTCATGGCCGGCGAGGTGTTCATCTGCGTGGACGACGCCGTGCGCCAGGCCAAACGCTTCCGCACCACCTGGGACCAGGAAGTCCTCCGCTACGTCATTCACGCCCTGCTCCACCTCCACGGGATGGACGACCACACCGACGCCGGCTACCGGGCGATGAAGCGGGAGGAACGGAGATTTCTGCGGGTAGTGGCCGAATAGGCGCAGAATCCTCAGCAATCCATGCGGTCGCGTCGATCTCGCAGCTTGTCGTCCATCACCAAGGCACTGGTTTTCGTGGGCGTGGACCTCCTGCGGTTCCTGCACTTCTGGCTGGTGCTGGATCGGAAAAATTCCAACGAACCGGTCATCAGCTTCTGGCTGCCGTCACCCACCTTCCTACCAGGACTTCTCACTTGGGCCGGCTTGATCCTGATCCTCTTGGAACGCTTCGCGGGAAACATCGGCCTGCTGTTGGGCCGAACCCTGTTCGTCTGCCACTTGGCCTTCTTGGGATTCTTCAACTTCCAAGGCTGGACCTCGCCCGGTTTCTCGATTTCGGCCGAAGGCATCCTGCTGTCGATCCTGCCAACTGCGGGACTTGGGCTGGTCGTGTGGGCGGTATTCCAGCCATTGAAAGCCACAACCGCCAAATTGCGAAGGTAAGCCGTCCTGTCGATCCCAGCCGGGCTTCAACTCACCACACCTAGGCCTTCGCCTCGAACGCCTCCAGCAGGTCGTTAAGCGTGCTGGTAGATTCCATGCCGGTGGGCTTGGGGTTGAGGACGCTGCGGAGATAGTCCACGGCGTCGGACACGCTGCGGACGGTCTTGGGCAGGGTGCAGCCGGCGGCGTTGGGATGGCCGCCGCCCTGGAACTTCTCCGCCACGGGCAGGGCTTCGCCATCGACGCTGCGGAAGCTGAGCACGATCTGGTTGTTGCTCTTCTTCAGCGCGGTCACGAGCACCTTGTAGGGCGTCGCCTTGCGGTCGAGGAGCTGGTGCACGATCAGGTTGCCGTTGCCCACGATGGTGTCCACCAGGCCGATGGTCGGGCTGAGCTCGGTGACATGGGTGGAGGCCCAGGCGTAGCCCAAGGGGTCTTCCACGCGGCGCTTGACCTGGATCACTTCCAAGAGCGGGTGGTCGAGGAGGTTTTCCAGCTCGCCGCCGACCACGTTGTAGAGGTTCCAGAAGCCGTAGATCTTCACCAGGCCGCTGTAGTCCACGGCTTCCTGGAAGTCGGGTTCGTGCTGGAGGAAGAGATCGGAAATGTTGTTGAGGCGGACCAAGCGCTCCAGCTTCTCGGAGCCGAGGCCGTGCTGGACGCAGAGTTCGTAGGCGAGCAATCCGGCGGACTTGGAGGCGTCGTGGATCAAGGTCGCGTAGTTCGGCGTGACGTTGGTCTGGTGATGGTCCACCACGAGCCAATGGGACCGGTCCAGCCGGGACTCGAAGCTCAGGTCCGTCACCCAGGCGGATTTCTCGCGGAGATCGCGCAGCTTCCAGGCTGTGTAGTGGTGCGCCTCCAGCCGGACATCGGTCTGGAAAAGGTGCTTGGCGAGCCGTTGCAACAGCAGCCCCGCAACGAAGCCATCCAGGTCGCTTTCGTGGGTGAAGATGATTTCGGGCTTCGGCAAATTCGTCATGCGACGTGCACTTTAGCGGGCCTCGCGGACCAAACCCAAGGGAAGTTTTCACTTCTAGCCCATCGGCACGTGTCCCAGATTCGCCCGATTCATGAACCTGTTTTCTCTCGAAGGTGAAGTCGCGGTGGTGATCGGTGCAACCGGCGTGCTGGGCGGCGCGTTGGCCGAAGGATTGGCCGCCGCCGGGGCCAAGGTCGCCGTGCTGGGCCGCAATCGTGATCGCGGCGAAGCTCGGGTGGCTGCGATCAATGCCGGCGGCGGCACCGCGCAGTTTTTCACGGCCGACGCCATGTCGCGTTGCAGCCTCGGCGAAGCCCATGAACAGTTGGAAGCCGCGCTCGGCGCCCCGACCATTCTCGTGAACGCCGCCGGCGGGAACGATCCCAAGGTCACCGTCGTGGGCGACAAGAAGTTCGAGCACATCGCGCTGGAGGACTGGGCGACCAATTTCGAGTTGAACCTCGTCGGCGGCGTGCTCCTGCCCTGTCAGGAATTCGGCCCCGGCATGGTGAAGCGGAAGAAGGGTTCGATCATCAACATCGCCAGCGTCTCCGCCCACCTGCCCCTCTCCCGCGTCGTCGCCTACTCCGCTTCCAAGGCCGCCGTGCTGAACCTCTCGAACTTCCTCGCCCGCGAATGGGCCAAGGACAATGTCCGGGTCAACACGCTGACCCCGGGATTCTTCCCGGCGGAGCAGAACCGCAAGCTGCTCTTCAACGAAGACGGCACGCCCACCCCCCGCGCCGCCTCGATCCTCGGCCACACGCCGATGGGCCGGATGGGTGACGCGAAGGAACTGATTGGCGCCACGGTCTTCCTCGCCAGCCCAGCGGCCAGCAGCTTTGTCACCGGCACCGACATCCGGGTCGATGGTGGATTCCTCTCCCAAACGATTTAGCCGTCACTAAATGATGAAAATTTAATTCACATTTTCATCATTTAGATGATTTTTAATTCGTCATGAGAATCACCGTGGACATTGATGAATCGGTTTTGGAGGACTTGGTCAAGATGACCGGCGAATCCAAGAAGAGTCCGGCCATCGCCAAAGCGGTGACCGATTTCGTCAAACGCCAGAAAGCCAAAGAGTTTGGCCGCGAATTGCGCGAAGGCGTCTTCGACTATCCGCTCACCAACGACGAGATCGAAAAGGCCGGTTTCTAAACCGTCATGGTCCTCGTCGATTCCTCCGTCTGGATCGAGGCCAGCCGCCGCGATGGCGAACTGGCCTACAAGGTCGGGCTGGAGGCTCTTCTGGAGGAATACGAAGCCACGCTATGTAGCCCCGTTCGGCAGGAGGTCTTGGGCGGGGCTCGCCAAGGCGACCGGCTGAAGTTGATCCGCCGCTTCGAGATTCTTCCCTTTGTCCGGGCCGACGAATCCACTTGGGAGTTGGCCACGGAGTTTTCCTGGAAGCTGCGCGACGCGGGATTAGCCGTGCCTTGGAACGACATCCTGATCGCCGCCATCGCCCATCAGCAGGTCTGTCGTGTCTATGCGAAGGACAAGCACTTTGATGCCATGTCCGGGGTGGTCGGCGTGCGACTCTATCAAGCCGGTTACGGCGGCAGCTACAATCGTGGCAACGAAGCCTGAACATTCTCCGCCGAAGCCCCTCCAATTCCCCATGCGAATCCTCCCTGCCCTCCTCGTCGCGGCCACGCTCGCCCAACCGATCCTCCGTGCGGCGGACGAACCGAAGCCCAAACCCGCCGAAGAAAAGTCCGACTCCAAGAAGGACTCGAAGGAGGACGAAGCCTCCGTGACGGATGGCTCCGTCACCATTGGCGGCCAAGAGATCCATTACCGCGCCACGGCCGGAATGCTCCCGATCCTCGACAAGGACAACAAACCCACGGCCAAGGTCTTCTACATCGCCTACACCCGGACCAACATGACCGACGCCGCCGCGCGTCCCGTCATGTTCTGCTTCAACGGCGGTCCAGGCTCCAGTTCCGTCTGGCTACACCTCGGCGCCTACGGACCGAAGCGCGTCGAGTTCCCCGGCGACGGCACCACGCCGCCGCGCCCGCCCGGCCGCTTGGTGCCCAATGAACACTCGATGCTCGACGTGACGGACCTCGTCTTCATCGATCCCGTCAGCACCGGCTACAGCCGCGCGGAGAATCCCGACAAGGCCGCCGAGTTCTACGGGCAGGACGCCGACATCCAGACTGTCGCCGAGTTCATCCGTCTCTACACCACGCGGGAAAAGCGTTGGCGCTCGCCCAAGTTCCTCGCCGGGGAAAGCTACGGCGTCTTCCGCGCCTGCGGTTTGGCCAACCATCTCCAGAACCGCTTCAACCTCTACGTCAACGGCCTCGTGCTCGTCTCCGGCGTGATCGACTTCGACACGCTCCGTTCCGTGGGCCTGAACGACACGCCGTATCTCGCCTTTCTCCCGGCGATGACCGCGTCGGCGCACTTCCACCAGAAGCTGCCCGCGGATCTCCAGGCCGATTTCCGCAAGGCCGTGACCGAGGCCCGCGAATTCGTGGCCGGCGACTACGCGCGCGCCCTTTATCTCGGCTCGACGCTGCCCGCCGCCGAACGCACCGCCATCGTCGCGAAGGTCGCGCGCCTGACCGGCCTTTCCGCCGACTATGTCGCCGACCGCAACCTGCGCGTTTCACCGACGGAGTTCCGCAAGGAACTGCTCCGCAGCGAGGGCAAGATCATCGGCCGCTTCGACGCACGCGTCGTCAGCCGCGACGGCAACGCGGCCGGAGCCGGGCCGGAATTCGATTCCAGCCACGTGCTCGTCAGCGGGGTCTTTTCCGCCGGGATGAACAGCTACGTGCGCGAGGAGCTGAAGTTCGAGAAGGACCTGCCCTACGAGATCCTGACCAGCGTGCAGCCGTGGAACTTCTCCCGTCGCGACGCCTATGCCAGCACCGCGCCCGACCTGGCCCGCGCCCTGAAGGAAAACCCGCATCTGAAGGTGCTGGTGCAATGCGGCTGGCGCGATCTCGCCACGCCGCCCGACGGCATCCTCCACAGCTTCCGCCAGCTCCGTCTGCCCGAAGAACTCCAGCCCAACATCCTGGTCGAGGAATACGACGCCGGCCACATGTATTATCTGAACCCGGCCGATCTCGCGAAGTCCGCCAAGGACACCCGCGACTTCATCCGCCGGACCCTGGGCGAGTGAGCGGGGCTTTCCGGCCCGGAAGACGCACGCGCCGGAACCTCACCTGGTGCGAGCGGAGAAAATCCCTCCCCCGCGCGAGCAGCGCGGGCCGGGCCCGGCCATACAACACCCGGATGAGCCCATAGACCAGCAGGCCGAAGAACGCCGCGTTCACCACGGAGCCGACCAGGAAGGTCCAGCCCCAGACCAGCTTCTCAGCCGAGCCTTCCGTCACGTCGGAGACATCGTCCACCGGCACTGGCGAGGCCACGAACCAGCTCCCGGCCTTGAAGTTCATGTAGAAGAGCAGCGGCCAGACGAACGTCAGCGTCGCGCCCCCGACCAGCCCGGCCACCGCGTTGCCGCCGAAGAGGCGGGCCACGAAGCCGGAAATGAGCACGCCCGCGCCGAAGGTCGGGAAGAAATTCACGATCAGGCCGAGGGCGAAACCGCGCGCGACCCGTTCGTCCGAATCCCGCACGCGCAGGAAGCGGAGCAGGTGCCGGACAAAACCGCGTTCGAGATGGAGGGCGGAGCGCAACGACATGGTGCCAAGGACGCCGAGAGTGTCCGCATCGCCCGAATCGGCGCAAGCGGCCACCAACGGTAAAAAAGGCGCGGACCGCCGTCCGCGCCTTTCGTGTATCGGTGTTCGACCCGCGCCGGTTAAGGCTTCACCACCCGGTAGAAGCCTGCGCCGGTCGGCGGCGTGAGGTCCGAGTAGGTCGCCTTGCCTTCGGCGTCGGTCGTGACCGTGCCGACGGGGGCCCAAGGACCGTTGATCGCCGGGGCGCGCTCGATGGTGAACGTGCGGCTCGGCGCGGCCGTGACGCGGAGGTTGAAGGCCTCGCCGTATTCCTCGATCCCGGAGAATGAGATCGGAGCCTCGGGCGCGGCGTCCTGCGTGTAGTAGATGCGCAGGCGGGGACGGTTGCGTTCATCGACGGATTCCGCCGTGTTGAAGGCCCAGCCGTTGCGGGCAGCAGGCCAAGGTAGGAAAGCCCAGCCGTGGTTCGGCTGGCCACCGACCCACGCCTGCACGTCGGTCGTCACGTCGAAGGAATTGAAGCCGCCCTGCACGTGCGGCACGAGGCTGGCCGGACCGGCCGCCGTGTTGAAGACCGAGGCCGCTTCCACGTCGTCGGCCTGGATGCCGTTGCCCAACGAGGTCCATGTGTCGGTGTCGCTCCAGGTCTTGAGCATCCGATGGAGCGGGCTGCCCTGGCCCATCGAGTCACCCGTGGTGCTGGCGAGGTCGAGGAAGGCCGCGACCACGCGCATTCCGGCGGGAACACGGCCCACCTGGGCTCCGACGATGTCGTCGAAGCGGAGCAGAATCTGGTGCTCGTTCGTGCCACCGGCATCGGCCGCATCCACGAAGACCACTTCGTCCAACGAGAGCTCCGTGTCGGGCACGTTCTGGCGGATGCGGGTGTCCTTGGTGCCCGCGTAGTCGTTCACGCCTTGGCGGAACGACGCGGTGCTGGCCGCGTTGGACGGGAGCCAGACGACCTTCAAGCGAGGACGCAGCGCCGCGTCGGGCGATTCGCCGGGCGTGATGCCGGTGCCGTCGGTCAGGAAGTCCCAACCCATCATGATCCAGCCGTGGTTGACCGTGCCCGAGGCCCAGGCCTGCACGTCGGCGGTGACGCCGACGGAGACCGTGCCGCTGCCGGAACCGCCGGCCTCGAAGGCCGTGCCCCACGCGGAGTCGTAGTCGTAGCGCACGCTGGTGTCGTCGCGGAAGAAGCCGCCGCCCACGCTGTTCCACGTGGCGTTGGTCGCGTCCCATTCCACCAACATGCGGTGGAAGGTGCCGCCGTCGCCGGGATTGCGCACGGTGAGCAGCAGCTCGGCCGAGACGATGGTCGCTCCGGCGGGGATCTGGCCGGCGCCGCTGCCGAAGATGTGGTCGAAGCGCATCAGCACCTGGCTGGAGTTCGGCTGGCCGCTGTCCGGCCAGTCGATCAGCAAACCATCACCGGCCGTGCCAGCGGGGAACGCCGTGTCGGGGCTGGCTTCGGAGAGACGGATGTCCGCTTCGCCGAAGTATTCGCCGTAGCCGTTGTCCACGCCTTCCTGGAACTGCGCCACGCGGTAGAACGCGACGCGCACCTGGGTGGTGGCGGAGACGGAGCCGCCGTCTCCGTCGAGCAGTTCGAGGCCGAGGCTGCGGACCGCGAGGGAAGGCGACGCGCCTTCCGTGCGGAAGGTGATCGCGCGCAGAACAGCCTGGGCCGTCGCCGGAGAGGAAGCTGTGTTGAAGGAAACAACCAGCGGAGTCGCGCCGCTGCCCCCGGTGAAGGTTCCGACCGCCACGCCGCCAACGCTGACTTCATTGCCCGAGACTCCGACCTGGCCGGCGGCCGTGCCCGTGTGGCGGATCTCCAAGCGGTCATTGGCCGTGCCGTTGGTCGCGATCGTGACGGTCAACGAACCGCCGTCGTAGTTGCCGCCATCGGCGTCCGTGATCGTCGCCTGGCCGTTGATGCCCACGGCCGCTCCACCGATGCCGAAGACCGGCGCTTCGGTGCCAAGCACCAGGTGCGGTTCGTTGTCGAGCACCGTGACCGTCACGTCGGCTGGATCGATGGTGGCATAGACCGTGTCGGACGAGGCCAGCGTGACCTCGATCTTGAGCGCCTGGTCGCGGTCGCCCAGCAGATCGTCCACACCGATGATCGTGACGGTCTGCGGCGTGTTCCAGTTCGCGGGGGAGAAGGTCAGCGTCGCGGGAGCCACGGTTCCCTGCGCAGGAACGGTGGAGACGGACGAGACAACCACGTTGTTCGTCGGCTGCGTCTTCAGCACCACGGTGAAGGTCGCGGTCGCGCCTTCCAGGACGGAGATAGGCGTGAGCGGCTCGACCGTGACTCCGGCCGTGTCGTCGTCGGCGTTGGTGCCGGAGACGTCGCTGCCGCTCAGCCCAGTGTAGGAGGCGTCGGTGCTGGTCGAAGGACCGACCTTGACGACGAAGGCGCTGTCGCCGTCGTCCACCGGATCGTCCACGCCAGTTACGGTGACGGTCTGCTCCTGGTCCCAATTCGCCGAGGTGAAGGTGAGCTGCGCGGGAGCCACGGAGACTTCGCCCGCCGCAGCCGGAGCCACGGGCACGACGACGTCGCCCGACGGAGCGGTGTTGAGCCGCACGGCGAAGGTCGCGCTGCCGCCCGCCTCGGTCGTGGCCAGACCGGACACGGGGCTGACGGTGATGCCGCCTTCGTTGTCGGTGTTGGACAGGGCGAGGTTGGCCAAGATGAGCCCGGTGTAGGCCGGGTCTTCGCTGGCGGCGGCGAAGGTGATCGCGTAGGCGACCGCGCCGTCCTGCAAGGCGTCGTCCACGCCCGTGACCGTGACGCTCTGCGGCACGTTCCAGTTCTCCGGCGTGAAGGTCAGGGTCGTCGTGGAGAGCGTGCCCTCGCCTTCATCGGTGGAGGCGAGCGTGAGCACCACGTCGCTCGTCGGCGCGATGTCCAGCTCCACGGTGAAGGCGTAGGTGCCGCCCGCCTCGGAGGTCTGGGCCGCCTGCGCGGAGTTCAGCGTGATGCCGGGCGTCGGGGCGGGGATGAACACAAAGGACGCCACGGGCTCGGTGCCCGGGGTTTCCAGCGGCGGCAACACGCCGGGCAGGTCGCGGGACTCGATGATCCAGCCGTCGCCCGCGTTGTTCGTCTGGTAGGTGACGATGTTGTCGAAGTTCTGGGCCAACCCGCCTTCGGGCGAAAGGACCAGCACGCCGCTGCGCGCGGAACGGCCCGTCACCTTCAGCTCCCAGCGGCCGGTCTCGACCGGCGTCACGGTGAAGCGCGGCGCCGGGCCGTCGTGCAGCAGGATCTCGCCGGCACCGTTGAAACGGCCGGAGACCACGGTGTCGTTGGTCTTGGGGATGAAGACAAAGGCGAAGGGATCGTGCTCCAGCGAAGTGCCGTCGGTGCCGTTGTCCTTGGAGAAGAGCTCCCACACGCCGTTGGTCTCGTTGACCATCGAGAGCGCGTGGTTGTCCTCGTTCTTCGCGCCCATCACCAGCAGCACGCCGTCGCGGCGTGAATCGATGCCGAGGCTGGTCAGATCGACGCGGGCCCGGCCGCCGCCGAGATCGACGAAGTGGGTGCCAAGGACCAGGGAGGAATGACCGACCATCAGGTTGTTGGCCGCGCCGTTGCCCCGTGTTTCGTTGCGCGCATAGCCCGCGAGCCACGTGGCATAGGGGAACCACGCCGCCGACACGTTCATGTTGTATTCGATGACGGAGGTCGAAGCGGAGTTCGGCCAGGTCATCGCCACGGGGATGAAATAGGAGCCCGTGTCCTGCGACTCGATGTGGCTCGTGGCGAAGTTCGTGCCCGGATAGGTGGAGTGCAGGTTGTCGCGGCCGTTCTCGCTGATGGAGGTGATGACGATGCCGGTGGCGACGTCGTCGAACGGATCCTCGCCGATCTGCATGTCGTAGTCGCCGCGGTTGGCGGTCTCTCGGATGCGGAAGTCGCCGATGGGGCGCACGGCGGTGACGGCGACCTCGGCGGGCGTGTTGCCCTCGCCGAGATGCACGACCTCGATGTCGGTCGCGACGATGTCGTGGCGGATCTTCTCCGCGCGGGTCTCAAGGGCGAAGGTGCCCGCGAGCGTCGCCGCAAGGGCGATCCTCGCGCTGTTCACGGCGAAACGCCGGGCCCGGCGCTCGTTCCTCTGGCTGGTTCTCTTCATGGTCTCAGTTACGTCGTTGCAGGATGGTCCGCCGCAGGACCCGGGACCGACGGACGGGCTGCGGGGCAGACCTCCGGCGGGTGGGCGGCACTTCCGGAGATTCCGGAACGCGCCGGGCGGATTCGGAGGCGGCAGCCTAGGGAGCGATGCGGCCACGGCCCACCGACGTTCCGGTGACAATCCGCCGCGCGTCCCGTCACATTCGCGGACATCGCCCGGCCGCGCGTCACCGAGTCGTCACCCAAGCCCGCTTGCTCGCCGGCTTGAAGAAGCGGCAGCGTCCCGCGTCTGAATCCGTCACCATGAAGAAGTCTTTCCTGCGAGCCCCGCTCTGCGCCTTGATCGCCCTGGCCATGTCCGCCCCGCTCCACGCCGCCGAACCCAAGGCGCTCCAGTTGATGGCGCTCGACCGCCCGCTCGTCATCGCCCATCGCGGCTTCAAGATGGCCGCGCCGGAGAACACCCTGCCCGCCTTCGCCCTGGCCAAGACCGCCGGCGCGGACCTGATCGAGCTCGACTACTACCACAGCCGGGACGGCGTCCCCTTCGTCATCCACGACACCACGCTGGACCGCACGACCGACGCCACCAACCGCTGGGGCGGCACCAAGATCGACGTCACCTCCAAGACCTACGCGGAGCTGGCCACGCTCGACGCGGGTCGTTGGTTCGCCCCCGGCTTCGCGGGCACCAAGCTCCCGACGCTCGACGAATCGCTCGACGCGATCCAGGACGGCAACTGCACGCTCATCGAACGCAAGCACGGCGACGCGAAGACCTGCGTGGAACTTCTGCGGAGGAAAGGCTTGGTGAACCAGCTCGTCGTCCAGGCCTTTGACTGGAGCTACCTGAAGGACTTCCACGCCCTGGAACCTTCCCAGGTGCTGGGCGCACTTGGCCCCGCTTCGACGCGCGACGGGAAGAAGCTGACCGACGAGGAGAAGAAGCTGAGTCCGGCTTGGATCGACCAGGCCAAGGCCGCCGGGGCCAAGGTCGTGGGTTGGAACAAGCAGGTGGACCGGGCTGCCATCGCCTACGCCCATTCGCAGGGCTTGAAGGTCTGGGTCTACACGATCAACGACGAAGCCACCGCCACCGCCCTGCTCGACCTGGGCGTGGACGGCATCATCAGCGACAATCCCGCCCTCATCTGGCGCGCCGCCGCGCTCCACGCCCGGCGGAAGTAGCGGCCACGTTCGATCCCCCGTTGAACGCAAAACCCCGCCCGGCGTTTCCACCGGACGGGGTTCGGAAAAATGATTCGGCTCAGTTCTTCGCCGTCGCCAGCGTGGAGTCGATCGACTCCATCAGCGCGTGGACGCTGAAGGGCTTGGCGAGGAAGCGGTCGGACTCCAGCGGGATCTTCGCGAGCTCATCTTCTTCGCGGATGCCGGAGATCACCACGGAACGCAGGCTGGGGCATTCCTTCCGGCAGCCCTTGATGAGGTCCAGCCCGGTCATGCGCTCCATGCGGTAGTCGGTCACGAGCAGGTCGTCGTCGCCGTGCTCGGCGCGGAAGTCGTTCAAAGCCTCGACCGGATCGGTGAAGCCCTTGACGGTGAAGCCCTGGATCTTGAGCACCTCGGTCACGAGCTCCAGCACTCCCGGATCGTCGTCCACCACGAACACCGTGCGCGGCGCGGGCGCGGTGGCCACCGGTGCGGGCACATGGTCGGAAGGCAGATCCAGCACCGGAGCCGGCATGGCCACGGCCAGGGATTCGTCGAGACGGTTGGCCCGCGCGAGCGACAGGGCGAAGAACAACAGCCCGACCCAGGCGACGGCGGCGATGGCGAGAATGGTCAGCATGGTTGGTAAGCGGCCTTTGGAGCCACACGGTGTATCGGCGCGGGCGCCGGGAACTTGAGGATAAATTTTCGCCCTTCCGTCCGCCCGCCGACCTAAACCTTCTTCGTCAGCCCAACTCCCTGCTTGAGCAGGGTTTGCACGGCGGCTTCGGTCGGAGCCTCGGCGTAGATCCGCAGGATCGGCTCGGTGCCGGAGCCCCGCAGCATCAGCCAGGAACCGTCCAGGGCGATGAACTTCACGCCGTCGAAGGTCTTCATATCGGCCAAGGGTGACCCGGCCAGCTTGGCCGGCGGATTCGCGGCGCAATACGCCATCAACGGCGCGCGCTTCTCCAAGGGAAACGAGGTGTCGATCCGGTCGTAGTGGTGGGGACCGAACTCCTTCTCCAAGCCGGCCAACAACTTGGTCAGCGGCTTCTTCTCCACCGCCAACATCTCCAGCAGCACCAGGCCAGCGAGGATGCCGTCGCGCTCCGGGATGTGGCCGGGGAAACCGATGCCGCCGCTCTCTTCCGCGCCCAACAGCACGTCGCCTTTCAACAGCTCGCTGCTGATGAACTTGAAGCCCACGCCCGTCTCGGTCAGCGGCAGGCCAAACTTCGCGCAGAGCTTGTCCACCATCGACGTGGTGGTGAGCGCCTTGACCACACGGCCGGTCATCTTCCGGTTCACCACGTAGTGGCGGAGCAGGAGGCAGATGATCTGGTGCGTGCTCAGGGCGTTGCCGCGCCCGTCCATGCCGCCCACGCGGTCGGCGTCGCCGTCGGTCACGAGGCAGAGGTCGTGCGGATGCTTCTTCAGATAGGCGGCGCTGCGGACGTAGTTCTTGGCCAAGGGCTCGGGATTGATCCCGCCGAAGTTCACGTCGTGCGCGGCGTTGAGCGTCGTGACGCGGCAGCTCGTGCCCGCCAGCAGCTCGTCGAAACAACCGGCGCCGACGCCGAAGAGCGATTCATGGGCGAAGCGCAGCCCGGACTTCGCGATGAGCGGAAAATCAACCAACCGTTTGATCGCGGCGTAGTGCGGCCGACGCAGATCCAGCACGCGGACCTGTTTCGCCTTCACCGCTTCGGCCAACGCACGCGACCGCACCGGCGATGCGCCGAGACGTTGTTCCACGGCCTTGCACAGCACGGGATCGGCCGCGCCGCCGAACCATGCCTTTATCTTGTAGCCGTTGAAGCGGGGCGGATTGTGGCTGGCGGTGATCATCACCCCGCCGGCCGCGCGATGGGCCTTCACCGCGTAGGAGATGGATGGCGTGGGCGTGGGCGCATCGGCGAGGAGCACTTGGAAGCCGTTTCCGGCGAAGACCTCGGCCGTGCGGGCGGCGAACTGGTCGGAGAGGAACCGCCGGTCGTAGCCGACGGCGACCACGGGCTTTGTGCCGGGAGGAAGCAGAGTGGGGCTGGTAGTGGCAGTGCTCCGGGCGCCCCCGCCCGGAGAAACCTCGGCAGGCGGGGGCGCCTGCCGAACTGGATCACAGGCGAGGGCGCCTGTGCCACTGCTGCCGTTCAACGCGGCCTGCCACTCGTCCGCCGTGGCCTGCGTGACCTGCTCGACGGCGGCAAAGGTGAAGTCCTCCGCAATGACCGCGCGCCAACCGTCGGTGCCGAATTTGATCTGGGGCATGGGCAACAAGTTCAGGTCGGATTGTGACTCAGATCCTACCGAGAAAACATGATGGCAGTCGTCCGCACACTTAAAGGAGCCGCATCTGATTCGCTGAGTCAGCCGAAGCATCCGCAACTTGAAGAGGGTTTCCCTTCCACAACGCAATTTTTGGGAACCAGAATTGATCCGTGGCAACATCGGCTCCTAGGCGATTGCCTAGAAGGGCCAATCCACAGTGTGCCCAACACCACTGATGCCCAATCTGGTAACGATCAGTCGTTACGACCACTTCAGTCGAAGACTCCGACTTTATGGTCCATTGATCCTTGCCGGCTCGTAGCCAGAGTTTTTGAAAGTCTTTGCATTGGGCAGAAACAAACGTTTTCCAGTCCTTCTTTATCCACGGAAGAACGAGTGTTTTCGGAGCAACCAGCAGATGCTTCTCGCGATGCGCCTCCCATACGACCTGAGCGTATCGCCTGGCTTTCGCGTCATCACCAAGCAGCCAGTGCTTGATCATCCCGCACCCAGCAGCCGTGT
>CAMLMI010000080.1 GCA_946480965.1 uncultured Verrucomicrobiales bacterium | reverse complement strand
ATCGAACTCGTCGTCTCCTCCGCCGATGCCGATTGCTCGCTCGCTCCCTGCGACAGTTGCTGCGCCGTCGCGCTCATCTCCTCAGACCCAGACGCCACGTTGCTCGCGGCCTGGGTGATCTCCCCGACGACGTTGCGGAGGTTTCCGACCATTTGGTTGAGGCTATGGACCATCTGCCCGACCTCGTCCTGCGACTTCACGTCCAGCGTCGTGGTCAGGTCACCGCCGGAGACCTGGCGCACCAGGCCCATCGCCTGGATGAGCGGTCCGGTGATGATGCGGGTGATGACGAAGGCAAGGACGCAACCGATGAGGAGCGCGCCGGCCACGCTGATGATCGTCATGTTGGCGGAGGCGGAGAGGCTGGTGGTGGCCTCGTTGGCCACGGCGGTCGCGCCTGCCTGGGCTGCTTCCGCGAGGGAGTTGGCGAAGGCTTCCACTTCTGATCCGGCTTTGGCCCGTCGTTGGCCGACATCGGCCAGTGCCAGCGTTCCGCGCAGCTGAGCGGCCAGCGCGTTTTGATAGGCCTTGAGCTCCTTGCGGGTTTCGTCCAGCTCCTTGATGTCCTCAGATGTCTTGAGCAGCGGTGCCAATGCAGCGAGGCCGGAATCCGTCTGCTCAAACTCCGCGAGAGCTTGTTCAAGGAGCTTGGGTTGGCGGTCTGCCTGGGAACGAAAGTTGGCGATGCGCAGAGCGTTCAACTGGCCGCGTGCCTGGTTGAACCCGACGATCTTGGTCTTGCGTTCGGCCAGCGCGGCAGGATCTGCCTTTGCGGCGATCTCCTTGTCGATCGTGACGTATTGGTTGGAAATGATGCGGTCGAGCCCTGCGGTGGCGGCGGTGGCGGCAGCGGCGGCGGTCTTGCTCAACTCGCTCAACTCGGTGTCAACCCGCTCAGTTTCGTCAAACAGCTGCCTGTAGGCGGCGACCAGCTTGGGTGCGTCCTTGACCTGCTCCTTGAGTTTGACAAGGCGGGTCGTCTTTTCTGCGAGAGCCTCGGCTTCCTTCACACCGGCATCGAGAGCGTCGATCGACTTATGGGCCTGCTCCAGATAGGGCTTCTCCGAGGTGTAGCTGAAGCTTCGCGCATTGAGATTGGCTGCGGCCATCGCACTCTGGATCTTCGCGGCGATGTCCAGCTCGGGAATGTAGTCCTCCGAGAGATGCTTCGAACCAGTGACAGCCTGGTTCATCTTAACGACTGAATAGGCTCCGGTGATCCCGAGGATCAGGAGCAGGCTGGCGAAGCCGAGACCGATTTTCTTGCCGATGGTGAGTTGCATGGAACGTGACAGTGGATGGATACGAAAAGGGGTCAGTGGTTGGCCGACCGGACCAATCCGGCCAGGTCGAGGATCAGGGCCACGCGGCCATCACCCATGATGGTCGCGCCGGAGAGCACCTCGACGTCGCGGTAGAATCGGCCGAGGGACTGGATGACGGTCTGGTGGCTGCCGAGGACGCGGTCCACGACGAGGCCGACGCGCTGGTCCTCATGGCGGACGATGACGATCTTCTCGATCTCGGGCTCGCCCTCCTCCTGACCGAACAGCTCGCGCAGGTGGATGTAGGGCACCTGCTCACCGCGCACGGCCACCAGGTTGCGGCCGTTGTTGCGGGAGCGGTCGGCGCGGCGCAGCTCCACGTTCTCCGTCACCACGGACATCGGGACGATGAACTGGTCGTGGCCGATCTCGACGAGCAGGCCCTCGATGATGGCCAAGGTGAGCGGCAGCGTGAGCGAAATGGCCGTGCCTTGGCCGACCTCGCTCGCGATGGAGACTGAGCCGCGCAGGGCGTCGATCTGGCGCTTGACCACGTCCATGCCGACGCCGCGCCCGGAGACGCTGGTGATGGCCTTGGCGGTGGAGAAGCCGGGAAGGAAGATGAGGTTGAAGATCTCCTTCTCCGAAAGGTTCGCATCGGGGGCGATGAGCTTCTTCTCGACGGCCTTGGCCCGGATGGCGGCGGTGTCGAGACCCTTGCCGTCGTCCTGGATGGTGACGACGACGTTCGAGCCGGTGTGGACGGCGGCGAGGCGGATCGTTCCCTGGCGGGGCTTGCCGCGCTGTTCGCGCACGTCGGCGGGTTCGATGCCGTGGTCGAGGCTGTTGCGGATGAGGTGGACGAGCGGGTCGCCGAGCTGGTCGAGCACGGTCTTGTCCAGCTCGGTCTCGGCGCCTTCGGTGACGAGGCTGATCTCCTTGCCGAGCTCGGCCGAGAGATCGTGCACGAGGCGCTTGAAGCGGCTGAAGGTCGTGCCGATCGGCATCATGCGGATGCCGAGGACGTTCTCGCGCAGCTCGGAAACAAGGCGCTCGATCTCCTCCACCGGCACGTCGAGTTCCGGCGCGCTGAAGCGCGTGGCGATCTGGCTGAGGCGCGACTGGTTCATGACCAGTTCGCCGACGAGGTTCACCAACCGGTCGAGCTTCTCCGAAGGCACGCGGACGGTGGAGTCCTTGGCCGAAGCGGCCTTCTTCTGCGCCGGGTTGCGGGTGAAGAGCGTGGTGTCGCCCGCAGCGGCGGCCGACGGATTGATGGGGACCACAGCAACGGGAGCCACTGGTGCGGCCGGTTCCGGCACGACCTGGCGCGGAGCGGGCGGCTGCAAGGCGGCGACCGGCTCGATGGACAGTTCGCTGCCGTCCTCGACGAAGATGAAGACGTCCTTGATCGCGTTCGCGCCGCGTTCGGTCGTCAGCGTGATCTCCCAGGAGAAATGGATCTGGTCCGGCTGGAGGTCTTCGAGCGCGGGAACGGAATCCGTCTTGGCGACGACGGTGCAGTCGCCGAGATCGCGCAGCTCGTTGAGCAGGGAAACGGGGTTCGTGCCCGAGACCATGATGGCGGGATCGGGCCGGAAACGGATGCGGAAGGTCTGCTTCGCCGAAACGTCCGCCGCCGGTTTGGGCGCATGGGCCGATGCCGGAGCGGCGGGAGCACCGTGGCCGCTGAGGGCGTTGATCGCGGCGATGAGCTTCTCGCTGGAGCCGGGTTCGAGCGCCGCTTCGCCCTGGGCGACATCGAGCAGGGTCTTGATCTGGTCCTTGGCGGCAAGGACGAGCTGGAGCAGCTCGGACGAGAGCTTGAGCGAGCCTTCGCGCACGTGGTCGAGCGCGGTCTCGACGTGGTGGGTGAAGGCGGCCACGTCGTCGAAACCGAACATCGCGCCGGAGCCCTTGATGGTGTGGAAGGCGCGGAAAAGGCGGTTGATGTCCTCGGGGTCGGGGCTGCCCGCATCCATGTCGAGGACGATCTCCTCGATCTGGGCGAGGAGATCGCCGGCCTCGAGGAGGAAGGTGTTGACGGGATTGGGCTGCGACATGGCGGGGATCAGTTCAGGAATTTCTTGGCGACCATCACGAGCTGCTCGCCGCGGAAGGGCTTCACGATCCAGCCGCTGGCACCGGCGGCGCGGCCGGCCTGCTTCTTGGCGTCGTCCGACTCGGTGGTGAGCATGATGACCGGGATGTATTTGTATTCCGGCAGGGCGCGGACGCGCTTGATCAGCTCCAGGCCGTCCACGTTCGGCATGTTGAGGTCGGTGATGAGCATGTGGACGGGGGAACCGGACAGCTTGTTGATGGCGTCCTGGCCATCGACGGCCTCGACCACGGAATAGCCGGCGTTCTTCAGCGTGAAGGAGATCATCTCCCTCATGCTGGCGGAGTCGTCGGCGGTCATGATGATTTTGCTCATGGGAATCGGGGGTTACGACAAAGCGAGATCTTGCGAGGCGAGTCCGAGGGCGGCGCAGGTCCGGGCCACGGGCTCGGAGATCCGGGCGACGCGGAAGGATTTGCCGGCGGCCTCGGCGCTGCGGCGCGCGGCGCGAAGGAGCTGCACGGCGACGGCATCGCAGGCGGTGGCTCCGGAAAGATCGAGCGCGACGGCGGGCGCGGTGCGGACGTGGTCCAGCAACGCCTCGCGCAGCTCGGCGGCGGCGTAGATGTCGAGATCGCCCGCGAGACGGAGCGAACCGTCGGTTGCGGAGGGGGTGAAGGTGGCTTTCATCGGGGCGGGTTCAGAAGAGGTCGATGTTGTCGCCGAAGTCCTGGGCCTTCTCCGGCTTCTTGTCCGGGGCCTGGGCCACGGCGGCGGCGGCGGGCGCAACGGGAGCATCGAAGAAGTCGAGGTTGTCGTCCCCTGTCGCGACTGGTTGCAAGCTGCGGCCCATGTTTTCCGGCGTGTTGTTGGCTGTGCCCGTGATGCGCCGATGGACCGCGCGCTCGCTTTCCATCGTGTAGCGGCGGCTCAACGACACCAGTTCATCGTCGGGGACGTTGCCGGGCTTAACCTCCGGCAACACGCGGCGGACGGCGCGCACCTCTTCGGCGAAGGCGGCGAGACGGCCGGAGAGCGCACCGAGGAATTCGAGCCGCGACCGGACCTCTTCCAGCCGCGCGTTCTGGCGCCCGACCAGTTGCAGCGCGGTCTCGGCGATGCCGGAGAATTCGCCGTGGACCTTGGCGATCTGCGCGAGGCCGCCCTGGAGATCCGTGTCCTCGTCGGCCAAGGCGGAACCGGCGTCGCCGGTGCGATGGGCGCTGGAGCGGACCTGTTCGAGCACGCGGATGGTCTGCTCGACGAGGCCGGAAGATTCCTGGAAGACCGTGTGGACGTGGGTGGAAAGCACTTCCAGCGTGCGGCCCGCTTCGCCGAGGAGCGCGGTCTTGATGATCGCGTTCAGGGCCTGGAGGTGCATCTCGCGGTTGATGTCCTGCACCTTGTCCAGGTGCTGCGAGAGGCTGGCGGCGGAGGCGATGGCCTGCTGGGAGGTTTCGTTGGCACGGGCGCAGAGCGTGTGGCCCTGGCGCTGGAGCCCTTCCAGCTGGACCAGCTCGGACTTCAACTGCTCGAAGAGATCCTGGCCGCCGTCGTTGGCCGATTCGCCGCCACCGAGATCCCGCACTCCCTCGCCGAGGCTGGCGGATTCGCGGGCCAAACCGCCGAAGGCCTCCAGCAATTGCCGCTGCGTGTCCTCGACTTCGCCGCCGATGGCCGCGAGTTGGGCGAGCTGGATGTCGAGGATCAGCGCGGTCTTCTCCGGGGAATTGGAAGCGGCGGAAGCGTCCTCCAGCGCAGCGACCACGTGTTCCAGACGCTGCCGGACGTTGTCGCC
The DNA here is from genome assembly GCA_946480965.1 of uncultured Verrucomicrobiales bacterium. The sequence goes on along the minus strand of CAMLMI010000080.1, from coordinate 10,396 downwards.
GAACTGGAGATGGAAGACGACGTCGTCCGCGTGGCGCGTGATCTCGCGGGCGCGGGCTTCGGCCTGTTGCAGCGCGGAGCAGGAGGAATCGAGCAGGCGCTGCATCTGTTCCGCCGTCTGGCGCACGCTTGCCTCGGAGCGGCGGGTCAGATTCCGGAGCTGTTCCAGGTCGCCGTTGATCACGCGGGTCAACCCTTCCAACGACGCCTGCGTCTCTCTTGATTGGCCGCCGATGGCGGAGCCGAGCGAGGCGATCTTCTCGGCCAAGGAGCGCAGCTCCTCCACGAAGGAGCCGAACGCCTGCTGGCACTCGGCGCTGCGGGCGCTCTCGACCGCAAAGGTGCAGCCGGAGGACTTCAGGATCATCGCGATGCGCTCGATCTGTGCGCCCTGGGCGTGGAGCTGGCCAAGCGCGCCGGCAACCTCCTGGAGCGCGGCGAGATTGCCGTCGGCGGCGTCCATCCCGGCCTGCAATCCGGCCAAACAACGCGCGGCGGTGCCGTCCGCGCCGTTCAGCCGACTGCCTTGGAGCGTGTCGCGGACGGAACCGGCGTATTGGCCGATGCTGCGGCTGAGCTCGAAGGCGGCGGCGTGGAGCGACTTCAGATCGGTGCCGAGACGCGCAAAGTCCGGATCGGTGCGGCGGGCCAATTCGGCGAGGGAATTGGCCAACGCGGGAAGACAAGGGGGAGCATCCAGCACCGCCGCCGGTTCCGTCGAAGCGCCGACCTGCGGTTCGCGACGCCCGAGCCGCGAAACCCAGCCGGAACGCCCGCGGGCCGCCAGCGACGCCAGCGAGGCGGTCGCCGCACCGTGCAGGTTCCGGAAGAGATGGAAGAGCGGTTGGGCCATGTTTTGTCGTTCTTTTCACCGCTTCGGGCGGACCGCTCCGGGCATAAAAAAGGCACAGCTGATCACCATCGCGGTGAACATCTTCGATGGATCGGCTGTGCCTTTGTCTTACGGACCCGATGTTCCGTCCGAAAAAGCGGCCCGTGTCCGGGACACGGCGAATACGGTGATAAGGTCGGCTGCGAAGGGAGGCGGCTTGAGGCTGATTCTAAGGACGAGCCGTTGGGCGGGAACCGCTTCACACGGGATTTTTCGGGGAAAACCGGCGCTTTCTGGAAGGACGGCGATCACCCCTGACGTGCGCCCCAAGGGTGAGGACAAGAACGAGCCAGCACCGGGCAAAAGGTGGTTGCCAAGCCGATGTGGCACGGCCGTCTCGTCGGCCGTATCGCGAGCATCCCGCCTGCCCAAGCGTCCTCCTTCGGGAGACCGCCTTCGCCGACAGGATGGCGGCGCTACGGCAACCTGAGCGGTTGCGCAACGGCCAGCCGAAGGCTTGCGCTGCGCGCTCTTAGCGGCTGCGGCCGTAGGGCGGGCCGTTTTTCACAAGACGGAAGCCGATGTCCGGCCGACCTTCTCCCGCCGGAGCCCAAGAGCGTTCGCCCGACCTCAGCCCGCCTCGCACCGCCCGCCGGAGGTCGCCTGACGTGCTGCCGAAGTCATCCGGCCCGGACGGCCCCTGTTCAGGGCTGACGGCGTAGAACCCGGCGTCGTAGAGGTCGTGGCACCATTCGCGGACGTTGCCGTCCATGCCGCGCAATCCGTTGCGGTCCGGTTGGAAGGCCGTCACCGACATCGTGCCCCCATGCTGCATGATGCGGGGGCCGAACTCCGCACCGCGCGCCGCCAGATCCCATTCCGCCTCGCTGGGCAGGCGTTTCCCGGCCCACACCGCGTAGGCGAAGGCGTCGTTCCACGACACCCAGACCACGGGATGATCGCCCCGGCCTTCGAGGCTGGAGCCGGCCCCTTCGGGCGTCTTCCAGGTGAACGCATTCGTGCCCGGCTTCTCGGCCAGGGTCGTGTAACCGGTGGCTTCGACGAACTTCCGGAACTCGTCGTTGGTCACCTCGTGCCGATCGATCCAGAAGCCCCGCACGCTCACCGGATGCGCCGGACGTTCGTCTTGGAGACCGTCGTTCGAGCCCAGGATGAACTTCTGGCCGGGAATCCATTCCATGCCGGGCGGCGCGGTCTCGGCGACGTTGTGGCCGAGGGCGCTGGCGGGTTTGCCGCGCAGGCGCATGTCCTTGTCTGCCTTGTGCAGGGTAAGGACGGAGCCCAGTGAAATGCCCACCAGGGCGACTCCGGCGATCACGGCGATCTTCCACGCCGGCACGGCATGGTTCTCGGGGACGTCTTCCTCCGTCTCGGGCTTCGGTCTGGGATCAGGCGATTCGCTCATGTCGTTGTCGGCCCCAAGACTGGAGGCATCCCGGGCATTTGGCCAGTGGCCGACGCTCGGGAAATGGCGCAGCGCGTCGGTGTCGCCCTGAATCCTCCGTTGACGGCGTTGGCCGCCCGACGCACGGTGCGCCGGTCCGAAATGAACCCGCAGCGCTTCAACCCCGTTCTGATGCCGATGAACCCGGCCCGGGTAGCTGCTGCCCTCGTCGCGGCCAAGTGGGCCAAGTGCCACCGTGGCCCGTGCGGGTTCTGAAGGACGAACAAACCAAAACGCCCTTTTCGAGAACCCGCCAGGCATCGTCCGGCGGGTTTTTTCCTGCGGCGATGACGACGGATTCCGGGGCCTGCACGCATGAACTCTGAAAACGGACCCGCTCCTTCGCGGCTCGGCCTTTTGGCCGCCTTCGCCGCCGTCTATGTCGTCTGGGGCTCCACCTACCTGGCCATCCGCATCGGCGTCGAGACCCTGCCGCCCTTTCTGATGGCCGGGGTGCGGTTCCTGATCGCGGGCGGATTGTTGCTGCTGTGGACCACGTGGCGCGGCGCGAAGCTCCCGAACCTGCGGCAATGGCGCAATGCCACCATCGTCGGCACGCTGCTGTTGCTCGGCGGCAACGGGCTGGTCTGCTGGGCGGAACTGACCGTGAGTTCCAGCCTGGCGGCATTGATCGTGGCGGCGTCGCCGATGTGGTTCGCGCTCTTCGACTGGGCAAGGCCGGGTGGCAAGCGGCCCACGGCCGTCACGACCTTGGGACTAGTCGTGGGCTTCAGCGGCGTCGCTCTGCTCGTGCTCGGCAGCCCGCACGGGGCCGACGCTGAGAACACGACGTCCATCACCGGCGTGCTGGCACTGGTCGTGGCCTGCGCGTCCTGGGCGGGCGGATCGATCTTCTCGAAGCATTCGGACAAGCCCGCGTCGCCGTGGGTTTCCACCGGCGCACAGATGCTGGCCGGCGGCGTGGCGCTGATGGTCGTGTCGTTCGCGGCGGGCGAACCGGGACGGTTCCGCCTGGAACAGATGTCGAGCGGTTCGTTCCTCGCGTTCCTCTACCTCATCGTCTTCGGCTCCTGGGTGGGCTTCGGCGCCTACGTCTGGCTGTTGCAGAACTGCGCGGCCACCAAGGTGGCGACCTACGCCTACGTGAATCCCGTGATCGCCACACTGCTCGGCTGGATGATCCTCGACGAACCGCTCACGGCGCTGACTGGCGTGGCCGCGTTGGTGATCCTGGGCGGCGTGGTCATCGTGCAATGGCCGAGAGCTTCGGCTCCCAAGATCGTGCCCGCCGCGCGCGGATTGGCCGTAGCGGAGAAGGGTTCTTAAGATTGGGAGAGACTGGTCGATATTCCCGGAATTTTTCCTCCTCCGACAGTTGGCCAAGCGCCTGCTCTATTGGCAGGCATGAGAAAGGTTCTCCTCAGTGTCTTGGTCCTCGCCGTTCTCGCGGTGGGCGGAGCGATCGCCATGTCTCGCGGCAACGCGATGGCGAAGCTGGACCCCAACACGGCCCGCTTCCAGGAACAGGCCGAGAGCCTCATTCTCGGGCTCCAGCAGTATAAGGAGTTCATGGGGCAATTTCCCACCGGCTCCAACGCCGAGATCACCCGCGCCATCAACGGCCAGGGCGACAAGCGCGTGCTGATCCTTGTGGGCCGCAAAGGCGAGGTGAGCCCCAAAGGCGAGATCGTCGATCCCTGGGGCACGCCGATCCAGATCTTCTACTCGCACGACGGCGTGATGATCCGCTCTGCGGGCGCGAACAAGGTGTTCGAGGACAGCAAGGCGAGCTCGGACGACATTTTCCGGACGACCAACTGACGGTCGCCGGTGTTGCAGGTGCGTTGATTGGGTGGGTTGAGCCGGAGCCGTGTTCTGAGACGCGGCTCCGGTTCTTCTTTGCAGCACGGCTTGCTTCACCGCGTGGCGATCAAATCCTTTGTTTCCCACAGACTGCCCGAGTAGCGTCCACGCATGATCTTGTCAGCCGCTGAGCTGGAAAGCCTGGTCCGCCTGGAACACCTCTGCCCCCACCAGCTTCTCGGCCTCCATCCCTTGGGCGACAAGAAAGGTCTCGTCGCCCGTGCCTTCGCTCCAGGAGCAACCAAGGTCGAAATTGTCCCCGTCCACGACCAAACCAAACCGACCTTCCCCCTCAAGCCGCTCGACTATACGGGCTATTTCGAGGGAACCACGCGCAAGGCTTCGGAGATCTACGCCTACGATCTGCGGATCACTTGGCCCGACGGCACCATCCAGCAAGGGCGCGATCCGTATTCCTTCCTGCCCACGCTCGGCGATCTGGATCTGCACCTCTTCGGCGAAGGAAACGACCGCACGATCCACGACAAGCTCGGAGCGCATCTCCGCACGATCGATGGCGTGGAGGGGACGAGCTTTGCGGTGTGGGCTCCAAACGCCCGGCGCATCTCGGTCATCGGCAGCTTCAACGATTGGGACGGGCGGAAGCACCCGATGCGGCTGCTGGGCAGCTCTGGCGTCTGGGAAATCTTCATTCCCGGCGTCGGCGAAGGTGCGCTCTACAAGTTCGAGATTTGGGACAAGAACGGCGTTCTTCGCCAAAAAACCGATCCCTTCGGCAAGTTCTTCGAATTGCCGCCGAAACAGGCAGCCATCGTCTGGAACACCACGAAGCACCGTTGGACTGACGACGCTTGGATGAAGCGCCGGACTGAGGTCAATCCGCTCCAACGCCCCATGAGCATCTACGAGCTGCACTTGGGCTCTTGGATCAAGAAGTCGCAGGGCGAATCGCCCGGCTATCGAGAAATCGCCCCGTTGCTCGTGGCGTATCTCAAGGACATGGGCTTCACCCATGTTGAGTTCATGCCCTTGGCGGAACACGCCTTCTATCCGAGTTGGGGCTATCAAGTGACCGGCTTTTTCGCGCCAACCAGCCGCTACGGCACGCCGGACGATCTCCAGTTCCTCATCAACGAGCTCCATAACGCCAACATCGGCGTGATCATGGACTGGGTGCCCGCGCATTTCCCGCGCGACGATTGGGCCTTGGCCAACTTCGACGGCACCGCGTTGTTCGAGCACGAAGATCCCCGGCAAGGTTCACACCAAGACTGGGGCACGTTGATCTTCAACTTTGGCCGGAACGAAGTGAGAAACTTTCTTGCCGCCAACGCGCTCTATTGGTGCGAACGGTTCCACCTGGACGGACTGCGCGTCGATGCCGTGGCGTCGATGCTCTACTTGGACTATTCGCGCAAAGCCGGCGAATGGGTGCCGAACAAATACGGCGGCCGGGAGAACTTGGAAGCGGTGGAGTTTCTGCGAACCACCAACGATCTCGTCCACACCCTGCACCCCGGCACCGTGATGATCGCCGAGGAAAGCACCGCTTGGCCCATGGTTTCTCGGCCACCCTACTTGGGCGGACTCGGCTTCAGTCTGAAATGGAACATGGGCTGGATGCACGACACGCTGAACTACTTCAAGCTCGACCCCATCCATCGCAAATACCACCAGAACGACCTGACGTTCGCAATGCTCTACCACTACCAGGAGAACTTCGTCCTGCCCCTTTCCCACGACGAAGTTGTCCACGGGAAACACTCCCTCCTCGGCCGCATGCCCGGAGATGATTGGCAACGCTTCGCCAATCTCCGCGCTCTTCTGGGCTACCAGTGGATGTTCCCCGGCAAAAAGTTGCTCTTCATGGGAGGCGAGATCGGCCAATCCGCCGAATGGAACCATAACGGTTCGTTGGATTGGTGGCTTCTTGAAGCCGGTCCCTACCATAAAGGGCTTCAGCAGTGGATTCGCGATCTGAACTCGCTTTACCAATCCGAACCCGCCCTGTGGGAACTGGACTTCGATCCTTCAGGATTTTGGTGGGTGGACTGCGCCGATGCCGAGAACAGCGTTCTCTCTTTCTGCCGCCAGACCAAGAACGGAGAACGGCAGCTGATCGCGGTGATGAATCTCACCCCGGTTCCTCGAAACGACTACCGCTTGGGGGTGCCCAAGGGCGGGTCTTGGCGCGAGGTTCTAAACAGCGATTCCAGCTACTATGGTGGAAGCAACCTAAGCACTATGCTTTCGCGGACGGCTACGCTCGAATTCTGTCATACACAGGCACAAAGCATTGTTTTCAATCTCCCTCCGTTATCCGTTGTGATTCTGACCCACGACTGATAATCAAGCGACTCTTTGCTGACTGAAGCCAACAGCTCATATGTCCTCAATGAACAAAAAACGCCGAACTGTTGCACAGTTCGGCGTTTGATTAAGATATCTAAAATTTAAGCGTTCTTGCGCCGGAGAGCCAACAGGCCCAGACCCCCGATTGCAGCCAAGCTCATCACACCAGGTTCAGGAATAACAGCCATGTTGAATCCTTGCAACCCAATGAGGTTAGCAGGAACAGAGGGTGGATTTCCAGCACCGCCAAGAACAACAGAAATTGTGCTGGAACTACCAACAGCACCCAATGCAGCAAGAGCAGTTTCGTAGGAGGCACCCTTAGATGCATCCCAAGCCTTGAAAGCAACAAAAGCAGTCGATCCAGCCGGAAGAGCTGTCGTTACAGCAGCATTGGAGACATCCACATACCCAGCACGATTGAGGGCCGTCCGAAATCCAACAGGAGTCCCAACAGCAACAAGGCTGTCAGCTGTAGGCCCCACATAGAGCTGAGCCAAATAGGCAGTCCCATTGACCCCGAGAGTCGAACCATTGAGGGTGACTGGGGCGTCAACAATCAAAGTCACACCATCATCTCCGATAACACGGGTATTGAACAGAATGGTTCCCTGAGCAAAAGCTCCAGTGGAGAGCAAGGAACTAAACGCCAGCGCGATAATTGCTTTTTTCATATATATGCAAGTAATTCAGTTAGAATCAGTTAACCGAGAAAGTCCGATTCCAGCTTCCAGCGGCCCCAACTTTACGAACCCAGAAAGATTCACCAACACCAACAACAGGCGCACCGCCGGCCCACTCACCATCGTAAATGGAAGCCACATAGGAATTTCCAACATACCGGTAAACAGTATCACCATCACCAGCGGGGAAACCAAGAACATCCAACCCCCCAGCCTGAGGCACCATTGAACTCTTGATCGAGAAACCAGCAGGAATCGGATTAACCAGATTACCCGTCATAACCTCACCAACAAAGGTAATCGTCAACGGAGAACCAACAACCCGAATGAAAACACCCTCACCCGGCACCAAGGTCATCGCCTCATTAGACCAACCACCATCAAAAACATTAACATCAAAAGAAACACCATTCCACTTGTAGATAGTCGTGCCATCAGCAGCATTTGGAATAAGCGCCGCGATCGTATTGCTAGCTGCACTCAAAGGATTGGCAATCATCGAAAAACCAACGGGGCACGTCTTATTAACGTATCCCACTGCATTCACTGAATACACCTGAGCACCAGCTGTGGACGCTGCCACAGCCCCGACAACACCGAGGAGGAGGAGGGTTTTTGAGTTCATGGATTTGCGATCTTTCCGTGTGTGCAAGTGAAGGAACCAGAGTTCATTTTTCGCGTCAATCAGTTTTTCCAGAAGCTCATGGGCTTTCTTCCTGCAACTGACTGATCGACTCTTCACGGAGCGAGCTTGAATGCTTTTTTCACAAGACCAAGCCCCCAAATGGGCCGGTTCCTCCCACTGAACCTATTTTCCGCCTGGAGCCGTTCTCCGATGTGCTGAACCGCACCAAAACGCCCGCTCAGCCGCATCTGACGGCTACTTTGAGGCGGCCAGCAGACGGGGAAGCTGCATGGTCAATGGCCAGAGCGGCTTGTGAGAGCGGCAATGTCTCGTTCACAAGTCCGCTCAAAAAGCGTTTTTCAGAAAAACAAAAGCGGGCCGCAGCAGTCTGGAGCCGAAAGTCACTCGAATAACTCCCCAGCAATGTTTTCTCGTCTACACAGCAGCCTCCGGGATCGACCGCCACGTTTCCGCCACTTTGGGTATGCCCGAAAAGCAGGACAACACCACCCGGGCGCACAAGATGCAGCGCCTCCCGAACGGCCGCATCCACCGGAACCGTGACGACAACCGCATCCAACTCTTTGTCCGTCCTTCGTTTCCCCAAGGGCTGGTTGCCTGCAAAACAGCGTGATTCCTCGGGAGTTCCAGTCCAAGCCGCTCCGGCTTTTTTAGCGGCAATTCGCCGCTCGGGCATCAGGTCTGTGGCCCAAACCGACATCCCCGAGCGTGACAGAATCCTAGTGAAGAGCAGTCCAATTGGGCCTTGGCCGATCACCCAGACGTTGTCTCCCCGCAAAAGACGCAACGTCCGGATACCTTTCAGAACCGTGTTGACCGGCTCCAACATGGCACCTTGGACGAAATCGGCTCGGGCAGGGATCTTTACGACGCCGGGCAGGCAAAAGCCCATCACCTTCACGTATTCCGCAAAGCCTCCCCCGGCCGGTTCAAACCCGGCGGTGATGCCGGTGCGCTTGTATTGGGCGCATTGGGCATAGGCGTGATGCCGACAAAAGCGGCAATCCAAACACGGCACGTGATGGTGCAGCCCCACCCGATCTCCCAAGGAGAAGCCCGAGACTTTGGCCCCGATCTTCACGATGGTTCCGGCGGTTTCGTGCCCGAAAATGCGCGGTGGTTCCAGCGTGCCCGCTTTGATCTTTTTGATGTCCGTCGGACAGACGCCACAGAGCGCCACCTTCACCAGAATCTCGTCGGCACGGATGTTTGGAACGGGCACAGTTTCGATCCGGACATCGTTTTTTCCCCGGTAAACCGCCGCCTGCATCTGCTTGGGAATCAGGAATTCTTTCATGGGTTCAAGCTTTCACCGTGCCAGCTGAAAACTCAGCGTCCGCTCAAAATTCCTGCACATGGCGCGCCAAGGCCCGCACGATCTTGATGCCCAAACCTGCGGCCGTCAGGAGCAGGAACACCCCGGAAACCCGGGACATGATGAGCAGCGTGCGGGGCGGCAATCTCTTGTGCCTGAGGCCAACCACATAGCTGAGCAGCAGGAACCAAAGCGCCGCGCCGGCCCCGACGCCGATCACAAAGATCGACTTTCCCGCCAAGTCGGGCCTCACCCAGCCCCGCGACGCCGTTCCTGCCGAAATGGCCATCCACAGCAAGAGCGTCGCCGGATTGCCCAGCACCCGCACGAAGCCCGTCATGAAGGCCGAATGTGGATGGAGCCTTTCCTCCACCACCTCCACGGAATGCGGCGCCGGGGGCATTTCCTTGGCCCATGCGTATTTCAGGCCGAGGAACAGCATCAGGGCGAAGCTGACGAGTTCGATGACCGCCCGGGTCGTCTCCGTGTTGAACACCGCCAGGAAACTCGCGAACCCCAGCGCACAATAGACAACCTCCATCGCCACCGCGCCCATGCCGATGAGCAGCGCCCAGCGGAATCCGCGCCGCGCGCCTTCGTTGACGATGGTCACGTTGATCGGCCCCACCGGGATGCAGACCACGAAGCCGCACGCCAGCCCGACCGCGAACGACGTCAGCAAAAGTCCCGAGCCGCTCATGCCTTGCCCAAGAAGTCAGCGCCCCGCCGCACGCCGGTCACGACCGGCCTCCCTCATGGGCATCCTCGTCCTCATCCTCGTCCTCCACGTCCCGACGTAGGCTGCGGGAAACCCTCAGCCGGATGAAGCCCCAGAGGAGATATGCCGTAAAAAACGTGGGCAGCACGTAGATCAGGATTCTTTCCCGGAGGATCAGAACCGCCCCGAGCAGGAACGCCGCCCCGATCGACTTCGCAAAGGTGCTCTTGGACCGCAGCCCGAGCCCCTTGAAGGTCGGATACTTCACCGTGCTCACCATCATCGCGGCGAGGAACACCAACACCGCCGCGATCAAATACTTCCAATTCCCCAGATCCCGCTCCTTCTCGTTGGTCGAGACGATCAGCAGCGTCAGCGACGACACTAGGCCCGCCGCCGCCGGGATGGGGAATCCCAGGAACTCCTTCCCCCCCCCCGTTCCGGCCATCGCCGCCAGACAGTTGAACCGAGCCAGCCGAAACGCGCCGCACAGGAGATAGCCCGACGCGATCAGCCACCCAATCTGCTGGTAGTCCGCGAACACATCCCGCAACACCACGCGGTGCACCAAAAAGGCGGGGGCTGCTCCGAAGGAAATCAA
>CAMLMI010000079.1 GCA_946480965.1 uncultured Verrucomicrobiales bacterium | reverse complement strand
ATGCGCCAAGTCCCCTTCATCATGCCGCAGCTCGGCGAATCCATCGCCGAGGCCACCATTCTCCGCTTCCTCGTCGCGGCCGGAGCCCAGGTGAACGCGGGCGACGACGTCATCGAGGTCGAGACCAGCAAGGCCACCATGACCGTCACCGCCCCCGCCAGCGGCAAGGTCGTGCAATGGACCGCCGCCCAGGACCAGAGCTACGCCGTCGGCGCCAAGCTCGGCCTGCTGGAGGTCTCCAAGGAAGAAGCCGCCAAGCTCGGCCTCGACGACGCCCCGGAAGCCTGCCCGCCCACCACCATCGCCAAGGGCAGCACCGAATCCGTCGCCGAAGCCCGCGTCGAACCCACCGTGCGCGGCCTCCCCGTCCCCGCCAACGCCACCGGCGCCGCCTACATGTCCCCCCGCATGAAGGCCCGCATCCACGAGCTGGGCCTCCACGCCGCCGACCTTTCCGGCGTGGCCGGCAGCGGCTCCGGCGGACGCGTCACCATCCAGGACTTCGAGCAGTTCCTTTCCGCCCTCGACCAGCACCGGCTGACCAAGGCCTCCACCATGCGCGTGGCCGTGGCCGACGCCATGCGCCGCAGCTGGACCCGCCCGCTGGCCACCGTCGGCCTGCCCGTCGCGCTGGACCAACTGCTGGAACACCGCCGGTCCCAGAATCCCAAGCCCGGCCCCGCCCTCTATGCCCTGCGCGCCCTCGCCCTCGCCCTCGCCGAGAACAGCGCCCCGGCCGGTCGCCTGATCGGCAACAAGATCGTCCACCCGCCCGCCATCGACATCGGCTTCGCCGTTGAGGCCGAGGACGGCGTGCTCGTGCCCGTCATCCGCGGCGTGGACCGGAAGTCCCTGGCCGAGCTGACCCAGCGCTACAACGAACTCGTCGAACTCGCCCGCCAGCGCCGACTCCCGCCCGACGCCACCGGCGGCTCCATCGCCACCGTGACGAACTTCGGCACGTTCGGCCTGACCTGGGCCACGCCCATCCCGCTGCCCGAACAAACCCTCGTGCTCGGCCTCGGGGCCGGTCGCAAGGCCCCGTTCTGGGACGAGGAGCGCAAAGCGTTCGTCCCCGTGACCGAGGCAAACCTGACCCTGAGCTTCGACCACCGCGTCCTCGACGGCGGCGGAGCCGGCCGCCTGCTCTCGCGCGTGAAGGAGCTGCTGGAACATCCGGGGAAGCTGTAGTCTTCACCTCTCCCGACAATGTCCCGCGTCCCCCCTTCACTTAAGCAGGACGGGATGCAGATCCTGTCGAGGGTCTTTTCGGTTTTGGCGATCGCTTCGGTGAGCGCGGGGCTCACCCTGTGGATCACCGTCCCTGGTCTCTTGGCCAAACAAGAGGAACACTTCGACTCGTTCTTGCGGACAGCGACCGGACTTTCCACAAACACCCTCAAGGAAGTTGAGCAGCTTCGGCGCAAGGTCGTGCTTTCCGCCGGGCTCTATCCAGGGTGGCCCCAGGCGGTGCTACCGTTCGCCATGGGCGCGGCACTGTTCGCGACCAGCCGGTATTTTCGGCAGCGAATGAACGGCGGCCAAGGATCCCCGAGCAATGCCGCCCGTCCCGACTAGACCGGCTGTATGGACGGCATCAGCCCACCCGAATCGACCACCGCCCACAGGTGGAACTCCAAGCACCTGGCCGCCGCCTTGGCGGTCGGGGTTTTAACCCAACTGCTGTTCCTTCCCTGCCTCTGCCAGATCGGCACGGCCAAGATCACCTTCGCCTTCGTCTTCGATGCCCTGGTGGTCGCCCGCTGGTGGGTAGCCAACCGGCGCCACGAAACCGGTCGGGGATGGATCGTCTACGCAATTCTCTGCTACACCTCGGCCGGATGGATCGAGGGGATCGCTTACCTGATTTGGGGCGAGACGTGAGCGTTTCGGCTTTCGGTTGGAAAAACGCCAAAGGCGTTCCGTCTGTAGCCCCAAGTTGGCGCGGAGCGACAATCTGGGGAACGCGGCCTCAAACGACAACCAACCCCAACGGGGTTGCGGCCTTGTTGCCGGGAGCACGTGAGGCACAACCTCGTTGAGGTTGATGGGAGTGTGGGTCCTCTGACCCAACGTAGCCGCTCCGCGGCAACGTTGGGCTAGAGGACACCGCCCCGTTGGGGCAGGCCGAACGGCGAACCCACAACGTCTTGCAGCATCCCGGCCGCCCCGGTTTTCTCCGTCGCCTGCGTCCGGCAGACCGGAGAGCTTTCCCGCAATGAAAACCCAGCTCATCAAACTGCTCGTGTTCGTGGCGCTGCTGGGCGCGTTCCACGCCTTTGGCGGGTTCGAGCGCCCGGTGGCTTCCGAGGAAGATTATCGCAGCTCGCGCGGGATGGCCCGGGCGTGGCTCGCCACTGTGATGCTCTTCATGGTCGGCTCGGTCCTCGCCGTGTGGGGCAACGCGATCGCGGAACGGGTGGACTGGGATCTGCCCGAAGGCGTCTATCCCGTCATTGGGGTGTTGCTGCTGGTCGCCGGCTTTGTCTGGATGGGGATGGTTCGCGGTTCGGTTTCGTCCTGAAACGCGCCGCGCCCGCCACCGATGATCTCTCCCGAACTCCTTTCCGCCGTCGGGCTGCTGCTGTTGACGATGGACCCGCTGGGCAACGTCCCCAGCTTCGTCTCCATCCTCCAGAAGGTCGCGCCGGAGCGGCGACGGCCGGTGGTCGTGCGGGAGCTGCTCTGCGCGCTGGCGATCATGCTGGCCTTCGTCTTCGTCGGCCGGCAGCTCATGCAGCTCCTCGGCATCCGCCAGGAGGCGATCTCGATGGCCGGCGCGATGGTGCTCTTCCTCGTGGCCATCGAGATGATCCTGCCGGGCAGCGGCCGCAAGCCGACGGATGCGGAGGGCGAGGACAACGAGCCCTTCATCGTGCCCCTGGCCACGCCGCTGGTCGCGGGGCCGTCGGCCTTGGCCACGGTCATCCTGATCACGAGCAAGCCGGGCGGGCTGTGGACCGGGCTCTGGGCGGTGCTGATCGCCTGGGTGGTCAGCTTCGTCACGCTCGTCTCCGCCCCTGCCATCGTCCGCATCCTCAAGCAGCGCGGCGCGCGTGCGGTGGAGCGCCTGATGGGGATGCTGCTGGTGATGCTCTCGGTGCAGATGTTCCTCAACGGCCTGCGCGAATACCTTGCGGGAAGGTAAACCGGAACGACAGGGCCGACACGCCGAAGGGTTTCTGGCGGGCCGAAAAGGTAGGGCGAAGGCTCCCGCCGAGCCGCCGGAGGACGTTCGCCCAAAGAGACCGCAACACTGGCGACTCCGGGACGCTCCGGAGTCGCCAGTGCTGGATTGATGGCAACGAAGCTCGCTCCCAGGCGGCTCGGCGGGAGCCTTCGCCCTACCCCACTTTCCGGTCGTTCACTCCTTCGTGATGGTCTCGTCGAGGTTCAGCAGCGTGCGGGAGAGCGCGGACCACGCGGCCAGCTCGGTCGTGCTGGCACCGGCGGGAAGCGGCGGAGGGTTCTTCGGATCGCTGAAGGCGACGGCGGCCGCGTTCTTCGCGTCGTCGGCGAATTCTGCGCGGAAGTCGGCCAAGGCGCGCTTCAACGCCGCCAGTTCCGTCCGGTCCGGCACGCGGGCCGTGCAGAGGCGGAAGGCGTGGACCAAGCGGGCTTCATCCGCCGGTCCCGCTTCCTGCAGCACGCGGTAGCCGAGCCAGCGGGCGGCCTGGTTGAAGGTCGGTTCGTTCAACGTCACCAGCGCCTGGAGCGGGGTGTTGGACCGCACGCGGCGGACGCAGCTCTGTTCCGCCGTCGGCGCGTCGAAGGTCACGAGCGCGGGATACGGCACGGAGCGTTTCCAAAAGGTGTAGAGCCCGCGCCGATAGCGGTCCTCGCCCTCGCTCACGTTCCACGGGATGGGGCCGTAGCTGAGGGACATGACGCCCTCGGGCAACGCGGGGAAGACGCTCGGCCCGCCGATCTTCGGGCTCAACAGGCCGCTCGCCCGCAGCGCGATGTCCTGCACCGTCTCGGCCTCGACACGCAGGCGCGGTGCGCGGCCGAGCAGGCGGTTGTAGGCGTCCTTCTCCAGTTGCTCCGCCGTCACACGCGACGATTGCCGATAGGTGGCCGAACCCACGATCAACCGATGGAGCGACTTCAGGCTCCAGTCCTGGCGGATGAACTCCAGCGCCAGCCAGTCGAGCAATTCGGGATGCGAGGGCCGTTCGCTGCGCACGCCGAAATCCTCGGGCGTCGTGACCAGGCCCTCGCCGAAGTATTGCTGCCAGACGCGGTTCACGATGACGCGCGCGGTGAGCGGATTCGCGGAATCGACGATCCATCGGGCCAGGCCGAGACGGTTGTGCGGCGCGGATTCCGGAAAGGCGGGCAGCACCTTGGGCGTGTTGGCCGTGACCTCGTCGCCCGGGCGTTTCCAGTCGCCGCGCCGGAACGTGCGGGTCACGCGCGGCGTGGGCCGGGCGGACAACGCGAGCGTGGTGGTCCCGGCTTTCGGCCAATCGGCCCAGAGCGCGTCCCAGCGCTCCGCGGCTTCGGCCAATGACGGCTCGGAGAAGAGGAAGGCGCGGAAGAGGGAGCGGTCCGACTTGAGGCCATTCGCTGACGACAGGCCCCTCACCCCGGCCCTCTCCCCATCGGACGGAGATGTGATGGCCGCAGGCCGGGTGAAGGGTTGGCCGCCGCTCAACCCTTTCCGCTGCCCTTCGCTCAACGGATCGACCGCCAGCGGCCCGTCTTGTGTCGTCAGGCTGAAACGCACCCGGCCGATGAGGTAGTTCGACACCGGGCCATCCTCGACCGTCAGCCCGCCGGGCGGTTTGCAGTTCAGCGTGAGCTGGAGCCGCGTGCCGCCGGGGAAGCCAAACGGCTTCTCCGTCTCGAAGACCGCGCGCCGTTCCTCGTTGCGCCGCCCCTGCGTCCGGGCCGAGGCCCAGCCGCCGTTGGTCGTCAGTCCGTCGATCATCTTGGCGGCGGGAAACTCCGGCGCATCCCAGTCGGCCATCACGCGACGGAAGACGATCTGGTTGGTGGTCGCCGGTGCATTCGTCGCGCCCGGCACGTTGGCGTGCAGTTCGGCCAGGGGCGTGGCCTCGACCGTGAACTCGGTCACGAGAAAGTCGCCGGAACCGTCGATGCCCGGGCCGTTGAATGGCAGGTTCGCGTTGTTCAACGCTTCCAGACGGAAGCCGGTGATGTTCGTCTCCGCCACATCGACCCACACGCGCAGCACGCCGGTGTTGTAAACGTCGCCGCCGCCGAGCAACGACAGGTCCTCCTGCTTCTCGAACTTCATCGGCGTGGAATGCCATTCCTTCGCGTCCAGCGGCCGCCAGGCGACGGCGTCTTTGGCTTCCCCGAGGTTCTTCCGCCACTGCTCGAACTTCGTCGCCGTCGCCGGCTCGGCCATCAGTTCGTCCTCCAGTTGCGCCACGCGGGCGAGGAGGGCGCGGCGCTGCTCCGCCTGTGCCGGCGTGGGAACTTCGAGGCGCGGTTCGTCGTCCTGGTTCAGGAAGGCGTAGAACTGGTAATACTCGCGGATGGAGATGGGGTCGTATTTGTGGTTGTGGCACTGGGCGCAGGCCACGGTCAGGCCCAGCCAGGTTCGGCCCACGGCGTCCACCCGGTCGATGAGCGACTCCACGCGGAACTGCTCGGGATCGATGCCGCCCTCCATGTTCACCATCGAGTTGCGCAGGTAGCCGGTGGCGATCCGGAGATCCAACGCCTCGCGGTCCGACGAAGCCGGGCTCACCAGCAGATCGCCCGCGAGCTGCTCGACGGTGAAGTCGTCGAACGGTTTGTCGGCGTTGAGCGCGTGGATGACCCAGTCGCGATACGGCCAGATGCTGCGGGTGCGGTCCTTCTCGAAGCCGTTGGAATCCGCGTAGCGCGCGGCGTCGAGCCACCATCGGCCCCACTTCTCGCCGTAGTGCGGCGAGGCCAAAAGTCGCTCCACGAGCTTAGGGTAGGCGTCGCGGGAACGGTCCGCGAGGAAGGCGTCCACTTCCGCCGGAGTGGGTGGAAGCCCGATCAGATCCAGCGAGAGTCGGCGAATGAGCGTGGTCTTCTCCGCCTCGTCGGACAGGGCCCAGCCTTCCCGCTCCAGCCGCTGGAGGACGAAGGCATCGATCGGGTTCCGCACCTGGCGGCGTTGTTTCACCTTGGGCGCGGGTATGGCTTGGGGAGGGAGAAAGGCCCAGTGCGGTGCTTCCTTCGTCTCGGTCGCCGTTGCGGCGGCGGGCATCTCCGCGCCCTGGTCGATCCACCCGCGCAACAGGCCGATCTGCGCGGCGGTGAGCTTGTCCCCGCGCTGCGGCATCGTCGAAATCTCGGGATGCGCCCCGGCCACGACCTGCACGAGCAGGCTGTCCGCGCTGCGGCCGGGCACGAGGGCCGGACCATGGTCTCCGCCCTTGAGCAAGGCTTCGCGGGAGTCGAGCCGCAGCCCGGACTCCTGCTTCTTGTCGCCGTGGCAGGAGTGGCAACTGGCCGAAAGGATCGGCGCGATGTCGCGGCCGAACTCGACCCGTCGGGTGGCGGCAGACGGGATCTGCGCGGCTTCGGCACCGCCGCTTGGTCCGACCCAAGCGACGCACGCCAGGATCAGCCATCGAGGAAGCGTTCGGGGAAACACGGGCGGTAGAATCCCATCCGTGCGCATGGCGGTCCATACCCCCGATGTGGGGCGGCGGGGGCGCGGACGGTCACGTCCGGGAGGCAGTGTCCTTTGTTGCGATGCCGGATTCCCGATCCCGGATGCCGGAGCGGGCTTCAGGCCGTCGGTGCAAGTGGGCTGGACTCGAGGACGTGACCGTCCGCGCCCATTGTCATCCGCATCGTCCCGCCCACGTGGCCCGAAGATTTCGGGAAAAGCAGTTGGCCGCATCCGTGAGAATCGGCCATTCTGGCCGAGCGTGGGCATGCGTCTGAAACAGACCGGATGGACCCTGCTGTTGGCCGTGTGGCTGACGCAGGGACTGCTGGCCTTGTGGCCGATGAACCCGTTGCCCGCCGGTGCCGTCCGTTCGGCGCAAACGCCCTCCGCAGGGCCCCGGTTCACCGTCCAGCAGCGCGCCGCCTCGGCCCACTTCCACCAGCTCCGCTTCGGCGAGTTCCAATCTTGGCTCGTGCGCGGGCTGCTGCCCGATCTCGCCTCGCCGCCGAACGAGCCCGTCGTCCTTCCTCCCGTCCGCCCGGTGGCGACGTTCCGGATCGTCGCGCAACGCACCGTTGCCGTGGCGTGGCGTTTCCGGGAGCGCACCGCCTTGCCGCCCCGGGCGCCCTGCCACGGCTGAGCTTCCCGGCCTGGCCTCCGGCCGGCGCGCCCGTTCCTATCCGGGACAGGCTGCGCGATCCGGAGGGAACTGGAGGCGGTCCACCACCGTCCTCCCCGGTGCGTCCCCAACGAACTCACCCCCATGGAATCCGAATCCCTGCGCTGGATTCTCCTGACGGCTGCGGCCGTCTTCGGAGTGGCCGTCTTCTGGCATTACGGCCGCAAAAAGTAATTGGCCGCGAACCGGCCCGAACCAACGATGCCGGTGGTCGCGCGGCCACCGGCATCTCCCGAGGGCAAGGCCTCGGAAGCAACCCAACCTTTACGCTGAGTTTGTCCCATGCATGGAGTCGCTTTTTTGCAGGATCTCGCCGTGGTCATGATCGTGGCCGGGCTCGTCACGATCCTGTTCCACAAGATGAAGCAGCCGGTGGTCCTCGGCTACATCATCGCCGGCCTTCTCATCGGCCCGCACACGCCGCCGTATTCGCTCATCCATGACGAGCACACCATCCAGATCCTCTCGGAGATGGGCATCATCATGCTGCTCTTCTACCTGGGGCTGGAGTTCAACCTCCGCAAGCTGACCCAGGTGGGCATGACGGCCGTGCTCGGCGCGGTCTTCGAGATCGTGCTGATGGTCGCGGCCGGCTACGGCATCGGCCAGGCCTTCGGCTGGAAGCCGATGGACAGCCTCTTCCTCGGCGCGATGCTGGCCATCTCCTCCACCACCATCATCATCAAGGCGCTGAACGACCTCGGCCTGGCCCGGGAGAAGTTCGCCGGGATGATCTTCGGCATCCTGATCATCGAGGACATCCTCGCCATCGTCATGATCGTGCTGCTCTCGGGCATCGCCATGACCGGTTCGCTCAGCCTCGGCGAAGTGGGCGCGACGGTGGGCAAGCTCTCCATCTTCCTCGTCACCGCGCTGGTCGTCGGCTACCTGGCCGTGCCCCGGCTGCTGAACCACGTCGGCCGCTTCAAGAGCAACGAGATGCTGCTCGTGGCCGTGCTGGGCCTGTGCTTCGGCTTCTCCTTGCTCGCGGCCAAGCTCGGCTACAGCGTCGCGCTCGGTGCCTTCGTCATCGGCGCCATCATCTCGGAGGCGCGCGACATCGTGAAGATCGAGCACCTCGTCGAGCCGGTGCGCGACATGTTCAGCGCCGTCTTCTTCGTGGCCATCGGCCTGATGATCGACCCAAGGCTGCTGGTGGAATACGCGCTCCCCATCGCCGTCATCAGCGTCGTCACCGTCGTCGGCAAGGTGCTCTCCTGCGGCCTCGGCACCTTCGTGGCGGGCAACGACACCCGCACCTCGCTCAAGGTCGGCATGGGCCTGGCGCAGATCGGCGAGTTTTCCTTCATCATCGCGGCGCTCGGCCTGCAGCTGAAGGTCACGAGCGACTTCCTCTACCCCATCGCCGTCGCGGTCTCCGCCGTCACCACCCTGACCACGCCCTACCTCATCCAGGGCTCCGACGGCGTGGCGGAGCGCTTCTACCGGATGGCCCCGCGTTCGCTGCTCGGCTACCTCGATCTCTACACCCAGTGGGTCGGCAATCTCGGCGGCAAACGCCACGCCAGCCTGGGCGGACGCCTGATCAAGCGCTGGTCCCTCCAGATCACCCTGAACCTCGCGCTCATCGCCGCCGTCTTCCTCGCCGCCGCCTTCTTCGGCCGCACCGTGCCCAAGTGGCTGCCGGACGGCCTGTCGGAACCCCGCATCTACCGCACCGGCGTCTGGCTCTGCGCCGTGATCGTCGCGCTCCCCATGTTCATCGCCGCGTTCCGCAAGTTCCAGGCGCTGGCCATGCTGCTGGCCGAGCTGAAGGTCTCCCGGGAACGCGCCGGGGACCGCACCGCCGCCATCCGCAACGTGATCTCGCAGGTCATCACCTTCGCCGGATTGATCGGCCTGGTGCTCTTCGGCCTCGCCCTCAGCTCCACGCTGCTGCCGCCCGGAAACGTCCTCATCGTGCTCCTCGTCGTCGTCGCGCTCCTCGTCTGGCTGCTCTGGGGCGCGGCCATCCGCGTGCATTCCCGCGCCCAGATCGCCCTGGAGACCACCCTGTCCCAGCCGCCGGTCCAGCGCCACGCGCCGGAAGCGCCCAAGGTCGCCGCGCTCCTGCGCGACGCCGACCTCGAAACCGTCGCCGTGCCGGAACGTTCGCCCCTCTCCGGCCGCCGCCTGCGCGACCTCGACCTCCGCGCCAAGACCGGCGCCACCATCGTCGGCATCGAACGCGGCGGCGAGGCCCGCATCAATCCCGGCCCCGACGAAACGATCTCCATCGGCGACCAGCTCCTGCTCCTCGGCACGCCCGAACAGTTGGCCGAGGCGAAACGGTTGCTCGCGGAGGTTGCCCCCGGCTGAACATTCCGGCATTCATACCACCGCCGCCATGCCCCACGATGTCACGCTGATCTCCACGATAGCCGTAGGCTTCGCCTTCGCGTTCGTCTTCGGCTTCATCGCCAGCAAGCTCCGCCTGCCCCCACTGGTCGGCTACCTGCTGGCGGGAGTCGCCATCGGGCCGCACACGTGGGGCTTCGTCACCGACAGCGTGCTCACGGGCCAGCTCGCCGAGATCGGCGTCATCCTCCTCATGTTCGGCGTCGGCCTGCACTTTTCCCTCGCCGACCTCATGGCGGTGCGGCGCATCGCCATCCCCGGCGCGGTGGGCCAGATCGTGCTCGCCACGCTCATCGGCATCGCCCTGGTCAAGTTCTGGGGCTGGTCGCTCGGCGCGGGCGTGGTCCTGGGGCTGAGCCTCTCCGTGGCCAGCACCGTGGTCCTGCTGAAGGCCTTGGAGGAACGCAACGGCGTCGCCACCACCAACGGCCGCATCGCCGTCGGCTGGCTGATCGTCGAGGACCTGGCGATGGTCCTCGTCCTCGTGCTCCTGCCCGCGCTCGCCGGAGTGCTGGGCGGAACGACCGACGGCGGCCACGGCGGCTCCCACGGAGAGCAGAACATCTTCCTCACCCTCGTCATCACCCTGGCCAAGGTCGGCGCCTTCGCCGCCATCGCCCTGACCGCCGGACCCCGCGTCATGCCGTGGATTCTCCGCCAGGTCGCCCGCACCGGCTCGCGCGAGCTGTTCACCCTGTCCGTGCTCGCCGTCTCCATCGGCATCGCCTTCGGCTCGGCCAAGCTCTTCGGAATCTCCTTCGCCCTCGGCGCCTTCTTCGCGGGCATGGTGCTGAACGAGTCCTCCCTCAGCCACAAGGCCGCCGCCAATTCCCTCCCGCTCCAGGACGCCTTCGCCGTCCTCTTCTTCATCTCCGTCGGCATGATGTTCGACCCGACCATCCTCGTGCGGCAGCCGTTGATGGTGCTGGCCGTGCTGCTGCTGGTCCTCATCGGCAAGTCCATCATCGCCTTCGGCATCGTCCTGGTGCTCGGCTACCCGGCCAGCACCGCGCTGATGGTCTCGGCCGCGCTCGCCCAGGTCGGGGAATTCTCCTTCATCCTCGCCGGGCTCGGCATCGCCCACCAGCTCCTGCCCCAGGAAGGCCTCAGCCTGATCCTCGCCGCCGCGATCCTCTCGATCACCCTGAACCCCCTGGCCTTCACCCTCTCCGAACGCCTGACCGCCGCGATCCGCGCCCGGCCCAAGCTGCTCCGATCGCTGGAAGAATCCCGGGCCGGCGGCATCGCCCGGCTGGAAGGCGAACTCAACGCCGCCAAGGCCGCCGCCGAGGCCAAGCACGCCGCCCACAAGAGCTTCACCCCGGAGGAACTGGTCGAGCGCTTCCCCATGTTCTCCAACCTCACGCCCGAACAGCGCGAGGTCGTCATCCTCCACTTCGAGCCCAAGGAAGCCACGCCCGGCCAGCGCATCATCCGCGCTGGCGACAAGGCCGACATGGCCTACTTCATCTCCTCCGGCGAGGTGGAGGTCTCCGTGGCCAGCCGCCGCATCAAGCTCGGCCCCGGCGCTTTCTTCGGCGAAATGGCCCTCATCAACGGCCAGCCCCGCTCCGCCGACGTTACGGCGCTCGACTACTGCAAGCTTCTCACCCTCAGCCAGGGCGACTTCCGGGAAATCCTCCGCCGCTACCCCGACATCCGCGACCAGATCGTCGTCATGGCCAGCCAGCGCAACGAGATGAACCAACGGCCGTCGGAGGAAGCGGCGGAATAAAGGGCGTCCGCGATGGAGCAGCACAGTCTAATAGGCGAAAAAACAGCCTTCCTCGTTGGCGCGACCAGGCACAGGATCGTGCAGCTCAATAACAATGTTAGCCATCATCGCATGAGCGCAGTTCAGTCACCATACCACTACACGCAAAAGGCACGCGGCCTTTACGCGATGATTGCGACTGTATTCACGGCTGTGCTGGCTGTTTTTTTCATCTTCACGCGCGATCCCGTTTTCACCGTTGTTGGTGTTTTCTTGGTTGTGCTTGTGGTGAGCGGCATCTACGCGTTCCTCAAGGGCGAGATTTGGAGCATGACCATCGAGGATGGAGTCTTGAGTTGGTCCTACGCGCGATGGCCGAAGTCCTCCGGTCGCATTGATTTGAGCACAGTGCGCGCTGTCGTAGTGGATGATTGTTCGAGCACGCTCGCCTTTACCTTCTTGGATGCGAGCACTCGGAAGATCAAGCTCATCGGCTATGGCGGCCGAGTTCGCGACTACTTGGCTGCGCATTTCCCGCATATCAGGATTGAGTTTGTGGAGGGAACATGATGGAAGGCGCTGCAGCCACGCCGTCCGAATCTCCATTCGACTTGGTCTCCAAGGAGCACCCTTTCCGACGGACTGCCAAGGAAGGTTTTCAATGCAACCCACCTCTCCACCCGTCGCCTTCGACCAATCCCACGCCTCTACGTATGACCAGAAATACGCCAAGCTGGCGGCCATGCGGGACGCGCTGCATCTGCTCATCGGCGCGATCTTCGCCGACCTGCCCGCCGAGGCGCGGATTCTCTGCGTGGGCGCCGGCACGGGCCAGGAGCTGATCTATCTCGCGGAGAAGTTTCCCGGTTGGCGGTTCGTCGCGGTGGAACCCTCGGCCCCGATGCTGGACGTCTGCCGCCGCAAGGCCGATGAGCGCGGCCTCGCTTCGCGTTGCGCCTTCCATGCAGGCTATCTGGAGACCTTGCCACCTTCGGAACCGTTCGACGCGGCGACCTCGCTGCTCGTCTCCCAGTTCCTCCTCGCGCCCGATGCGCGGACGGCGTTCTTCCGCGCCATCGCCCAGCGGCTGCGGCCCGGCGGTTTTCTCGCCACCGCCGATTTGGCGTCCGACCTCGCTACTCCCGCCTACCAAAGCCTGTTGGACGTGTGGATCCGGCTGATGCGGGAAACCGGCAGCCCGCCGGAGCAGCTCGAAAAGATGCGCGTCGTCTATGGCCGGGATGTCGCGGTCCTTCCGCAGGACCGGATCTGTGCGCTGATCGCCGAGGGCGGCTTCGAGCCGCCGGTGCAGTTCCTCCAAACCGGCCTCATCCATGCGTGGTTTGCCCGCAGCGCCCCGCGCCCGGTCTGATCCGGAACGCGGCCGCGGGCAGCGCCGGGAGCGCGTTGCCGGGTGGCGTGGGCGGGCCTCCCTGCTCGTCCGGCCGGAGCCGGTCCGCGACTCCATCGGAGCTGTTGCCGGGCCGTCGCGGCGACCCTAGCTTCGCCGCATGGCGGAAACCGAGACCCCGGTCATCACCCCGGACAAATCGACGCAGGAAAAGCCGGCCGAGTCGCACGACACCGGCTGGAACGTCGTGGTCTGGAACGATCCGGTGAACTACATGGAGTTCGTCACCCACGTCTTCATGCGCGTGTTCGCGTGGCCGAAGCCGAAAGCGGAGAAGCACATGCTGGAGGTGCATGAAAAGGGGAAGAGCGTCGTGGCCCGGGCGGGGTTCGAGAAGGCGGAGCTCTACGTCCACCAGCTCCAGGGCTACTCGCTGCACGCCACGCTGGAGAAGGACCGATGAAGCTGCTGCACCGCAACAACGCCACGCTGGTCGTCGTCTGGAGCTCCACGGAGAAGCGGCTGCTCGAAACCCTGGCCGAGCTCTACCCGCTGCACCAGCCCGAGGACCAGCCGTTGAGCCGGGAAGGAGCGTCCTTGCCCGATGGGGCCGAGGCCTGGCTGCACGCCGCCCGGGCCGACGAGGTGAAGCGCCACCGGGCCTGGCTGAAGAACCTGCTGCGGCCGGAGAATTTCCTCCCCGCCGAATCCGGCTGGCAACAGGAGCTGTCGGACCCCGAGGCCGAGTCCCTGCTCCAGATCCTGAACAACCTCCGCGTCGGCGCTTGGACGCGGCTCGGTTCCCCCGAGGAGCTGCCGAGGCTCACGCAGCTCCTGGCCACGGGCGTGGATTCCCATGCCTGGCTCATGATGCTCGCCGGGGAGCTGCAGATGGGTCTCCTGCTGGCGCTGCACGCCGCCGACGGGGACTCCCCGGAACCGCCCGGCGAATGACACCGTCGGCCCAACCCCGGTTCCCCGATCCGCTGGGCCTGCCCCCGGGCAGATACGCCGCGTCGCCCGTGGCCGTCGGCGGGGATCTCTCGCCCGCCTGCCTCCTCGCGGCGTATCGGCTCGGGCTCTTCCCGTGGACGGTCGCGCCCGTGACCTGGTGGTGCCCCGATCCCCGGGGCGTGCTGGAGCTCGACCGTCTCCGCGTTTCGCGCAGCCTGCGGCGCACGCTGCGGCGGGACCCCTTTCGGATCACGGTGGACCGGGCCTTCCCCGAAGTCGTGGCCGCCTGCGCGGTCGAGCACCGCAAGGGCGGCACCTGGATCACGCCGGAATTCGTCGCGGGCTACACGGAGCTGCACCGGCTGGGCCACGCGCACAGCGTGGAATGCTGGCAGGAAGGACGCCTCGTGGGCGGGATCTACGGCGTGCAGGTCGGCGCGGTCTTCAGCGGGGAATCGATGTTCCACCGCGTGGACGACGCCTCGAAGGCGGCCCTCTTCCACCTCGTGCAGCGGCTCCGGGGCGCGGGCTTCGCGCTGCTGGACGTGCAGATGGTGACGGATGCCACCCGTCGGCTCGGCGCGGAGGAGATCCCGCGCGAGACCTTCCTGCGTCGGCTCCACGAAGCCGCCCGCAGTCCGGTGCGATTCCCGGCCGGAGACTGATCCCGCCCCATCTCCGGGCGTCCGCGCCTCGCCAGCCGTTGGAACAGACCGTCGGCACGCATCCCTTTTCACTCCGTCTCGGGCCGTGTCCCCGGCCGGTTGGCCGGCGCGACGCCGACCTTGGCCCGGACCTCATTTTCCGAGGCCTCCAGCTCGTTCAGGACCATGCCCGCTTCCGTCGCTTGGCGACCGCCCAGGATCGAGCGGGTGTTGCGCAGCGCGTCGATCAGGGCCGGCCGTCGGGCGGCGAACCATTCCCGCTCTTCCCCGGTCCACGCGTCCGGATGGCCGTCCGGCAGTTCTGCGATCCGGTTCAGCCGTCGCACGGCGGCGGCGGCCGGAGCGAAGATCCATTCGTTGGTGCTCTGCAACGCGGTGGCCAGCGT
Source organism: uncultured Verrucomicrobiales bacterium (assembly GCA_946480965.1). The sequence goes on along the minus strand of CAMLMI010000079.1, from coordinate 977 downwards.
CGGCAAGATCCGTTCGGGCGGCCCGCCGATCTCGCCCAGCGCCCAGAACATCAGCCCGATGCCGCCCGAGTTCGGATGCGCCCGTTGCGCCTGCACGACCCGTTCTGCGTGCGGCCGGGCGAGTCTGCCGAACTGCGCCAAACCCCAGGCTCCGCAGAAGCCGATCCATTCGTTCGACGAACCGGTCGCCTGGACGAAGAGCGGGATGGATTCGGGGCCGATTCCCGCCAGGGCATGGGCCGCCGCGGTCGAGGTCGGATAGTTCGTCAACATTTCGCCCAGGACCGGGAGGGCCGGTGCGGCGTTGGAGCCCAGAGCGTGGAAGGCGGCGATGCTCCGGCCGACGCGGGCCTGGTTGTCGTCGGGAGCCAGCCACCTCCGGATCATGGGCGGGAGCCGGTCGCGCCAGCTACCGGGAGTCCCTCCGGTGACGTCCAGCTTGAGCACCTCGACCAATCCGGGCAGGTCGTTCGTGGCCTGCTCCACGAAGCCCGGCGGCAGCTTCCACTGCGCCGGGTTGGTCGCGTTCGGGGAGGAGAGGGGCTGGTAGCGGCCCCAGATGAGCCCGCCGCCGAAGCCCTGCGCGCCCAGCCGGGACATGGCCAGCAGGGTGCGATCGGTGGAGCCCGCCGAAGCCAGGGCCGCCACGACCACCGCTACCACGCCCAGCAGGATCGCCGTGAAGGCGGCGATCCACCCCCAGCGCGTCCAACGGGACCGTGGTTCCTCTTCCATGCGGCCTCAGAAGCCCATGCCCTTGGTCTTCGTCTTCACCCGGCAGACGTGCATGTCGGCCGTGATGTAGAGCGTGGAGCCGTCGTCGCCGAAGGCGCAGTTGGCCGTGGCTTCGCCGGTGAAGATCGTGCCGAGATGTTTGCCCTTGGAGTCGATGACGAGGATGCCGCCGGGGCCGGAGCTGAAAACATTGCCGTGCCGGTCCACCTTCAATCCGTCCGGCAATCCGCGCCGTCCCGGCA
>CAMLMI010000078.1 GCA_946480965.1 uncultured Verrucomicrobiales bacterium | reverse complement strand
CCGCGCCCACCTCCACACCGTTTACGAGAAGCTCCATGTGCAGTCGCGCACGCAGGCGGTGGTGAAGTTTCTCGGGAGGTAGGCGGCGCCTTCCATCACCACGTTCCGAGTCGGAACTATTGAGGCTGGCGCAATGGAGTGACAGTGACAGGGATGTTCCGTCGAGTTCCGAGCTGCGGAGCAGCGGAAGACAGTAGCCCACAGCGTGAGCTGTGGGTGGATGGCGAGATAGGAACAAAAGCCCCGGAGGGGCGACAGAAGGCTGAAAAGGCCGCGCGACCGGGGGTTCTGTCGCCCCTCCGGGGCTTGGGGAATGAGAACACCAACCCCGGGCTCACGCCCGGGGCTACCTTCTGCCGCGCCTCCGGCGCTGAAACCGTGCGAACTTCTGGGACCCAATCTCTGCCACTCCATTGCGCGAGTCCCGATAATGGCGCAACGGAACGGGGAGATGCTTTGGACTGCGTTTCCTCGACACCGCTTTGGCGCGGCTGCCTCGTCCTTTGCGGCTTCACCAAAGCGCCGTCGGGCCGGCGCACTCCACAACGCCTTCCTGGTTCGGAGGTCTCAGTTCCAAGGCAATACCCGATAGAATCTCAGGTCCATGGCTTCGGACGCCAGATCGGTCCAAGGCGAAAGAGCCCCGTTGGGCCGCACCGTCTCCAAGGCGCGCCAGTGGACCAGGTTCGTGCTGCTCTGGAGCAGCAGGAGCGGCCCGGCCGGATCGACGATGCGGAGCCGGAACGCGCCGTCGGCCAAACCGTCCGCCACGAGCGAAGACGGTGCCGGCCGCGAGATCTGCACATGGTCCAACCGCGCCGTCGCGACCGAGCCGACCACGTGCGACGCGAGGCAGAATCCGGCATGGACGACAGACGCCATCGGGATGCTCTGAGCCGATCCGATCGGGGTCCACGAGGAGCCATCCGCAGAATGCCACGACGTGAAGAGGTTTCCCGTTCGGACGACACGCAGATAGACCGGAGCCGCCAGCGCGTCCGCCTGGGTGTGGCTGCTGGTGCCGCCCGACGTGTTTCGCCACATGAAGTTCACGCCGTTGGCGGGCGTGACCACGGTCATGGCGTGGGGCGAGTGGGCACCGAGGGTTTCCCGGATCATCACGCCGCACTTGGTCCAGGCGTTCAACGCCTCCAACGAGACGACGCGGGCCACCACCTGGCAGTCGCCGGTCAACGGCACGTGCGTGAAGTGGAACTGGTCGGCCGTGCCCGAGATGTCGTTGCCGCCGCCGACCAGGGTCAACATGCCGTTGGTCACGCCGCTGCCGCCGGGCGGTTCGGCACCGCCGACATCCGCCTTCAGCAGGTTCCATTCGTTCGTCGCCGGAACCGGCGGAGCGGCGAACGCGAGCACGAGCTGCGGGCGCGCGGAGGCATCCGCATGTTCGCGCGAGGCGTAGTCCGCGCCGCCGTCGCCTCCGGCGTCGGTCAGGGAAAAGAGTTCCACGGAAAAGTCTCCGCCGCTGCGCAGAGACTCCACGACCTGGGGCGTCACGGGAATCTCCACCGCTTGCCCCGTCCGTGGAATCCACGAAGCGAACCGCCGTCCCGCCGCCGGGCGATTGCCCCACGTCACGGCGGTTTCGCTCCAATCGGCTCCGTCCCCCACGGCGGCGCAATGTTCCAGGCCGTTGAAGCCGACAAACACCGGCGTGAGCCGGATCGCCGCGTGCAGCACCTCGCCGGTGACCGCGCCCAGATCCCAGCGCAGCAACGCGCGACGCCGGAAATCGGCCGAGCTGTCCTCCTTCAAGGTGAGCACCGTTTCCGAGCCGAAGTTGGCTCCGGCCGAAGCTCCGCCGCGCACATGGGCGTCGGCGGCGGGAAGGATGACCTGCGTTGTCGTGTTGGTGAGCGGCGCGGTCCGCAGATCCAGCATCGCCCAATCGATCGCCACGTCGCCTTGGACGGCTAGGTTCAAGCGGCCATCGGCCAGCCGGGACAAATGCGGATTCAATTCGAGCGTCCGCACGACAGTGTTGGTTCCCGTGCCGAGAGGAATCCAGCCGAGATCGGAGAACGCGACCGAGTTGGTCGTGGCGTCGATGAAGATCCGGTTCGAGGCGTTGGAGGGCGAACCGGCGCGCAGGGCGAGATGCAGCTCCGCCGAGACGACGCATTCGTTCGTGGCCAGTTGGAAGTCAAAGGTGAACGGCACACACTGGATGCCGGAGAGCGCGTCGAAGCCCCGGCCGGGAAGATCGCCCGTCGCCGCGATCGCCGCCGTTCGCCAAGCCGCGTCCACCGCCACCGGGTCGCCGGTCGGCACCGACGGATCGAAGCCGTCGATGTCCCCCAGGCGATACTCGCGCGTTTCCAGCGACGGCGCAGACAGGCGGTCTTGGACCTGCGAAACGTAGAGGCTGTTGGGGAAGACGTTCGTGCCGTGCGAATCGTAGGTGCCGGGATCGTGCGGGCCGACATGGACGGTGCCGTTCTTGATCGTGCCCGTGGAGCCGATCAGCCAGTTGCGCGCGGTCGGCGGATTCTGCACGACGAAGCCGCCGCTCGCGCCGCTGTTCCAGACCACGCAGTTCCCGCCCGCCCAGCCGTGGCCCGAGCCGAGGTTGCCCCGGTTCTGCACGTTCAAGGCGTGGCCGTTCACCGTGATGTTGTCCCACAGCGCGCCCGTGGCCCAACGATGGTGCGGACCGGCGTCCGACCGGGCCGAATCGCTCACGCCGTCCACGAAGACATTGGGCCCCGTGGTGAGCGACTGGGTGACGAACTGGTGGCGGTCGTCTTGCGTGCGGCAGCCCCGCACGAGGGCGAGCTGGCAGTCGTCCATCACGAAGGCGTAGCGGCGTCCGCCGGTGACCTGCGACCTGGGCTCCAGCGAGGAGCAGTCCAACGCGGTGGCCCGTCGCGTGCCGGCGTAGAACGCGACGCAGGCGAAGCCGAAATGCCGCGCCGTGATCTTCCGGGCCCAGGCGTCCTCCACCTTGTTGAACTGCACGAAAATCCAGGCGTGGTCCTCGTCGGTGGCGGACACGTGGTCCGATTCGCCGCGCAGGTGTTCGACACCGACGTTCCGGATGCGGCCGCTCCAGGTGAACTTGCGGATCGTGCCGCCACCGTAGCGCTCTTCGATCGCGCAGGTGATCGGCGCGTCGAGCGTGATCCGGTTTCCCTCGATGCGGGCGATGACGCGGTCGAAGTCCAGTGAATAGCCGGCGGGGGACCACGCGTTCACGTCCGGCGCGCAGCACAACTGGTCCATGCCCAGGGCTTGAATCCAAGCGGCGTTGGCGTTCCGCCGCACCATCACGCGGTCGCCGACGGCCAGTCCTGCGGTGCTGTCCACGAGGAAGCTGATCGCGCCGACCGGCACGTAGGGCTCGGCGATCGCGTGGGTCGTGCCGTTCACGGTCGAAGCGGAGCCGGAACCGCCGACCTGGATCAACGAGCGCTGCCCCGTGCCGGTGGCGCGCAGGATCGTGCCGTTGGTGCCGTCGCCCGCGCCGCGCAGCACCACGCCGCTGGTGTTGATCCGGAGCGTGCCGGCGATCTGGTATTCGCCGGCCGCCAGCAGCACCGCACCGCGAAATCCATCGGCGCCCAACGGCAAAGCGGAAACCTGGTCGATGGCGGCCTGGATGGCTGCGCCGTCGTCACCGGCCCGGGGAGACAGAGTCGCCTTCACCGCAACCTCCGGCAAAGGAACCGTCCCGCCGCGATACCCCACCATCGAGTAGTCCAGGAGCCGGTTGCCGAGGGTGTCCGGCCGGCGGATCAAGCGGCCGTCCTCGCCCGGGCGCACCCAGACGCTGAGATTCGTCGCCGCCGAAAGCGTCGCGGGCGCGCAACAGACCAGCGCCGTGAAGGCCGTCGCCACGATGCGCGGCAGCAAGCCGGCCGGAGGAAGGAGAGGGCGAAACATAGTGGTCCAATGAACGGAAAGCGTGTCGTGGGACGCGGCCAGCATGGAGGGCGCGGGCGGATGCACCATTGAACAAACATCTAGGTATCACGCGCCGCCGGAGCCGCGCACTGTTCAAGAGTCCCATCAACACACCCTGCTGCCACCGCCACCCGGCGTGCGCAGAATCTTTCGGGAACACGTTATGACACATCGCCACAAGAAGCTCCTCGGACTGCTGGCCTCGGCCGGTTGTCTCGCTCCGGTTCTCCACGCCGCCGCCATCGAGTGGGCCGGAGGATCCAACTCGTTCTGGTCCACCGGGGCCAACTGGTCCCTCGCCACGCCCCCGGGCGCGGAAGACAACGCGCGGTTCTTCGACGCCGGCGCGGACATTCCCAACACCGTCTCGGCGGACTTCACCATTCTCTCGCTCACCTACGGCCAGACCAACGGCGTCCACACCACGCAGATCGACGCGGGCCGCACGTTGACCCTGAACGGCGCCGATGCGGGCGGGAACGTGATGTATGTCGGCACCGATGGGCAGGCCAATCCCGAAACCGTCGTCCAAGCGTTGATCACGGGCGAAGGCAGGCTCAGCCTCGCGAATCCTGCGGGCAACCTCGCCATCCGCCAGCCACACGGGACGGCCAACGGCACCCGCCGCGCCACGCTGGATCTTTCCGGATTGGCCACCTTCGACGCCATGATCGGCCGCATTCTCGTCGGCCAAGGCACCGGCGGTGCCTTCAACCGCAACATGGGCACGTTGATCCTGGCACGGACCAACCACATCACCCTTTCGGGCGGAGCTCCGCAGCTCCTGGTCGGCGACAACAGCAGCAACAACAACGGCAACGGCTCGGTCTCGTTCCTCACGCTCGGGCAGGCGACCACGCTGTTCGCGGACTCGATCCGGATTGGCGGCCAGAAGCAGCAGGGCAACATGAGCTTCGGCGCGAACCTCTCCCTGCCGTCCTTCACGCTGCGCGGTTCGGACGGAACCAGCCGCGCCGGTTTGGTCGGCTTCGGCGACAACGGCGCGCAGGGCGGCAGCGGCAATCCCACCACCGGCACCATCAATCTGGGAGACGGCACGGTGGACCTGCTGGTGGAAACTCTCTTCCTCGGCCGCGGCCAGACCGCCGCGGGCGGCGGCGGTGCGACCGGCAACATGACCGTCGGCGCGGGCGTGGTGGACGTGAACACCTTCGAGATCGGCTACCAGAACGCCGACAACGCCGTGGGCGTCGTCAGCGGCACGCTCAACGTCAACCACAACGGGCTCTTCGGCTCCGGCGCGAAGGTCGTCGTGAACAACACGCTGCGGTTGGCCCGCGCCACCGGCGCGGCGGCGGCGGTGAACGGCACGCTCAACATCGCCGGCGGCTCCGTCTGGGCCAACGAACTCGTTCCCGGCGGCGGCAACAGCGCGGTCAACATCACGCTGGGCGGTTCGCTCACGGTCTCCAACGCGGTCGGTTCGCCCGGAGGCGGTTTGAACACGCTCGCGTTGAACGACGCCGTCCTGCGCGTGCCCGTCAAAGGCGCCACCCCGGTCCTCGTGGCGACCAATCTCGACGCGCAGGCGGGCACCGTCCACATCACCGAGCTGCCCGCCATTCCCGAATACCCGGCGGATTTCGTGATCGTCTCCTACGAGGCCGGCTCCGGGGCCGGGCTGCAGCTCGGCACCTTGCCGGCCGCGACACCGGCCTTCGCCGGCTCCTTGATCGACTCCGGCAACTCGGTCGTTCTCCGGCTCACCAGCGGCCCGGTCACGGACCTGCGCGCCACCTGGACCGGTTCGACGGACGGCAACTGGGACGACCTGACGGCCAACTGGAAGAGCGTCGGCGGTGCCCCGATCCTGTTCCCCGTGAACGGGCAGGCCCGGTTCGACGACACGGCCACGACGGGCAACGTCACTTTGGTCGGCGCGGTCGGCCCTTCCACCGTGGTCGTCGAGAACGGCACCTTGAACTACGTCTTCGGCGGCGACGGCTACGTGGCCGGAGCCGGGGCGCTGACCAAGAACGGGGCCGGTTCGCTCGTGCTGGCCAATGGCGGCCTTAGCCTGTTCAGCCGGGTCGCCGTGAACCAGGGCACGCTCCAGTTCGGCGACGGCGGCGACAACGGACGGGTCTCCATCCTCAACCTCACCAACAACGCCACGCTGATCTTCAACCAGGCCGGCGATCTCGTCCTGAATGCCAGCATCCAGGGCACGGGCATGTTCACCAAGCAGGGCGCGGGCACGTTGACCCTGGCCGGCGCGGCCACCCACACGGGCCCCACGCTCCTCAGCGGCGGCGGTTTGGTCCTCGATGACGGGTTCACCGGCACCAGCCCGATCACCACCGCGACCGGCACGACGCTCGCCTTGGGCGTGGCGGCCGATGCCCCGGTGACGCTCAGCGGTCCCCTGTCGGTCGCGGGCCGTTTGGTGGTGGGCGGCGTGAACGTCGTCGGCTCCAGCACGATCAACAACAACCTGGAAATGGCTCCGGGCGGAGAACTCGCCTTCGAGGTGGACACGTTGCTCGGCCAGCCCGATACGCTCACGCTCAACGGCAACCTCACGCTGAACAACACCACCCTTGCGGTCGGCTTCAACCAGCTTCCCGGACTCGGCAGCGAATACCTCCTCATCAACTACACCGGCACCATCTCGGGCAGCTTCAATCCCGTGGTCGCCGGCACGCACTACAACGTGGTCATCGACACGGCCACGCCCGGCCAGGTGAAGGTCCGCTTCAACGGCGGTTCCGGCGCGAACATGCAGTGGATCTCCACCACCAGCGGCGTCTGGGATTCGCTCTCCAGCAATTGGCGGAACCTGGCGACCACCCAGACCGACCGTTTCTACAACGGCGACACCGCTTTGTTCGACGACACCGAAGGCGTCGTGACCGGCCTGACCATTCCCGATGGTCTCACGGTGTCCCCGACGGCCATCACCAACAACTCGGCGACCAACAGCTTCTCCATCGGCGGCGGCGGCTCCATCGGCGGCGACGGCGGGATCGTGAAGCAGGGAACCAGCACGTTGACCCTGACCACTGCGAACAGCTTCAACGGCGACGTGATCGTCGATCGGGGCGTCCTCCGCATCGGCCACAACACCGCGTTGGGCAGCACCACCGGCAGCACGATCCTGACGAACCAGGGCTCGCTCGACCTGGGCGGCGCCGGCCTGAACGCCAATGCGCTCAACATTGGCACCGAACCGCTGATCCTAGCCGGCGCGGGCGCGGACGGACAGGGCGTCATCATCAACAGCGGCACCGTCGCCCAGCAGAACGCCATCCGCACGGCCACGCTGGTCGGCGACGTCACCTTCGGCGGACCGGGCAACTGGACCGCAGGCGGCAACCCCGGTCGTTGGGACTTCCGCGGCGCGGGCGCCTCGCTCAGCTCCGGAGGACTGCCCTACAAGATCACCAAGGTGGGCAGCAACCAGGTCTCCTTCGTCGGCGTGGCCTTCGATGCCGGCATCGGCGACATCGACATCCAGGCGGGACTGCTGGCGTTCGAGACCACCACCTCGTCGATGGGCGATCCGACCAAGGCGTTGATCGTCCGTGCCGGCGCCACGCTCCAGCTCTGGGCCAGCGGCACGCAATGGGACAAGGTCTTCACCCTGAACGGCGACGGCACCACCACCACGATCAACAACGGTTCCGGCGCCAACACGATCGTCGGTCCCGTCACGCTGGTCGGCGACTGCCTCTTCAACGTCGGCGGCACTTCGCTCACCCTCAACAGCCCGACGTTCGGGGGCACCGGTGGCCTCGTGAAGAACGGCGCGGCGGTGATGAACCTCGGCGTCGCCTCCACCCACACGGGTGTCACCACCGTCAACGGCGGCACGCTCGCCCTGACCGGGCCCGGTGCCTTGACCCAGAGCCGCCTCATCACCATCGCGGCCAACGCGATCCTCGACGCCTCCGCGCGCGACGCGGACGACAGGCTCGCGCTCGGAGCCGGCCAGACCCTCCGGGGCAACGGCCTGCTGACCGGCGAACTGTCCGCCGCCACCGGAGCGACGCTCTCGCCCGGCATCGAGGCCATCGGCCGACTGACCGTCAGCGGAGCGGTCAGCCTGTCGGGCACCAACCAGATGGACCTCGACCCGTCCACGTCCACCAACGACGTGCTGGTGAGCAGCGCCTCCATCGCCTACGGCGGCGTGCTGCGGTTGAACATCGGCGGGCCGCTGCCGGCGGGAGACCTCAAGCTGTTCGAGGCTCCCGCCTACAGCGGCGCCTTCACCGCCATCGAACCCGCCATCCCCGGCGAAGGGCAGACCTGGGACACCAGCGCCCTGGCTACAACCGGCGTCCTGAAGGTGGTGGGCGATCCTGTCGCGTCCGATCCGGCCGAGATCGAGACCATCGTCGTCGAGGACGGCAACGCGATCATCAGCGGCTCTGGCGGCACGCCGAACGCCGCCTACCAGTTGCTGACCTCGCAGAACGTCGCCCTGCCGGTGGCGGAGTGGACCCAGATCGGCACCGGCAACTTCACTGGCACCGGCGCCTTCAGCATCACCAACGCGATCAACCCGGAAACGCCCCAGGCGTTCTTCCTGATCCTCCAGCCTTGACCCGGCGATCCTCGCCGCAGGCACAACGGCGGCCCCAGCGATGGGGCCGCCGTTCTTCTTTGAATTCCGGGCCACGCGAGGCTGCCGGAACACGGCAGTGCATTCCCGGCTCAGTCCCTTTCCGTTTCTGCCGATGTATCGGTGTTTGGAATACTCATGAACCATTGGGTCATACGCCTGTTTTTCTGGGGACTCTGCACCCTGGGAGGCTTCTCGATCAGCCAAGTGCGTCCCGAGCTGGTGCAGCAGCCCGGCCTGGGCATCGCCGTCGGCTTCGGCTTCGGCGGGCTGGTCGTGGCCTTTGATCTGATGCTGAAGGGCTTCTCGATCCGCGCCTTTTCCGCCGCCACCGCCGGCATCGCCATCGGCACCGCCATGGCCTGGATGGTGGACCGCTCGGGGTTGTTCGACTTCGTGGACGCGAACCTCCGCTGGGTCATCCGGCTGGGGTTGTTCCTCGGCTTTTCCTACCTCGGCATGATCATCTCCATGCGCAGCAACAAGGAGGATTTCAGCCTCATCGTGCCCTACGTGCGCTTCGCCTCGCAGACCAAGCCCGACAGCCTCTTCGTCCTCGACACCAGCGCCATCATCGACGGCCGCATCGCCAGCCTCGTCGAATCCAACGTGGTCGAAGGTCGCCTGGTTGTCCCGCGCTTCGTGCTGCACGAGCTCCAGATCGTGGCCGACTCGGTCGATCCCGCCGTCCGCGCACGCGGCCAGCGCGGCCTGGACATGCTCCGCAAGCTCCAGTCGAACCCGATCACCGACGTGAAGATCCACGAGGGAGATTTCCCCGAGGAACCCAGCGTGGACGGCAAGCTCGTCCTCCTCTCCGCCACGCTCGGGGCCAAGCTCGTGACCAACGACGCCAACCTCGCCCGCGTCGCCATTCTCCAGTCCGTCAAGTCCATCAACCTCGCCGAGTTGGCCGCCAATCTGAAGACCCAGATCCTGCCCGGCGACGAGGTGGATCTGCGCATCACCCGCGAAGGCCGCGAGAAGGGCCAGGGCATCGGCTACCTGCCCGACGGCACCATGGTCGTCGTGACCGGCGCGCACCTCTTCATCGGGCGCAACGTCCAAGCCACGATCACCAACCTGACCCAGACCGGGGCCGGCGTGATCCTGTTTGCGCGGATCGCCGACCCGACCGACGGTCTCGGCGAATCATGGAACTCAAAACCGTCTTCAGCACCTTCAGCTCCGCCGAGGCCAACCTCGTCCGTGGCCGCCTAGAAGTGGCCGGCTTCCAGGCGTTCATCCACGGGGAGATCGCCGGGATGAACTTCGAGGGCTACACCGCCGCCACCGGCGGCATCCGCATCCAGGTCCCGGAGGACCAGTTCGCCGAAGCCCGCGCGCTCGTGGAAGCGGAGTGGGGCCAGCCGACCGACAATGCCGCCGACCCTTCGGAGAATCCGTAGGGCGGCCAAAAAGCCAATGTTCAGCAGCCAGCATTCAGCGTTCAGAGTTGGGCGTTGAATGTTCGATGTTCCCCTGCCTTCCCAGCTTTCCCTTTCTCCCGCCGCGCCGGTTCTGCTACACACCCACGCCCATGCAAACCACTGCGGCCCCCGCCGACTCGCTGATCCATCCGCTGACCGACATCATGTCCCGCCTGCCGGTGGAGACGATGTTCCCCGTCGCGCAGCCGCTGGAGGTGGAACTGGGCGCGGGCGACGGCGGCTTCATCGCCCAATACGCCGCGCTCCGCCGCGACCGCAACTTCTTCGCCGTGGAACGTCTCCTCGGCCGCCTCCGCAAGATCGACCGCAAAGGCCGCCGCGCCGGACTGACCAACCTGCGTGTCCTCCGCATCGAGAACGGCTACCTTCTGCAATGGCTCGTGCCGGTCGCGTCGGTGGACGCCATCCACGTCTATTTCCCCGATCCGTGGCCCAAGCGCCGCCACTGGAAGAACCGCCTCGTCAACGAAGCCTTCACCGAGATCGTTCACGGCGCGCTCAAACCCGGCGGCGTGATCTACCTGCGGACAGACGCGGTGGACTACTTCGAGCAGATGGTCCGCGTCTTCGGCGAGAACGCGAAGTTCGAGCCCGTGGAAACACCCGCCGAACTGGCCGCCGTCACCACCGACTTCGAGCGCGGCTTCAACGCCAAGGGCATCCCCACGAACCGCGCGGCGTATCGGAAGAAGGGCTGACGACTCGGCGAAGCGCCACCGAGCAGGGCTGCGAACATCTGACACGGATTGCACAAATTTTCACGGAACCCGATCCGTGTTCATCCGTGGAATCCGTTTCGAAGATCCGGTTCAGCTCCGCATCTTCTCCGCATCCAACCCCACACTCTTGCACCAGTCGCGGTAGGCGAAGGGGGAGATTTCGCTGGGCTTGATCTCGCTGCGGCCGCCCCAGAAGACGTTGGTGTAGCTGATGGGCATCCCGGCTTCTTCGAGGTGCCGGTCGATGGCGGCCTTGTGCGCCAGCACGAGGGATTTCTCCGTGCCGTGGGCCACGCCCATGATGTTCACGTTCTTGAACTCCGGCCCGCCTTCGCGCCAGTAGGCGTGGGTCATGCAGAAGTGCCGCGCCACTTCGCGCCCCGCCTCGATCTCGCGCCCGACGGGCACGGCCCAATGAAACAGCGCGTTGAAGCGGGTCACGCGGTCGCCGTCGGCCAAGGGCTTCACGTGTTCGAGAAAGGTGCTGAAACGGCCAATCACTTTGCGCCCGTTCAGATCCTCGGCGACTTCGTAGAAGGTCTCCAGCGGCACACCCGCTTCGGCGGCGCGCGCGCGCCAGAGGTCGGGCACCAGTTCGTCCACCTCGAACTCGCGCTTCAAGGCGGTGAGCACGCGCCACTCCAGCTCGTTGAGCTGCGTGACGGCGACTTCGGTGACTTCGCCCAACACATCGGCCCGCGCGCCGGGTTCGAGCGAACGGCGGCGGATGTGGCCGACGCCGAGGGCGAAGAGCCGTTTGGCCGGCATCAGGCGGAAATGCTTCGCGCCGACCCGGCCGAGGAGGAATTCGCAGTGCTTCGTCATCGAGTAGCCCTGAGGCACCTTCAGCGTGGTCCAGAGCTTGTATTGCGAACCGGAAGTCTCGGTGTCGGTCGAGCGGGTGACGACGTGGCCGGAGAACGGGTCCTGCTGGAACATGTAGTTGAAGGCGGCGTCGAGCTTGTCCTGCGGCACTTCCCAGGCGACGAGCGAGCCCTGGGCGAGGTTCGTGGCCAGGAGCGTCTGGCGCACGCGGCGGATCGTTCCCTTCTCCAGCATGGCGCGGATGCGCTCGATCACCGTGTCCAGCGGCACCTCGGATAGCCGGGCGATCTCGCCCAGCGGATCGTGCTGGAAGCCCTGGATGCGGTCCTCGGAGACCGCGAGGATCTGGGCGTTGAGCGGGTCGCTGATCGTGAAGGGCACTTCCGTCGTGTTCATGTGGCGAGGACGCTAGCACAGGAGGAGCGGGAGGGAAGACTCCTTGCTGGCCGGGACCGGCCGGATTTTGCCCTGCGAACGGGAAAACCCGTTGCCGACTCGCTGCGGGACGAACACTGTCGCGGCCGTGAAACGCCGCGATTTCCTTTCGTCCTCCCTCGCCGCCGCCGCGACGCTCCCCGCCATGTTCAGCACCGCCGCCGAGGCCCCGGCCGTCGCCCGCGAATACTACGAACTGCGCCGCTACCACCTGCGGTTCGGCCCCATGCAGAAGCGGTTCGACGACTTTTTCCGCGACGTGGCCATCCCGGCGATGAACCGCGCCGACGTCCGCGCCGTCGGCGTCTTCGGCGTGCTGGCCGGGCCGGATAGTCCGTCGATGCACGTCCTGTTGCCCCATGCCTCGGCCGAATCGCTCCTGACGCTGGAGGACCGCTTGATGGCCGACGCCGCCTATCGCAAAGGCGGAGAAACCTTCCTCGCGGCCCCGGCGGCCGACCCTTCCTACGTTCGGCTCGACAGCTCGGTCTTCGTGGCCTTTGCCGGGATGCCCAAGCTGGAAGTGCCCGCTGCCGCGGCGGAAAAGAAGGCGCGCATCTTCGAGATGCGCATCTACGAAAGCCCCAGCAAGGAGGGGAACATCCGCAAGGTCGGCATGTTCAACGACGGGGAGATCGCCATCTTCCGCAAGACCGGGCTGCATCCGGTCTTCTTCGGGGAAGCCATCGCGGGCGCGAACCTGCCGAACCTGACCTACCTGCTGACCTTCGCCGACATGGAGGAACGGGAGAAGAACTGGGCCGTCTTCCGCAACGACCCGGACTGGAAGAAGCTCAGCGCCACCCCCGGCCTCGGCAACGCCGAGATCCTCACCACCATCACGAACCTCTTCCTCCGCCCGACGGCTTATTCGCAGATCTGAGCCTCACGCGCTGAACATCCGCCAGATCGCGTAGCCCGCCGCCACGACGATCAGCGCCACGCTGAGATACAGGGCCACATCGAAGACCCGGCCGGGCCGGAACTCCGGGGCGCGTTGCCGCCGGATCAGGAGAATGGCGATGCCGAAGACCGGCAGCAGGATCGTCTGCACCACGGCGCCGCCGACCAATAGCCACTGCGGCGTGTTCGTGAAGCCCGCCGCCATTCCCACATAGGCCAGCGCCAGGCCGCCGATGCCCCACTTCAGCACCCGGGTCTTGTCGTAGGCTTCAGGCCGAACCGAGAAGCGCCGCCCGATGTCCGCGATCAACCGCGCCCATGTGGCCATCGCCACCAGGAAGGTCGAGTAGAGCACCACCATCGCGCCGACCAGGAAGATCATGAAGACCCAGGGGCCGAAGGTCTTCGTATACATCTGCGACAGCGTCTGGATCAGGTTCAGCCCGGTCGGGATCTCCTGCCGATCATGCAGGATGGCCGCACCGAGGATGAAGAAGGCGATGGTGGAGAACGTGTAGATCAGCACCGCCACCGAGATGTCGATCCTCATGCCGAAGATGCGCCGCTTCAGCACCGCCGGATCGCGTTCCACGCCGGGTTTTAGGTCCTTGGCGTAGCCCTTCTCCAGGCACCAGTAGGGATAGAAGACCAGCTCCGAGGTGCCGATGCCTGTGATGCCGAAGACCGCGATGGCATCGGCCAATCCCTTTTCCGGAAGCTGGAACTTCAGCCCCTCCATCAACGCCGCCATCGAGACCGCGTCCTCTGTCCGTTGCAGGAAAACGAGAGCCAATAGCGTCAGCAGCGTGAAGCCCGCCACGAGGATGCCGGAGGTCGATTCGATGAAGCCGTAGCGCCCGAACACCAGCAGCACCGCCGTGCCGAACGACACCAACGATCCGAGCAGCAGCGTGTGGCCCGGCACACCCATCAGCCCCAGCGTCTGCACCATCGAGACGAGGATGCCGCCCATCTGGAGATTGCCCGCGATGATCAGCAACGGCAGCGCCCAGCCGGCCCAGGACATCTTCCAGCGCGGCCCCGGCACCCGGTCCAGGGCTTCGAGCGTCGATTCGCCCGTGAGGATCGCGTGGCGGCCCAGCTCCTCCTGGAGCAGCACCTTCACCAAGCAGCCGATCAGCACGATCCAGAGCGCGCTGAGCCCGACCGTGGCCCCGAGCCGGGGCGCGACGACCAGTTCCCCGGTGCCCACGACGGCGGCCGCGATGATGATGGAAGGGCCGAGGCAATCTCGGAGGCGCTGGGACATGGGCGCGGACCGTAGCGGCCGCCCGTTGCCACAGCAATAGCCCGGGCAATGCCTCCCGGGTTTGCCCCGCGAGAAGCGCCTCCCTCCAAAGATCCGAGGGTAGCGCGACGACGTCATGGGTTTCGGCTCCTCCCCCGTTGCCCACGGTGGGGCTTTCTGCAACCGTCCGACCGTGTCTTGAGCCGCAGCCGAGGAGCGTTCCCAATGATGGGAATGGCCCGGAACCCGCGTTCCGTCCCGGTGCTGCGCCAAGCGCACGCGACTGACATGCCTTTTCCCGACGCCAAAACGCTGGTCCGCCCCCTCGTCCAGAAGCTCCATGCCTACGTCCCGGGCGAGCAACCGGCCATCCCGGATCTCATCAAGCTGAACACCAACGAGAATCCCTACCCGCCCTCGCCCGAGGTGATGAAGGCGGTGAAGGACGCGGTCGATGAGCGGCTGCGGCTCTATCCGAATCCCTCCGCCCTCGCGCTGCGCGAAAAGCTGGCGAAGCTCCACGGCGTCGCTCCGGACAACATCATCGTGGGCAACGGCTCCGACGACGTTCTCGCGCTGGCCACCCGCACCTTTGTCGAACCGCTGCCGCCCGAGTCCGGTTCCGCGCCGCGCCGTCGGCCCAAGGCGGAGTCGGTCGTCCAATACTTCTGGCCCAGCTATTCGCTCTATCCCGTGCTGGCCGACATCCACGGGGCGGCCAAGAACGCGGTGCCGTTGAAGCCCGACTTCGACCTGCCGGGCGTGACGGAACTGCGCGAGGGCAAGAAGTGGCGCTTCGACGCCGCGCTGACCTTCGTCACCACGCCCAACGCGCCCAGCGGCCGGGGCTACGCGACGTCCGACCTGGAGAAGCTCTGCAAGGCGATGAAGGGCGTGGTCGTGCTCGACGAGGCCTACGCGGACTTCGCCGATGAGAACGCGATGGAATTGGCGACGAAGTATCCGCACGTGCTGGTTTCGCGGACCTTCTCGAAGGCCTATTCGCTGTGCTTCCAGCGCATCGGCTACTTCGTGGGCGACCGCGACCTGATCGACGCGCTGCACAAGGTGCGGGACAGCTACAACGTGAATGGCCTCGGCCAGATCGCCGCGGCGGCCACGCTGGACGACCTCGACTACTACAAGCGGAACTTCCGCAAGGTCATCGCCACCCGGAAGCGGTTGAGCGAAAAACTGGCCGCGCTCGGCTTCGAGGTGCTGCCCAGCCAGACGAACTTCATCCTCTGCAAGCCGCCCAAGATCCCGGCGCAGTCCTGGCTCGGGCTGCTGCGCGTGCGGAAGATCGTGGTGCGCTGGTTCAACCAGCCGGAGACGCGCGATTGCCTGCGCATCACCATCGGCACCGACGCCGAGGCGGCGGCGCTGCTCCATGCGGTTAAGGAGATTCTCCGGGCGGCGGCCAAGGGGAAGATCAACGATGTGCTCCGCGCGGCGAACCTGATCGGGTAAGGCGAAAGGAGCGCGGAGCATCGCTCCGCACGGGACGTGCGCCGTCGAGAGCCGGAAACGAAACCAGGGGCCGGATCGTTGAGTGGAGAAGGGCGTCCGTCCGGTGGCCGGCGGAGCGATGCTCCGCGCTCCGGTCCGACCTGCTACCGCTTCGTGTTGCTCAGATAACCGCTGATGCGGTCGAGCAGTTCGC
>CAMLMI010000077.1 GCA_946480965.1 uncultured Verrucomicrobiales bacterium | reverse complement strand
GGCGGATCGGTGAAGTAGATGTCGCCGTTCGACTTCACCGCGAGGTCGTTCGGGCTGTTGAAGCGCTTGCCGTCGTAACGGCTGGCCAACGCGGTGAAGGAGCCGTCCTTTTCGCGCCGCGCCACCTGGCGGTCGCCGTGTTGGCAGAGGAGCAAGCGCCCTTGTGCATCGGTCGTCAGGCCGTTGGAGCCGGGTTCGCCGCCGCGCGGCACGCTGCCGGTGTAGCCGCTGGGTTTGAAGTGGGGATGGATCCCCGTCTTCGGCGTCCAGCGATAGACCGTGTTCTCCGGCACGTCGGAGAAGAGCAGCATCTTCTCCTTCTTCAGCCACACCGGCCCTTCGGACCAGTTGAAGCCGCTGCCCAGCACCTCGATCGGCGTGCCCGGAGCGATCAGCGCGTCGAGCGCGGGATCGAGCCGCTCGATGCGTCCAAGCGTGGGCGACGCCGGAGGAAACGGCGAAGGAGCGGTGGGGCTTTGGCAGGCGGTGGTGGCGAACAAGGTTCCGAGAATGACGGTGGTTAGGATGGGTTTCATGGCGGAAGTGCGGGGACTATGCGAAAGCCTCCGCCCGACGCAATCCCGCGCCCGTTCTGCCCAGAGCTGACGCCTCAGAAAGCGGCAGGGACGCGGCAGGCTTGGCTGGACGCAAGCAAGGGCTCAGCACCGGTAGCGCAGACCGGCAGTTGCCTCGTCGAAACCTTGCCCGGAGAGCTGCCGGAAGACGGAACAGACTGCCTCTCCTCCGAGCGCAGCCCGAGGAGAGGGCTGGGCAGAGGAGGATGCCGCCGCTTTGCAGGGGATCAGCGCCGCCCGCTCGTTTCGGCTCTCTCCCGGTTATTGCAGAACGGAGAGGAGTCACCACTCGCTCACGAAGGTTTCTACGGAGCAACTGCCAGTCGGTGGCCAATCGGCGTTGCGGTGCAGCAGCCTCCACCCGGAAATCCATGCCGGACTTGATGCATCAACCCCTGCCGGTCTGCCGGACCAAAATCTGGATCCGATGGGCCGGAAGCACCTTTCTTCTTGAAGACTATAAGTAACAGTAGGAGGTTGGCGGCGTGATTCGGGCTGGCCTCTAGCCGCGATGCCCGGCGTCTTCTTTCCTGCGGTCCGATTGATCGGTTTCGATTCCCAAGCCGCGGTTCCGGAGCCCCGGAATCCTCCTCCACGCGGCTTGGCCGTCACCGAGGTTCCCGGTCCGCCACCACCGCCCGGGCGGGCCTTTGACCGTCCTGTCCCGTGGCGCCGTGCGGAGCTTAAGCCGCCAAGCCGCCGCCGGGCCTGCCCGAATCCAGAACCGGCCCGAATGAAATCCCGTTTCCAGTTCCCCTTGGCCGCGAAGCTCGGCTTGGCCGTCATCGCGGCCCAATCCCTCGCGCTGCTGGTGCTGGGCTCGCTGCACCTGCGGCTCCACGCGGCGGAGACGCCGGAGACGCTGCGGGCGCTATGGCTCTGGATCGCCTCGGGTTTCCTGGCGGCGATCCTCGTCACCGCGCTGGTCCTGTGGTGGATGACGCGCCGCTTGGTGACCGCCCGCATCGGCTCGGTGGCCGGAGCGGTGCGGCGCTTGGCCGGCGGGGAGCTTGGCGCACGTCTTCCGGCGGCGGATGAGGCGGACGAGATCGGGCGGCTCGGGTCGGACTTCAACGCGATGGCCGAACGGTTGGAGGAAAGGTTCGCCGCGTTGCAGCGGAAGATCGGGGAGTCGGACATCGCCGGCGGCGAATATCGCAGCCTGGTCGAAAACGCCTGCGAGGCGATCCTGGTCGTGCAGTCCGGCGGCATCGTCTTCGCCAATCCCGAGGCGGGCCGGATGCTTGGCGTTCCGCACCGGGAGCTCATGGGACGGGCCATCGCCGACTTCCTCCATCCGGAAGACCGGGACTTCGTCATGGAGCGCCACGCCCGGCGGCTCTCGGGCGAAGCCCCGCCGAACCGCTACGAGTTCCGGATGCTCCCCGCTGACGGCCGCACGCTGTGGGTCGGGCTGCATGTGGTTCGCATCGACTGGCGGGGAGCGGCCGCGACGCTGAACTTCGTCGCCGACGTGACGGAGCGTCGCCGGGTCTCGGCCGAGAAGGAACGGCTCCAGGACCAGTTGATCCAGGCGCAGAAGATGGAATCCGTGGGCCGCCTGGCCGGAGGCGTGGCCCATGACTTCAACAACATGCTCCAGGCCATCCTGGGCAACGTGGACCTGGCCATCAGCGACACCGCTGAGGGGCATCCCGCCCGGCCTTGGCTCGACGAGATCCGGAAGTCCGCGCTCCGGTCGGCCGACCTGACCCGCCAGCTCCTGGCCTTCGCGCGGAAACAGGTCGTCGCCCCGAGGGTGTTGGACCTGAACGACGCGCTTTCCGCGGGGCTCGGGCTGGCACGGCGGCTGATCGGGGAGAACATCGAGCTGCACTTCCGCCCGCATCCCGGGCTCTGGGCCGTGGAGATCGATCCGGGCCAGCTCGACCAGATGCTCACCCATCTCTGCCTCAACGCCCGCGACGCCATCGCCGGCGTCGGCCGGATCGTCGTCGAGACCGCGAACGTCTCCCTGGACGAGGCCGCATCCCGCGCCGAGCCGGGCTCCGTTCCGGGGGACCACGTGCGGTTCACCGTGGCCGATACGGGCTGCGGCATGGACGCCGAGACGCGGGCCCGGGTCTTCGAGCCCTTCTTCACGACGAAGGCGCCGGGGCAGGGCACCGGACTGGGGCTGGCGACGGTCTTCGGCATCGCGCAGCAGAACGGGGGATTTGTCACCGTCTCCAGCGAGCCCGGACGCGGCAGCCGCTTCTCCGTCTGGCTGCCCCGCAGCGCCTCCGGCAACGGCCCGGCAAAGCCGGAGACGCCGGAGACGGAAGCGGCGGTCCGGGGCACCGAAACGGTGCTGCTGGTGGAGGACGAGGTGCAGATCCTGCGCCTGGGACGGCGCGTCCTCACCCGTCTGGGCTACCGGGTCCTGGTCGCGCATTCGCCGACGGAGGCGTTGAGCCTCGCCGCCGCCGAGCCGGAGCCGCTCCATCTGCTGGTGACGGACGTGGCGCTGCCCGGGACGAGCGGCCGCGAACTGTTCAACCGTCTGCGCCAACGACATCCCGGCATCCGCTGCGTGCTCATGTCCGGCTTCACCGCGCAGGCGATGCTCGATGGCCAGGGCGGGGACGAGGCCGTGCGCTTCCTGCAAAAGCCCTTCACCCTGCGGTCCCTCACCCGGACGGTCCGCGCCACGCTCGACGCGTGATCCGGTCTGATGCGGCGGGAGATTCCGGCCGGGATTCCCTTCAACGCGCGCCCCGGTCCGCCCGCCAGATCAGCCAACCGCCCATCGCCTGGAAGAGCAGGTTGGGAGCCCAGAGCACGAACGCCGGGTCCAGCGCGGAGTCCGGCGGCAGCGACTGGCCCAGCACGAAGAAGCCGTAATAGACGAGCACCAGCCCCAGAGCGAGGGCGATGCCGGCGCTGGTCTCGCGGCGGTGCGCCCGGATGCCCAGCGGGATGCCGATGAGCGTGAAGCCGACGCAGGCGAAGGAAAACGACACCATCCGGTGCATCTGCACGCGGATGCGCGCGGTGAAGGCGCGCCGTTCCCGCTGCACCACCTCCCGCTGCTCCTCCGTCAACCCGGCGGAGAGGGCCCGGTCGTCGGCCTCCATCTGCGCCCGCAGTTCGGCCAGCTTCGCGCGGAGCTGGGAAAAGCTCATGTTCGAGATCTTGGCTTCGCCGACCTCCCGGTCGCCCGGGAGGGGGAAGGGCGGCAGCGCGTAGTCGCCGATGAACTCACCGGAGTAGAAGTTCGTCTCCGTGAGCCGCGTGATCCTCCAGTCCGTCAGCGTGATGGAGACCAGTCCCTGGTCGCGGTCCACCGCCAGCCGGCCCGATTCCGCCCGGATCCACTGCTGCGTGGCGGTGTTGGACTGATAGACCTCAATGTCCTCCAGCCGGTCGCCGTCCACCTTGCCCACGTAGTAGGTGAAGCCGCCGACGGCCATGAACTGGCCCTCGTTGATCAACATCCCGGAGCTCTCCTGGGCCAGCGAACGCATCAGGCCCTTGAACTCCACCCGCGCGCGCGGGGCCAGCTCCAGGCTCATCCAAGCGCACAAGGCGCTCAAGCCGATCGCCAGCGCCACCATCGGCCACACCAGGGAGGCGAGCCCCACGCCGCTCGCGCGCATCGCGACCAGCTCGGAATCCGCGCTGAGCCGGCCGAAGACCAGCAGGCACGCGCAGAGCAGCCCCATCGGCAGGGCGAAGGCCAGCACGTAGGGCACGAGAAGCCCCAGCACCTGGGCGAAGAGGGCCAGCGAAAGCTGCTGGCCGACGATCAGCACCAGCGCGTCCTTCAGCAGGTTGCCCAGCAGCAGGAGGCCGGTGAACACGCCGACGGTCATGGCCAGCGTCGCGAGGATCTCGCGGAGCAGATAGAGGCGCAGGGTCGTCATGTCGCGAGCCTGATACCTGATCCCGGTTCCCGCTGGCCAGCTTCCAGCCTCACGTTGCCTTCTTGAACTCCAGGCTGCGCCAGCAATACCAGCTCGCGATGGTCGCGTAGGGCCGCCACTTCTCCGCGATCCTGCGCGCGCGCTTCACGTCCGGCAGATCCTTCAATCCGTAGAGATCGCGCAGCGCGATGCGGACGCCCAGATCGCCGTGCGGCAGCACGTCCAGGCGGCCGAGCGAGAACATGAGGAACATGTGGGCGGTCCATTCGCCGATGCCCTTGATCCGCACCAGCTCCTCGATCACTCCCTCGTCCGGCAAGGTGTGGAGATGGCCCAGCCGGACCGCGCCGTCGTCCACCTTGGCCGCGAGATCGAGCAGGTAGGCGGCCTTCTGCGGCGAGACGCCGGCGGTGCGGAGCTGTTCCGGGGTGAAGCGGCGGAGATTCGCGGCGGTCAATCCGCCCGGCTTCAGCAGCGCGAGCAGGCGGCGCTTGATCGACTCCGCCGCGGAGGTGGAGATCTGCTGGGAGAGAATGGAGCGCGCCAGCATCTCGAAGCGGTTGCGGCGCGGCTTCAGGGTGAAAGCCCCGGTGCGCTCGATCACGGCGGCAAGCACCGGGTCGCTTCCACGGAGATGGGCCAGTCCCGCCGCAGTGGTGGCGGCGGACAGGACGGGGAACGGCGATGCGGTGGGAGGCATGTCGGGGAAGCAGGTCAGGTTTCCAGCCTGACCCGTGGGGCGTGATCCGAGCAGATGATGGAAGTGGTATCCATGAGTCTTCTGCGAGGCGGGGCCGCTCAGACTGCGGGACAGGCTGGAAGCGCTGTCCTGCTTGGTTCACCGGCGAACGATCACGTCCTCCGCCTTGAAGCGCACCTTCGGCACCGAGGCGTATTTGTCCGTCGCGGAACGGTAGCCGGCGGCGCAGGCGACCACCGTGGCGTAGCCCGTGCCGTTGAGGCCGAGGATCTCGTCATACTTCGCCGGTTCGATGCCTTCCATCGGGCAGGTGTCCACGCCCAGCAACGCCGCCGCCGCCATGAACTGGCCGAGCGCGATGTAGAGCTGGTGCGTCTGCCACGTGTCCAGCGTCCCGGCCGCCGCCGCCTTGCCCAGGCTGCCGAGGATGACCTTCTTGAACGGGGCGAGCGCGTCGGTCGTGGTGCCGCGCACCTCGGCGGCGCGGGCCATGTAGCGGTCGATCTCCGGCTCGCCGAGCCCCTTCTTCACCGTGAAGACGACGAAGTGGGAGCAATCCTTCGGCTGCGTCTGGCCCCAGGACACGGGCACCAGCTTCTCGCGCAGGGCGGCGTCGGTGATGACCTGGAACTTCCACGGCTGGATGCCGAACGAGCTCGGCGTGAGAACGAGCGATTCCTCCAGCACGGCCCATAGCTCGGGCGCGATCTTGCGGGCGGGATCGAAGGCCTTGGTGGCGTAGCGCCACTTCAAGGCGTCGAGGAGCTGGGCGGAGGCAATCGGATTCATGTTCGTTCTGGCCGGAGAGCAAACGGACGAAGCGGTTCGGTGACAAGCCCGGCGTCGGAGCGATGCCCCGCGCTCCATGATACGCCGACCCAAAGAAGAACGCCGAACTCCGAGCGATTCGGAGTTCGGCGTTCAGCGTTAAACGTTCGGCGTTTCCGCAACTCAGCCCAGCAGGGGCGTGATCTTCTCGGTCAGCGCGCGCTTGGACACGGCGCCGACCGTTTGGCCGACGACTTGGCCGCCCTTGAAGAACAGGAGCGTGGGGATGCTGCGGATGGCGAACTGCTGGGCCGTCTCGGGGCATTGGTCCACGTCCACCTTCACGATCTTCAGGCGGCCCTTGTATTCCTTGGCCAGCTCGTCGAGGACGGGGGCGACCATGCGGCAGGGACCGCACCAGGGCGCCCAGAAGTCCACCAGGACGGGCAGCGGGGATTGGACAACGTCTTCGGCAAAGGCCGCGTCGCTCGTGGCGATCGGGCCATCGGTCTCGGGTTTCAAGGTCGTGCTCATAACAACAATGGGAGCAGACTACGCGGGAACGAGGGCGGGTCAAATGCGCTGACGGCAAGCAGGCCCGGCCCGCTCCGTAGGAGACCTACTCCACCAGCAGCCGGAAAAACACGTTGGTCCGGCCTGTGAGCGGGAGGCGGGCCTCGAAGCGCTGGGCGGCGGTGTTGGTCACGGGGCCGAGCGAGACGATCTGAAGATCGTTCGTCACCCAGGTGGTCATGTTGGTGGACCACGCCACCTTGGAGGTCAGGCCGAAGGTGTTCGAGGCCTGCTGCCACTGGAGCTTGAACTGGTTGGCCACCGTGTCGATCAACGGCGCGATGACGCCATTGGTGTTGGCCGTCAGCGGATCGCTGCCGAAGAAGACCTCGTCGGAATTGAGGATGCCGTCACCGTCCGGATCGACGTCGGCGCGGCGGTCGTGTGCGGAGGTGCCGCCCACGAAGGGGCCGCTTCCGCTGTTGATGAACGCCACATACGGGTCGGTCGGTCGCCATTCCCAGTTGCTTGCCAGGCTACCTGGGGCACCGATGATGAATCCTTCGGCGAAGCCGTGGAGTCCGAGGCCATACTGGTCCGTTCCGCTACCGACCTTCTCTCCTGTGCGTATCCATCGGTCCTGGACCTCGTCGTAGAAATAGAACGCCACCACGCCGCGCGCAGGAGGCGTCAGGGAGCCACCCGGGGAAACCGCTCCGACGGCGAGACGTCCATTGCTCAGGGCGATGGTGTTCCCGGACCTGGCCCGGCCGGTGGGGTTGCCGTTAATGCCGATGTTGGTGATGGCCTGGTGAAAGCCCCACTCGCCGTCGGGCAGAATGCGGCGAAAAAGAAACGCGCAACCCGAGTCGGATTGGCGATTGTTCTCGCTGAACCATGCATCCCGACCCGGGGAACCAACGGCCAGCCACTCGACACCATTCCGCCTCTCAAGGGCGACGGAGGTGCCGAAGACGTCGTCCATGAAAATATCAGTGTTGTCGTCCACGGAATCCACTCGCAGCTCCTTTTCGACGGCGTAGAGGCCGTTTGGACCGCGCCGGTAGAGGATCACCCCGCCTTGGTTCGCGACCAACCCGTTGGTGTGGTTGATCGGGGACGCCGGCGCGCCGACGGCGATCAGGTCCTCGTGGATGGCGACCGCTGTTCCGAGGCTGTTCCAGACCGGCGAATTGGTGTTCAGGATCTGGGTTCGGGTCCAGACCCCGGCCGAATCGACCTCGTAAACCAGCGCCCCGTCTGTGGAGCCGACCACGAGCCGATCATGGTGCATGGCGAGACTGATGCCGAACTGCCGGGTCCGGCGATACGTGGAGTCTTCCGGCCCCGGCAGTTCCGGTCCCGGCAGCCAGCCGCCGTCGGGAGGGAACTCGATCAACTGGACGTGGTTGGTCTTGGGCGGAGGTGTGCCGGAAGAGCCGAAGCCCGGTCTTGACTGGCCGCCTGTCACGGCGATCCACCGGTCCCCCGCCGCCGCTTCGGTGCCGAAGAAGTGGCTGTATACCGGCTTGAGAGCATCGATCACCCAGAAGCGTTTTTTGACCAGATCATCGACGAGATAGCCCTCGTCCAGCTCCCAGACGAGCACGTTCCCGGCATTGTCGATGTTGGTGCCGTTGTATTGCACCGTGGTGACGGGTCGGCCGATGACGAGGAAACGGCTGCTGCCGGCGACGCCGTAGCCTTCAGCGCCGCCAGCGGGCGGTCCGGGCGGGCGCTGGATCGGCTGGGGCGGGGTCACCCCTGCACTGGAGGCGGCCGTGGCCTTGGGCGCGGTGCTCACGGCGAGACCGAAGCAAAGGGCCAGAACCGACACGGCATTCCGGCAACGGCGAAGCGGCGAGAGAGTCTTCATGATACGGAGTCCCGGGAAGTTCCCCGGAAAGCTGGCACGCCCCACGCCTCTGGCAACCCTTGTCGCCGGGGCCTCAGCAACTCGACGGCACCTCCCGACGCTTCGCCCGTAGCGAACGAATGGCGCCTACTCCACCAACAGCCGGAAGAAGACGTTGGTCCGGCCAGTGGACGAGAGCCGGGCTTCGAATCGTTTGGCCGTGGAGTTGGTCACGGTGCCGAGCGGGACGATCTGGAGATCGTTTGTCACCCAGGTGGTCATGTTGGTGGACCACGCCACCTTGGAGGTCAGGCCGAAGGTGTTCGAGGCCTGCTGCCACTGGAGCTTGAACTGCTGGGCCGCAGTGTCGATCAACGGCGCGATGACGCGGTTGGTGTTCGCCGTTAACGGATCGCTGCCGAAGAAGACCTCGTCGGAATTGACCAGGCCATCGCCGTCCGGATCGGCATCCGCGCGGCGGTCGTGGGCCGGTCTTCCGCCGAAGCTGGGGCCGCTTCCGCTGTTGATGAACGCCACATACGGGTCGGTCGGCCGCCATTCCCAGTCGCCCGCATCCGAAGATGACCCGGGAACACCGACGAGAAACCCGTGCTCAAACCCGTGCAGCCCGAGCCCATACCGGCCATACAGACCGCCGCCGCTCTCGTCGCCGGCGCGGACCCAGGAATCCCGCTCCGCGTCGTGGTAGAAGAACGTCACCTCACCGCCGGGGCTCGGCGACGGGGAGCCGCCCGAGGAAATCGCGCCAACGGCCAGGCGTCCGTTGCTCAGGGCGATGCTGGAGCCGGCCCGGGCTTGCTGGGTGAGGCCGCCGAACGAGTTGGTGATCTCCTGGTGAAAGGTCCATTCGCCGTCGGGCAGAATGCGGCGGAAGAGATGCGTGGAACCGGCATTGGGCTGCAGGCTGCCGGGCCCGAGCCGGGCGTCCTTGCCCGGGGCCCCGACGGCGATCCACTCCACGCCGTCGCGGATTTCGATGGCCAGCGAGCCGCCGAAGTTGTCGTTGGTCGTGCCGCCCGCAGCGCGCAGTTCCATCTCCGGGGCATAGAGGCCGCCGACGCCCCTTCGATAGACGATGGCCCCGCCCTGGCCGCGGAAAAGCCCTTGGATGTCGGCGTCGGGCGAGTTCGGCGCGCCCACCACGATCAGATCACCGTGGATCGCCACCGTGTGCCCGAACCCGACCCATTCTCCCCCGGAGCCTGGGTTCAGGATCTGGGTGCGGGTCCAGACCCCTAGGGAATCCACCTCATAGACAAACGCGCCAGCGCCCGACCCCACGACCAGCCGGTTGCCGTGCATCGACAAGCTGCGGCCGAAGCCCCACCCGCTCGCGCGGTAGATCGCGTCGGCCGGACCGGGCAGAACGGGCCCCGGCAACCAGCCGCCGTCCGGAGGGAATTCGATCAGCTGGACACCGTTGGTGCGGGTGCCCGCCGAGCCCGAATAGGGAACCCCCACCCGCGACACGCCTTGTGCCACCGCGATCCACCGGTCACCCGCCGCCACCGCGCCGCCGAAAAAATGCGCCGTCCTGGGATCTGGCGCGTTGATGACCCAGAACCGTTTCTGGACCACGTCATCGACGAGATAGGATTCGTCCAGCTCCCAGACCACGGCCTGTCCCGCCGCGTTGATCTCCGCTCCGTCGCGCTCCACCTCGCGACCGGGCCGGCCGATCACGATGAACCGGCCGCTCCCGGCCACGCTGTAGCCCTCCATGTCGTCCGCCACCGCAGCGGACGGGCTGGGCGGCCGCTGGATGGCGGCAGGCGGCGCAAGGACGACCCCGGAGGCGGCCCACGCACCAGACGCGGCGAACAGAGCAAGGCCGAAGCAAAGGACAAAGACGGAAGCGACGTTCCGTCCGGAGCGAAGCGGCAAAAGAGACTTCATCGGCGGCTTTCAAGGGAAGTTTGTCCCCGCAAGCTGGCACGCCGAGCGCGGCTGGCAACCCTCGTCGCGGGCAGGATCAAAAACGGCAGGACGACGGCTTGGGCGTTCCGGAGTCGCCAATGGGGCTGCTTCGGCAACGAAGCATGTCCGAAGGAGGCTCAGCGGCAGCCTTGGCCCCACCTTCTCTCCGCAATAAGGAGCTGACTCCGCGCCCTTCCTCCCCGCTTAATCCCGTCATGAGCACGACGGCATGGGATGCCATCATCATCGGCGGCGGGCCGGGCGGGAGTTCGGCGGCGACCTTTCTGCGAAAGGCCGGCCGACGCGTCCTGGTGCTGGAGAAGGAAGTCTTTCCCCGGTTCCACATCGGCGAATCGCTGCTGCCCTACAACCAGGGCATCTTCGCCGAAATGGGCGTTTTACCGGCGCTCCAGGCCCACGGCTTCGTGCGAAAGCTCGGCGCACAGTTCCACCTGGGCAACGGCTCCAAGTCCACCGCCTTCGTCTTCAGCCAGGGCGCCTTCACCCGCCAGACCGAGGCGATCCAGGTGGAGCGCGCCACCTTCGACCACATCCTGCTGAAGCACGCCCGGAGCGAAGGCGCGGAGGTGCGCGAAGGCTGGAGCGTGGACCGCTTCGAGAACACCGGCAGCGCCGTGCGCGTGAACGCCACGGGGCCCGACGGCGAGGCGGCGACCTTCACTGCGCCGTTCCTCATCGACGCCAGCGGGCGCGGCAACATGACGGGCAACCAGGAAGGCCTGCGCGAGGTGCATCCGCGTCTGAAGAAGATCGCGCTCTTCGGCCACTTCCTCGGCGTGAAGCGCGACGCCTGTTCCAAGGGCGGCGACACCGTGATCGTCCGGCTGGAGAACAAGTGGTTCTGGTTGATCCCCATTTCCGACGAGAAGATCTCCGTCGGCTGCGTGATGGACCGCGACGAGTTCAACGCGATGAAGCGGTCGCCGGCCGAGGTCTTCCAGCACTGGGTCGATTCCAGCCTGCCGATGCGGGAACGCATGGCGGACGCGCGGCTGTGCGGCGCGATCCAGGCGACGAGCGATTTCAGCTACCGCAACCGCCGGCTGGTCGGTCCGCGCCTGCTGCGCATCGGCGACGCCGCCGGGTTCATGGACCCCATCTTCTCCGCCGGCGTCTATCTCGCGATGTTCTCCGGCAAGCTGGCCGCCGCCGAAGTGGACGCCGCACTGCGGGCCGGCGACGACGGTGCAATGCGCTTCGCCGACTACGAGCGACGCATCAAGGCCGCGATGGGGTTGTATTGGGAAATGGTGGAGAAGTTCTACACCACGCCCTTCATGGAGGTATTCTTGGAGCCGCGGAACAAGTGGAACCTGCCCGCCGCCGTCAACGCCGTGCTCGCGGGCGAACTGGAAGGCGGCTGGAAAATGAAGTGGCGGCTGAGGCTCTTCTTCTGGGTGGTGAAGCTCCAGGCCCGCTGGCCGCTGGTGCCCCGCATCTCCTTCGCGCCGCTCGCGGATCGTGCTGCGGAACCGACGATGCGTTGAACGGAGCCACGGCTTTTCCCGAGTTGAAACCACAGATGAACACAGATGGACACAGAGGCGGAATCGTCCGTGGTCAGTCGTCCGTGGTCAGTGGTTCGAGAACGACCAACAACCAACATCCAACATCCAACATCGAAGCGCCCGGTGCCCCTTGGGCGTTGGGCGTTGGACGTTGGACGTTGAATGTTCCCCTCCTCGTTTCGTTGTTCCTCCTCACCGGCTGCCTCGCGCCCCAGCTTCCTCCCGCCGACATCGCTGCCCCCGGCTGGACCGTCCGCGAAGTGCCCGCGCTCTGGCGGCCTACCGCCGAGGCCGAGGAAGTGGCCGGTGAACTTCTCTGGGCCAAACGCGAAGCCACCGGCGAGCTCTTCGTCCAGTTCAGCAAAGGCGGATTGCCGCTCCTCACCGCGCGCCGCTCCGACGAGGGATGGACGCTCGGATCACCGCTGCGCGAGAAGACCTACGGAGCCCGCCGTTCCCCGCCGCGCCGTCTGCCGTGGTTCCAGCTCGAAACCCTGCCACCCGTCTCGGTCGAAAGGCCGTGGCAACTGGAGATCCAAGCCGACGGACGCTGGAGCCTGACCCACGCCCGCACCGGCGGACGGTTGGAAGGAGTCGCGCCCGCGCCATGAATCGCCGCGTCGTTTGGATCGCCTCGTGCGCGGTGTTGGTGCTGGTCGTCGTCGGTCTGGCCCGCCTGCGGTTCGACACGAACGTCCTCGGCCTGTTGCCCGACGAGCTGCCGGTGGTGCAGGGGCTGAAGCGGCACCAGGAGCACTTCGCGTCCGCCCAGGAGCTGCTGCTCACCGTGTCGGCGGAAGATGCGGCCACCGCCGAAGCGACGGCGCGTCGTTTGGCCGAGGAACTGGTGAAGGACCCGACGCTCGTGCGCCGCGTGCTCTGGCGTCCGCCGTGGCTCGATGACGCCGCTTCGGCAGGAGAGTTCCTCGCGTGGTCGCGGCTCCAGCAAGACCCGGCCACGACCCGCGCGCTGGTCGAACAACTGGAGCCCGCCCGCTTGGCCGAATCGCTCCGCAATGCCCGCGAGGAGATGGCGGTGTCTTTTTCGCCGGGCGACCTCGCGCGCCTGAGCTACGACCCGTTGGGCTTGGCCAAATTGCCCGGTGGTGGCGGCTTGGAGTTCGAGTCGGCGGATCGTCTCTTCGTCTCCGCCGATGGAACCTTCCGCCTGCTCTTCGTCGAACCGGCCGGCTCCATCACCGACTACAAGGCGCAGATCGCCTGGCTGGAGAAGGTGCGCAAGCGCGTGGACGAAATCGTAGGACAGGCTGGAAGCCCGCCCCACATCGGCTTCACCGGCGGGCCGGTCTTCGCCGCCGAAACCGCCGGCAGCATGGAGCGCGACATGACCACGTCGTCCGCCGGCACGCTGCTGATCATCGCGCTGCTGTTCCGCGTCGCGCACCGCACGTGGCGGCCGTTGCTCTTTCTCTTCGTCTTCCTCGGCGTGTCCGTCCTGCTGACTTTCGTGCTCGGGGCGTTCGTGCTGGGAGAGCTGAACATCATCGGCCTCGGCTTCGTGGCCATCCTGCTCGGGCTGGTCGAGGACTTCGGGCTCGTGGCCTATCAGGAACGCTGTGTTCGTCCCCATGCCTCGCTGGCCGAGATTCGCCGCGACGTGTTGCCGGGAATTCTCTGGTCGGCCCTGACCACGGCGGGGGCGTTCCTGCTGCTCGTCTTCAGCGGCCTTCCCGGATTGGCGCAGCTCGGCACCTTGATGGCTCTGGGCGTCGGCGTCGGTGTTCTGGTCATGCTGTGGGGATTTCTCCCGGCGGCGGGAAAGCCGGAGGAACTTCTGCCCGCCGCCGCCGCATCCGGTCCTTCCGTGTGGCCACAACGGCTCGGCTGGGGACTGACCGGCTTGCTCGCGCTTGCGGCCATCGGGCTGCTCCTCGGTGGCGCGCCGGGCATCGACCATTCGCCCGACGCCCTGCGCCAGCGGAACAGCGCCGCCTTCGCCGCGATGGACGAGATCCAGCATCGCTTGGAACGTCCGACCGACACGCTCTTCCTCGTCACGCGCGGCAACAGTGCGCAGGAAGTCGCCGACCGCCTGAAGCAGGCCGAACCGGTGCTGGCAGCAGCCGGTGAGCGCGGCGAGGTGACAAGCTTCACGCTCGCATCGGCCTGGTGGCCGAACCCCGCCGTGCAGCCGACCAACCTCGCGCTCGTGGCCGACGTGGTCCGCGACTGGCCGCAGGTGCGGCAAACGGTTCTCGACGCCGGCTTCGCCACCAACGCGCTCTTCCTCGCCGACCAGATCGCGCGCGCCTGGTCCGAGCGCCTGGCCGCAACGGAGCCTTCGCGGCCGCCGACCGGGCAGGTTTCGGAGTGGGTCTTCCGCCAAGCTTCCGCGC
Source organism: uncultured Verrucomicrobiales bacterium (assembly GCA_946480965.1). Next base: position 1,653 of record CAMLMI010000077.1, on the reverse strand, counting down.
AGTCGGGCGAACACTGGTATGCGCTGGGACTGATCCAGCCCGGCACCAACGCTCTCTCCGCCGCGAAGCTGGCCGGACTGGAAGGCTCGGTGATCACGGGCTGGCAGTTGCTCGGCGAAACGGTTCTCGACCACGTCCAAGGACGGCTGACCGGTCTGTTGGTCGCCACCGTCGCAATCATCGCGCTGTGTCTCTGGGGCGCATTCCGCAACCTCCGCGACACGGCGCTCGCGCTCCTCGTGCTGGTGGCGAGCGTGCTGCTGCTCCTGGCCTTCATGCGCGTCGCGGGTTGGTCCTGGAATCTGCTCAACCTGATGGCGCTGCCGCTCCTGCTCGGCACGGGCGTGGACTATGCCATCCACGTGCAATTGGCGCTGCGGCGTGCGCGCGGCGACTGGGGCGCGGCCTGGCGCTCCACCGGCAAGGCGTTGGCGCTCTGCGGCGCGACCACGGCGGTGGGGTTCGGCTCGCTGGCCTGGGCGGGCAATGCGGGCCTCGCCAGTCTCGGCGCGACCTGCGCGGTCGGCGTGGGCTGCGTGCTGCTGGTGTCGCTCGTGGCGTTGCCACTGTGGTGGAGGGTTGGGCGCGGTGGTGTGGTCCGATCCGTGGTCTTGGCAACGGAGGCCGGACCCACCCCGCTCTACTCCGCGCGCCTCTGGCGTTTGGCTCTGTCGGTCGTTCGCCGACTGCCCGCTCCGTTCTGCCTCTCAGTCGTCCGGGCGGGACTGATGGCTTATCGTTGGCTCCAGCCCGCACGTGTGCGCGTGGTGGCGGAGAACCTTCGCCCGGTCGTCGGCCACCGCGCGGAGGCCGTCGCGCGCCGCGTCTTCGACGAATTCGCCCGCAAGCTCTGCGACCTCTGGCGCTACGAAGCCGGGCTGTCCATCGAACCGCTGCTCAAGCCGCTGACCGGTTGGGAGCATCTCAAGGCCGCCCTTGACGCGAAGCGCGGCGTGCTTCTGGTCACGGTGCATCTCGGCAACTGGGAGTTCGGTGCGCCCTTGCTGGCCGCGCGGGGAATCAAGCTGCTGGTGCTCACCCAACCGGAACCGGGCGCGGGCTTCACCGAGCTGCGCCGCGAGGCCCGCGCGCGCTGGGGCATCGAAACCTTCGTGGTGGGCGACGATCCGTTCGCCTTCGTGGAGATCATCCGGCGTCTGCAAAACGGCGAATGTGTGGCGCTGCTCATCGACCGTCCGCCGGCGGCCAGCGCGGTGGAGGTGGAGCTGTTCGGCCGGCCGTTCCAGGCGTCCGTCGCGGCGGCGGAACTGGCGCGGGCCACGGGCTGCGCCGTGGTGCCGGTGGTGTTGCCGCGCGTGGGGAACGTCTATGGCGCGGAAGTGCTCCCCGTGGTCCAGTATGACCGGGCTGCGCTGGGCAACCGGGCGGCGCGGACGGCGTTGACCGGCGAGATCCTCAGCGCCTTCGAGCCGAGCCTGCGCCAGTATCCCGAACAATGGTTCCACTTCGTGCCGGTGTGGAAACCGATCTCAACCACAGATGGACACAGATAAACCCACGTCGGAGCCGAAGAGGCGACCAGGCCAGCCTTGGATGTTCGGTGTTGGTTGTTGGTTGTTGGTTGTTCCGAAAACATTCACCGCCCAACAGGGGCGGCCCTCCCTATCTGTGTCCCTCTGTGTCCCTCTGTGG